>DASXYT010000100.1:0-15203 GCA_036502345.1 Pseudonocardiaceae bacterium | reverse complement strand
CTGGCGGCCGACGTCAGCCGTGAGGACGAGGTGATCGCGGCCGCCGCCGAGGTCGACGCCACCTGGGGCCGGGTCGACGCGCTGATCAACAACGCTGGCTGGATGCCGGGCAGTCACCCCGTGCTGGACGTGGAGGTCTCGGTCCTGGAGCGGGTGTTCAGCTCGAACGTGATCGGCAGCTTCCTGACCACGAAACACTTCGCGCCGCTGATGATCCGGCACGGCGGGGGTCGGATCGTCTATCTGTCCAGCGTCATCGGCACGCAGGCAGGTCCGGGCGCCGCCGCCTACGGTGGCTCGAAGGCGGCGATCAACATCCTGAACAACGTCGTGCACCTGGAACTGGCCGATCAGGGCATCCGCACGGTCGCCATCGCGCCCGGTCTCACCGACACCCCCGGCATGCGGGACATCGTCGGCGAGGACCATCTCACGCGGGTGGCCGCCAACTACCCGGGTGGGCGGATCGGGCAGCCGGACGACATCGTCGCGCTGACCACGTTCCTGTGCAGCGACGCGGCCGACCACCTGTCCGGCACTGTGATCACCGTGCGCCCGCCGATCACCCGGTGACGGGCGCCGATGCTCGTTCGAACAATGTCTCAACCGGGACGCCACCAGCCCAGCGCTCGACCCGGACGGTCATGTCCACGATGTCCGGCACCGAATAGGGCAGCGTGAGTTCGACGACCGCGTCGCCGGTCTTGCCGCGCCTCGCCCGCCACGCGTCGTGCGGATACTCCTCCACGTCCACGAAGATGTCCGGGCCGCGACGGGGCGAGGTCCGCGCGTACGTGCTTCCCGTGTTGTACGGCGACAGTTGGACCTGGTCGCCATACCGGGCCAACAGTTCGCCGGTGTCGACGGACAGAACGGTATGCGCCAGTTGCCGGTTGAGCCTGGCGTTCAGCAGGGTGCCGAGCCGCTGGCGGGTGAGCCAGAAGAAGACCCGGTTGTTGAGCGCGTGCAGGAACTCCTGTGCCGACGTGCCGGGCTGTAGGCACTCGTCAAGGAACCGGAGCGGTGTCTGGTCTCGGATCACCGCAGGTCCGAGTACTGGGTCGTCCAGTGTGATCGCTGTTCTGCGGACGACCGACAAGATCTCGGCCCGCCCCGGCGGCGGCGGGGCGTAGAGATCGACAATCGCCTGCGTGCTCAGCAGGCCCCGTGCCTGGATCGCGGGCCAGGTGCCGTCCGCCGCCATGTGGTACAGCATCGGATGCTCACGCACCAGGTCGCCCCTGCGCATCGGTTGCCCGCTCCTGTCCCCGGCTAGCATTGGACTTCCTGGTCCAATGCTACGCCGGTGGGCAGGCGCTGGTCACTTCATCGTGTTGCCGGCCGGGCCGACCAGGAACCACACGCCCTGCAGGTCCTCGCCCTTGGTCTGACCAGGGGCGCTGTCGCCCGCGAAGTAGTACAGCGGGTGGCCTGCGTAGGTGACCTGCTTCGTGCCGTCGGTTCTGGTGGTCTCACCGACGTCCTTGGCCGACGCGTCGCCTGCCACCTGCACCGCACCCTTCGCGATCAGCGGCGGCCAGAGCGTCGCGCACCCGGTGTAGCAGGCCGACGTGGTGCTCTTGTCGACCGTGTACAGGTACAGCGTCTTACCGGCCTGGTCGGTGAGGAAGATGCCCTTGCTGCCGTTGTTCGTCTTCAGGGTGATGGCTGCCCCCAAGGAACTCGACCCCGATGGACTCGCCGCTGCGGATGTCGGCGCTGCCGCACTCGGTGGTGGCGCCGCCGTGCTGGTCGAGCCGCCGCATGCCGCTGCCAGCACCGCGACGGCCGCCAGCGGGATGCCGAATCCGATTTTCCGCACTGAAATCCTTGGTAGCATGACTCCGGTACGTATCCGGGCGACCAAAAGACTCACGCACGTGATACCTGACTCGTTTTATCAGGAATTAACAGGTCGTGTGAATTACTTGTTCGGTCCATTCTGGACGGACGTACCCGTGGTCGGGAACCGATCGCCGATTCCGGACCACTCCGCGAGGCCGACCAGCTGAAACAGGCCCGCGATGTCGTTCGGCATGAACTCGGCAGGATCCCTGCCGGCCAGTTCGGCCAGGCCGGACAGCATCGCCACGGCGGCCGCGTGCAGCGGCACCGTCGGGTAGATCGCGATCGCGTAGCCGAGTTCGTTCAGCCGCTGCGTCGACTCCAGTGGTGTCAGACCGCCGACCACCAGGTTGATCAGCAGCGGAGCCGACACCTCCTTGGCGATCCGTTCGATCTCGTCGACACTCTGCGGCGCCTCGACGAAGATCACGTCGGCGCCTGCGTCCGCATACCGGTTCGCCCTGGCGATCGCCTCATCGATACCGAACGGCCCCCTGGCGTCGGTGCGCGCGATGATGACCAGATCTGGATCGATTCGCGTGTCCACTGCGGCCTCGATCTTGACGGCGAACTCGTCGGCACCGATGAGATCTTTGTCCGGTAGGTGACCGCATTTCTTCGGAAACGCCTGGTCCTCCAACTGGATCGCGGCGACGCCTGCCGTCTCGTACTCCCGCACGGTGCGGACCACGTTCAACACGGCTCCGTAGCCGGTGTCGGCGTCGGCGATCACCGGCAGACCGTCGGTGGCGCGCACGATCATCCTGGCCCGTTCCACCATCTCGGTCTGGGTGACCAGACCGATGTCCGGCAACCCGAAGCCGGACGCCGCCACACCGGCACCGGTCAGGTAGGCCGCGCCGAAACCGAGCCGCGCGGTCAGTGACGCCGAGATACCGTCGAACACTCCCGGCGCGACGATCAACTCGCCGGCGGCGAGTTGCTGACGCAGTACGACACGAGGGTTGGATGCGGGCATGGGTGCCTCCGTTCGGTCCAGGAACGCTCCCAGTCCAGCACACCGATGGCGCGTCCACCGGCTCGTCGCGGTAGAACAGTGGTGTCATCTGGTCGACCCTGGCCACGGTGACCAGGACATCGCGACCGCGAGGAGTGCGCATGTTGATCACCCGGCCTGAGCTGGTCGGCGATTTCGGGATGGTGGCCAGCACCCACTGGCTCGCCTCCAGTACGGGAATGAGCGTGCTGGAACGCGGCGGCAACGCGGCCGACGCCGCCGCGGCCGCCGGGTTCGTGCTCCAGGTGGTCGAACCACACCTCAACGGTCCGGGTGGCGAGGTGCCGATCCTGCTGTGGGACAACGGTGTCTCGGTGATCTGCGGCCAGGGCGTGGCACCGATGGCCGCGACCCCGGCCGCGTTCGCCGACCTCGGCCTGGACCTGGTGCCCGGCACCGGTCAACTGCCCGCCGTGGTGCCCGGCGCGTTCGGCGCCTGGACGCGGCTGGTCGAACAGTGGGGCACCTGGCGGCTGCGCGACGTGTTGGCGCCCGCCCTCGCGCTGGCGCATTCGGGTCATCCGCTGCTGCTCGCGGTGTCCCAGTCCATCGAGAGCGTCGCGGACATGTTCCGTGAGCACTGGCCCAGTTCGGCCGCGACCTGGCTGCGCAGCGGAGGGGCGCCGGCCGCCGGTGACCGGTTCCGCAACCGGGTGCTGGCCAGCACGTACGAGCGGCTGATCGCCGAGGCGGAGTCGCGGACTTCGGACCGGGACGGACAGTTCGCCGCCGCCCGGGATGTCTGGTACCGGGGCTTTGTCGCCGAAGCGATCGGGACGTTCTGCGCGAACGAGGAGGTGATGGACACATCGGGCCGGCCACACCGCGGTCTGCTCACCGCCGACGACATGGCGGCGTGGGAGCCGACCGTCGAGGAGCCGCAGACCTTCGACTACGGCGAGTACACCGTCTGCAAGACCGGCCCGTGGGGCCAGGGACCCGTGTTCCTGCAACAGTTGGCGCTACTCGCGCACACCGACCTCGCCGCGGCCGAGCATCTGTCCGCCGACTGGGTGCACACCATTGTCGAGGCCACGAAACTGGCCTTCGCCGATCGTGAGGCGTGGTACGGCGACCCGAACTTCGTCGACGTGCCGATGGCCGAACTGCTCGACCCGGCCTACAACGCCCAGCGGGCCAAGCTGATCAACGGTCAGGTGTCCCTGGAGTACCGGCCTGGCAGCCCGGGGGACCGGCAGCCGATGCTGCCGACCCGCTGGTCCACCCCGGACGGCAGGCGCCCCGCGGCCGGTGTCGGTGAGCCGACCGTCACGTCCGACGGTCACGTCAGGGGCGACACCTGCCACCTGGACGTGGTCGACAGCAACGGCATGATGATCACGGCGACGCCCAGCGGCGGCTGGCTGCAGAGTTCACCGGTGATTCCCGATCTCGGCTTCTGCGTCACCACGCGTGGGCAGATGTTCTGGCTGGAGGAGGGCCTGCCGGACACCATCCGGCCGGGAATGCGGCCGCGCACCACACTGTCGCCGTCGATGGCGCTGCGCGAAGGCGAACCGTACCTGGCGTTCGGCACCCCCGGTGGCGACATGCAGGACCAGTGGACGCTGCACTTCTTCCTCAATGTCGTGCACGGCAAGCAGAACCTGCAGGAGGCGCTGGACTCGGCCGACTGGCACTCGCTGCATCCGGTCAGTTCGTTCTACCCGCGCGAGGCCGACCCTGCGCGACTGCTGGCCGAGGACCGGCTCGGTCCCGACGTGCTGGCCGAACTGGCCAGGCGTGGGCACGAGATCACTGTCACACCGCCGTGGTCGCTCGGTAGGACGAGTGCCGTGGCCAGGGACGGCGAATGGCTGAAAGCAGCGGCGAATGCGCGTGGCGGACAAGGTTACGCGGTGGGCCGATAGCCCTTTGTGGATACCGGCGCACCCCGGTCTCCCTGATCACTCTTGTCCATTTGGTTAACAAGCAAGTCGGCGTTACGGGTTTCGGCACCCGAATGGTTGACTATCTTGTTGAGCCACCGGCCGAGGGATCGGGGTGACGCACGGTGACCCACGCCGAACTCCAGAACTTCGTGGAGGACCTGGCCACCAGACTCGGTGCGCCGACAGTCCTCGAGGACCAAGAGGCGCGGATGATCGCGTACTCGACGCACGGCGAGCCGATCGACGACGTGCGCCGCGAATCCATCCTGCGCAGGGAAACCAGCCACGACATCAAGGTGTGGCTCCGCCAGTTCGGCATCGTGGGGGCCACCGAACCGATGCGGACGCCGCGTGATCCCAGTGTCGGGGTGCTGGGCAGGCTGTGTGCCCCGGTGCGCTACCTCAACCGGCTGATGGGCTTCCTGTGGCTGATCGACGACGACCTGCGGCTGGGCGCCGCCGAGATCTCCGTCGTCCGGGACGTCGCGGAACACGTCGGCATGCTGCTCTACGAGGAACAACTGAACAGACAGCTGGCCGGTTCGGTCGTCACCCAGTTGTTGTCGTCGTCGGCGGAGCTACGCGAGTTGGCAGTGCAGCAGATCGCCGAGTCGGCGACGCTGGACGTGCACGCGCCGGGTGCTGTCGTGGTGCTGCAACCACTCGGCCTCGCCGAGCACCTGGTCCGGCCGACGATCACCGAGGCACTGGCCGAGGTGGCACGACACTGCCAGGGCATCAAGCACCTGCACGCGGTCTCCGGCGACCACGGCGTGCTACTGGTCCAGCTGCGCTCGGTAGAGGACGACTCCGACGCGCACCGGCTCGCGCACGAGGCACGGGAGTCGCTGTTGCGCAGGCGGGGCAGGCAGCATGCCGAGTGCAGGGTGATCGCGTCGGTCGGTGAGCCGCAGGAGCGCATGATCGCGGCGGCGACGTCCTATCAACAGGCCCGGCTGTCCGCGAAGGTGGCGCAACTGGTGCCGACCGTCGGCGATCTGCCTCGGTGGCGCGATCTCGGGGTGTTCCGCATTCTCGCCCAGTTGCCGTCCGAGGAGATCGCGTCCGCCGTGCTGGATCCTCGGCTGGCCGCGGTGTTGCGCTCCGGTGACGAACCGGTGGTGCTCACCCTGGAGACCTATCTCGACCTGGGCTGCGACGCCAAAGCCACCGCCGAACGCCTGCACCTGCACCGGGGCACGCTGTACTACCGGTTGCAGAAGGCGGAACGCATCGGCGGTATCGACCTACGCAACGGGGACGACCGGCTGGCTGTCCACATGGGATTCAAGCTGGCCAGGTTCACCGGCCAGCTGAGCACGCCGCCTGCCCAGGGCTGTTGAGAGCTCTGGGGCTCCGGACAGGCGGCGCGGTCGTCAGACAGCCGGTTCGCTGCCACTCTCGTCGCTGGTCAGCGCGGCGAGTTCGCGGCTGACCGCCTCGTCGTGCGCCGCTGCGTCGGCGCGGGCCTTGGCCGGGCTCCACCGACCGGTCATCAGCCAGATGAACGGCAGGAACAGCAACTGGCCGGCAAGGCAGATCCACCACCAGCGCTGCCACTGGCCGGGCGCGTCCTTCTGTGCCTGCTGCACGATCGGGCCCTGCTTCTGCAGCACGGTCAGCGCACCGACGACCTTGGGGTCCTTCAGGCCGGTGCCGTACTTGCCGAGGAAGCCCAGATCAGCGGCCGGCACGGCACCCAACGCGGTCAACTGCGCGCCCGCGGTCTGGACCGCTGCGCCGTTGGCCGACAGGAATGCCAGGTCGGCAGGTGGCACCTGGCCCAGTGCCTGCAACTTGGCAGTCGCTGCCGCCGGTGCCAGGTGGCGGCCCGCCGCGATCTCGCCGACGGCCTTGGCCTGGATGGCCGGGGTCGGGTTGTTGGCGAGTGCGGCCTGGGTGGGCAGATCCAGCGTGGCCGCGGTGGCCAACTGGTCCTTGTACTGCGCGCTGAGCGTCACGACCTTGGCCACGTCGGCGACCGACTTGCCGGAGATCTCACTGAGCGCCTCGGCCTGGGTGGCCGGGTCGGTCGGATTTGCCGTGAGCGCAGCCGTTGTGGCCGGCTTGAGTAGTGCCGCTGTGGCGAGTTGAGCCTTGTACTGCGCCGCCAACGCCTGCACCTTGGGCACGATCGTCGGGTCGGCGGCGACCGCCTTGACGGTCGCGTTCTCCGACGCGTTCAGCGTCGGGTCCGTACCGGCGACCGCCGCGGTCACCGCAGGACCCTGGTCGACCAGCGTGCCGGCGGCCGGGACGGCGAAGATCAGGCCGATCAGCGCGGCCACGACGACGGTGCGCAGCGTCGCGCCCCACACCGCAAGGCCGGTCGCTGTACCTGCCGGATTGTGCTTCTCCACGGTCTCGGTGAAGGCGGCCATCCACGCCGCGAACGCGATCGCACCACCGATCGAGATCAGCAGGATGATCCACACGAAGTGGTAGTACGTCGTGTCCGGATGCGTGGTCGCGATGGCGAACAGCGCGACACCGACGGCGCTCATCACGCCGCCGAACAGCATCAGCGGTTTGCGCACCTTGAGCCGGTCGGACACGATGCCCGCGAGGATCAGGGCAAGCGCCTGGATACTCCAGTACCAGTTGCCCAACCCGTTGGCCTTGGCCAGGCTGTAGCCGAACGTGGTGGCGAAGAAGACCACGAACAGGCCGACGGCGATGTAGTAGAACAGCAGGAAGATGCTGATCGCGAACGCCGGTCCGACGATGTCACCGCGCAGCATCTGCCGCCAGTGGCCCTTCAGCGCCTCGTCCGGGTTGATGCCGCGGGCGCGCGCCTCGATCAGCGCCCGCTCGCGCAGGCTGATCATCAACTGGTCACGCAGCCGGGGAGCCAGTTCCCGCAGGCCTGCGAACGCGATGACGAACACGACGAGGCCGACGATCCCGCAGACCCGGAACTGGAACTGCCAGTCGGGGTGGCTGGTCAGGGTGTGGCTGGACACCTCGGACACGACCAGGCTGCCGACCACCGGGCCCAGCGTCCAGAAGCCCATCGCCGACGCCCTGCCCAACTGCGGCGAGAAGTCCCGGACGAGTGCCGGTGTGGCGACCAGGATCATGCCCTCGACGAAGCTGACGACCGCGAACAGGATCAGGTAGGTCAGCTTGGTGTGCGAGTTGGCCAGACCGAACAGGACCAGCGCGCCGGTGACGGCCAAGCCGTAGACGACCAGGTTCGCCCGGCCCCACCGGTCGGCGAGGCCGGCGACCACCGAGGCCAGCGCGCCGAGGGCGTTGCCGACGATCGACACGGTGATCAGGTAGGCAAGGGACATGTGCAGGTCAGCGGCGATCTCGGTGGCCACCGAGCCCTGCACGTACAGCTCGTAGTAGAGCGTGATCGTGGCGATGACGACGATGCCCAGGTAGACCGCTCGAGGCCAGTTCGCGGGGTAGCGGCCGAGTTGACGGCCCCAGATGCCACTTCTGACCTGGATGGACGGCGACTCTGCCTCGTCCAGTGCATTTGACGACATGCTGGTCCGTTCTTGTCGAGCGGCTGGGATGGGGGTCAATATGGCACTGGACACATCAAGTGTGCAACACTTTCGGAAAATGTTTCATCACGAGACAGTGTCGTCTCACGGTCAGGAGATCCTGATGACCTCGCTCGTCACTCCGATCAGTGGCTCCGATGTCGACGACGGCCCGGCCATCGCCGAGTTGCACCGGTTGTTCGCCGTACAACGTAAGGCTTTCCTGGCCGACCCCTATCCGGACGTCGCCACCCGCAGGAGCCACCTGATGGCGCTGGCCGGCATGGTGCTCGGCCACCGTGAGGAGATCCGGGCGGCGATGATCGCCGACTTCGGTGCCCACCCCGAGCTGTTCACCGACCTGGTCGAGGTACTCGGCGTCGCGGGCCGGGCCGCCTTCGCCGCCGAGCAGTTGGACACCTGGCTGGCCGAGGACGAGCGGCACGCCGAACCCGCCTTCTACGGCACCGCCAGGGCCGGCATCCGCTACCAGCCCAAGGGCGTCGTCGGCAACATCGTCCCGTGGAACTTCCCGTTCGACCTGTCGGTCGGTCCGCTGGTGGAGATGCTCGCCGCCGGCAACCGCGTGATCATCAAGCCGTCGGACTACACGCCCGCCTGCGGGGCCCTGCTGCGGCGGATGGTCGCCGAGACCTTCCCCGAGGACCGCGTCGCCGTGGCCGTCGGCGGCCTGGCGCTGGCCAAGGAGTTCCCGACCCTGCGCTGGGACCACCTGCTCTACACCGGCAGCCCGGCCATCGGCCGCGAGATCGCGCTGGCGGCCGCGCAGAACCTGGTGCCCGTCACGCTGGAACTGGGCGGCAAGTGCCCCGCCATCCTGACCGAGGACAGCGTGGACGCGGAGAGCGTGCGCAGCGTCGTCGGCACCAAGCTGATCAAGAACGGCCAGATGTGCATCTCGGTCGACTACGCGCTGGTCCCGCGCGCCCAGGTGGACGCGTTCGTCACGCACGCCGAGCACTACCTGACCAGCGAACTGCCCGACTACGCGTCCTCGGCCGACTGCACCGGCATCATCACCGAGCGCCATCTCGACCGGATCGTCGCGATGACCGACGAGGCCAGGACCGCAGGCGCCCGGGTGGTGTCGCTGGGTGGCGACGGTGACCCGGCGACCCGGCGGCTGCCGCTGACCCTGGTGGTCGACCCGCCGAAGGACCTGCGGATCATGCAGGAGGAGGTCTTCGGCCCGATCCTGCCGGTCATCCCGTACGACGACCTGGACACCGCGCTGGCCGAGGTCAACGCCGGTGAGCGCCCGCTCGCGCTGTACGTCTACAGCAAGGACGCCGACCTCGCGGAGCACGTACTGCTGCAGACCACCTCCGGTGGCGCGTGCGTCAACGTGTGCGCCGTCCAGGGTGCGTTGCCGGCACTCGGTTTCGGCGGTGTCGGGCAGAGTGGCACCGGGCGGCACCACGGCATCGAGGGGTTCCGTGAGTTCTCCAACCCGCGTGGCGTCGTCGTGCGCGGCACCGGCGATCTCGCCGATGCGTTCCTGCCGCCGTACGGGCCGACCGCTCAGGCCATTGTGGACAGTGTGCTCAGCGGAGCCGCGCAAGCGGAGCAGGCAGGGTCGGACCAGGTCTGATACCACCGCCCCGGTGCTCTCCAGCCCGCCCACCTCGGCCGACACGGTTGCCGGGCGTTTCGTCAACCGTGCCGCCCGCTGGGTGCTGGACGGCAGGCGCCTGGACATGCAGGGCCTTGCCGACGAACTCGGCGTGTCCAGGGCGACGCTGTTCCGGCGGGTCGGTGGGCGCGAGGAACTGCTGAGCAAGGCACTGTGGCTGCTCACCGAACGCACGCTGATGGCGGCCGCGAAACGCTGGGAGGCGGAGCGGCCGCCCGGAGCGCTGCACACGTCGGGCACCGGCCGGTACATCAACAGGTTCGTGTCCACGGCACCCGGCATGCGCAGGCTGCTGGACGACGAACCCGCCCTGGCGATCCGGGTCCTCACCGATCCGCGTGGCCGGGTGCAGACCGGGATCGTGGCGTTCGTCGAAGCACTGTTGCGCCGCGACATGGCCGAGAACGGCCTGGTGCCGCTGATCGAACCGGACGCGCTCGCGTACGCCTTGGTGCGCCTCGGCGAATCGTTCCTGTACGCCGACGTGCTCGCCGCCCGCCAACCGGACGTCGCCACGGCCGACCGCCTGCAACGGGCCTTGGTGGAAGGCATCCGGGACTGAACCGCTCGGCGGTCGCGGTTTCTGGTTTGGGCTTGATTGCCTCCGCTCCCTCGCCTTGGAGTGTTCGACGTCGGGTGCGGCATGGACGAGGCAGCGGAGGAGGTCTAGCGAGCCGGCATGCCGTGTCGGCGTTGGGCACCGCCGGGTGATGTGGCCGGCCGGCCAAGCCCAAACACGCGAAACCGCGACCGGACGCCCGCGTCACCCAGGATGGTCGCAGCATCCCACGTATGGCTGGTCCGCTGCGGTAGCGTCCAGGCACAGTGGACGAGGTTGAGCAGGACAGCGCTGGTCAGCGGCTTACGGCTGCCCCGGGCAGGCTGCGCCGCTGGCGTTGGCCGCTGATCGCCTGGTTGGTGCTGGTGATCGTGATCGCCACGGCGCCGACGGTGTGGGAACGTTCGCTGGCCGCACCCTATCTGCGTGACCCGGCCACCGTCCCGAGCCTGCCTGTGGCGCTGGTGTTCGGTGCGCGTGTCGACGGCAACCGCCCGACCGCGTTTCTGGCCAGCAGGCTCGACGCCGCCGTGGACCTGTTCACGCGGCACAGGGTCGAGACGATTCTGGTCAGCGGCAACGACGACCAGCACGGCTACGACGAACCGGACGTCATGCGGGACTACCTCGTCGCACACGGCGTGCCGGCCAAGCAGGTGGTGGTCGACCGCGCCGGCTTCAACACGTGGGACACCTGTGCGCGCGCCCATCGGGTGTTCGGCGTCAACCAGGCGATCCTGGTGACGCAGACGTTCCACGTGGCCCGTGCTGTCGCGCTGTGCCGGGCCAACGACGTGACCGGCTACGGCGTCGGCATCGACTCGCTGTCGGTGGGCGTCGCATCGACCGTCTACGGCTATGTCCGCGAGTACTTCGCGGCGGACAAGGCGATGTGGGACGCCCTGGTCGCCAAGCCGAACCCCTGATCCGGACCCGGGCCGTCGGACCCGGCTGGCCGACGTGCGAGACGAACCGCATCATTTGATGCGGTGTTGGGGTGCCGCGTGAGTGGTTTTCGGCTCCGCGTGGCATCCTCGATCATGGCCGCTTCGCATGATCCGGACGATTACCTCTTACCGTCCGAGCGCAGGGTGATCCGGGTCCGTCGGCACTGGTCCGTCGTCGCGTGGGACGCGTTCGAGGCGATCGCGCTGCTGGCGGTCGTCATCATGGTGTCGATGCTGCTGCCGTCGGACGCCTGGCTGTTCATGACCATCCTCTGGTATGCCGGGCTGCTGATCCTCCTGCGGTTCGCCTACACGCTCTACGAGTGGTGGGACGAATTGCTGGTGGTGACCGACAAGCGGTTCGTGCTGGCCACCGGAGTGTTCACGACGCGCATCGCGATGATGCCCCTGACCAAGGTCACCGACCTGACCTACGAGCGCAGCGCGGCAGGCCGGCTGTTCGGCTTCGGCACCGTGGTGGTCGAGTCGGCCGGCCAGATCCAGGCGTTCAACCGGATCGACCACCTGCCGGAGCCGGAGATGATCTACGACGCCATCTCCGAGCTGGTTTTCGGGGACAAGCAGGCCCAGTCCGAGCGGTTCTCGATGATCAGGGCCCAGCGCATCGCGCAGGGCAAGAAGGCCGTGCCGCGCTGATCCGTCAGCCCTTCCGACAACGGGCCTCGAAGAAGCAGTACACACCGTAGGCGGCCAGGCCGAGCGCCACGATGACCAGCAGGACGGCGCCGAACGGCTGGGCCGCCAGCGTGCGCAGCGCGTCATCCAGGCCACCGGCCTTGTTGGGGTCGAACGTGATCGCCGCGACCAGCACCAGGATGCCGACGATGGCGTAGGCGACGCCCTTGGCCAGGAAGCCGACCACACCGAGCCGCTTGGTCCACCGCTGGGCGGTCACCGGCAGCCTGCCGAGGTTCAGGTCCCGGACGAACTTCTGTCGCACACCCCGGTAGCCGAGCATCGCGGCCGCGACCACTATCGCGAGCCCCACCACGCCGACCAGGATCCGGCCGCCGGACACGGACATCAGTCGGGCCGTGAACTGCTTGGACTGGCTGTCGGTGGACTTGCTCGGATCGGACAGCAGCAGGCGCACGGTGAACACCGCGATCGCCAGTACTGCGACAGCACGCCCTGCCGCCCCGATCCTGCGCCGGGTGCGCTTACCCTCCTTGTCCACCCAGTGGAAGCCGACGGCGGCGCAGAGTAACTGCCAGGCACCGAACGCGACCAGACCGACCGCGATCAGCCACAGCACCACTTCACCGAACGGCTGCGCCGCGATCGACGCCACCGCACCCTTCTGGTCCACCGAGTGACCGGATCCGCCGAACGCCAGCTTGATCGCCAGCACCGCGACCACGATGTGCACGACGCCGTAGCAGACATCGCCGAAACGGCCGAGCACCTGCACAGCCTTGTTGTGCTCGACCTGGCTGGCCCTGTCCTCCGCCTCGTCCTCCGCCTTGTTCCCGGCCGAATGGGCCACGTCGCTCATGGCTGCCTCCAGTGCTCGTCAATGCGCGCTGGGTGCGCTGCACTACGAGCTACCCAGATGTGGCCATGCCTAAGCCCGCGAGACCGTCCGCGCCCACATCGGCAGTTCGGCGGCCGCCACCTCGGCCTTCGCCTCGGCCTGTTGTGCCGCCACCACCGGTTCTGGATACAGCAGGGCCAGCACGGGCCCGGTGAACGCTGTCGTGACCAGCGCCATCACCAGGAACAGCACGAACAGGTTGACCGAGAAGACACCGAGGGAGAAACCGAGTTGCAGCACGATCAACTCGGTCAGGCCCCGACAGCTCATCATGACGCCCAGCCCGGTGGCCGATCTGCTGTCCAGCCCGCTGAGCTTGCCCGGCACGGCGGCACCGAACATCTTCGCGACGATCGCCACCAGGATCACGACGACGATGGTCAGCCAGTTCGTGCCGCTGCGCAGTGCCACGAGGCTGACCTGGATACCGGTGATGGCGAAGAACATCGGCATCAGGAACCAGTTCGTCGGCCCCTCGATGCGGTAGGCGAACTCGGTCACCGCGCGGGCCCTCGGCGCGACCAGGCCGGCCATGAACGCGCCGAAGATCGCCTGCACGCCGATCGCCTGGGTCGCGGCGGCCGAGCACAGCAGGACCAGCAGCATGACGATCATCAACCAGCCCCGGCTGGCGGTGACCGACTCGGTGCGGGCCGCGAGCTTCGCCAGCAACGGCCGGACACCCCACCACATCAGCGCGCCGAACGCCACGGCCAGCGCGACCGTGCGCAGCGCCTCGGTGCTGGAGTGGCCGTGCACGATGGCCACCACCACGGCCAGCACGCACCACGCGCTGACATCGCTGATCCCCGCGGTGGCCATACCAAGGGTGCCGATCCTGGTGTGCCGCAGCCCTCGGTCGGTCAGTATCCGGGCCAGCACGGGGAACGCGGTGATGCTCAACGCGACCCCACAGAAAAGCACGAACGCCACGGGGGAGACCGTGGACTCGCGATAGTGCGCGAGCATGGTCACCGCGAGCACGACGCCGGCCAGAAACGGGACCGCGATCGCGGTGTGTCCGGTCAACAGTGCACGGCCGCGGTTGCCGCGCAGCAACGGAAACGTCAGGTCCCGGCCCATCAGGAACATGAAGAACACCACGCCCAACTGGGCGAGAACGGCAAGAAAGGAGACCATCTGCTGTGTCCACAACCAGTGTGTGACGGCGGGTGCCACAGCGCCGAGAACGGACGGCCCGAGCAGCAGGCCCGCGATGATCTCGCCGATCACCCTCGGTTGACCGAGCTTCTCGGCCACGGTGGCCATCAGGTGTGCGACCGCCACGATGAGCGCGATGGCCAGCAACACCCGATACACCTGGAGCGTCGTCGTGGTGTGCGTGACGGCTGGCGCGTGCCGGGCCGCGCCGACGGGTATGCCGTGGATGATGAGCACCACGATCGCGGCCGGTATCAGGGCGAACACCACGTACAGGGCGACGTTTCGCCACCGTGCGATGCCAGAGTGGCCGGCTGCGTAAGGCATGGCACTCCCCACGGTCAACCGCCGGAGCGGCAGCTACATGGCGCCCCGGAGTGACGCCGTGACCCTCGGTCATCATGACTGGGTCCGGCCAGCATATCGGAGTTCAATGAGATATCCGTGGCGTCACATGAAGCCATGAATTATTAATAGGCCGTTTGTTTCGGTGGGCGGAGCGAATTTGATCAGGCTGGCAACATCTGCTGCCAATCCGAATTGGACCGGGCCGAGGATCGTCGCGCTGGCAATTCGGTGGCGGCTGCGGAAAGATCAGCGTATGCGCCTGCTCGTGCTGGGTGGTACGTGGTTCGTCGGCAGAGCCGTCGTCGCTGACGCGGTCGCCCGTGGCTGGACGGTGACCGTGTTCAACCGAGGCGCCAGCGGCCCGGCGCCGGAGGGCGTGACGGCGTTGCACGGTGACCGCACGGTGCCCGGTGGCGTGGACGTGCTGGCCGGGCAGCGGTGGGACGCGGTGATCGACACGTGGAGCGGCGCGCCACGCGCGGTGGCCGACACCGCCCGACTGCTGGCCGACTCGGCCGACCACTACACGTATGTCTCCAGCCGCTCGGTGTACCAGGCGCCGCTGGTGCCCGGCATGGCGGAAGACGCACCAGTCGTACCCGCTACGCCGGACGCCGACGACGGTGGCTACGGCGAGTCCAAGGCAGGCGGCGAGTTGGCCGCGCGACTGTACTTCGGCGAACACCGGGTGCTGGTGGCGCGCACCGGCCTGGTGCTCGGGCCGTAC
>DASXYT010000099.1:0-7296 GCA_036502345.1 Pseudonocardiaceae bacterium | reverse complement strand
GCACGGGGCACGGCGACCCCGCCTGACCGGTCAAGCGGTGTCGGACTGTTCGCCGCCGTACTCACGGACGAGCGCGACCCGCGAACGCAGGCCGGTGCGCCGGTAGAGCCGGGTCAGTCGCGCCTCGATCGCCTTCTCGCTCACCCCGAGCAGGCCGGCCGCCTGCTGGTTGGTCGCTCCGGCGGCGATCACCTCGATCAGTCGCCGGTCGGACTCACCGATGGTCTCGACGACCCGCGTGGACATGCGTTGCGCCGTCATACGTTCGCCCGCCCGCCGCTGCCAGTCCACGGCACCGAGCCTGCGGAACTCCGAGTGCGCGGTGCGCAGCGCGTCGGGTCGACCGAGGTCGGCCTCGTGGAACCGCACCCTGGCGGCCAGGAACGGGTCGCCGTAGCGCTGCGCCAACTGTGCCGCCGACCGCACGGTGTGCTCGTCCGGCCGGATGGCCAGCCTGCTGACCAGCCAGTACAGCGTGGCCTGCACGGTCGCCACGCGAGCGGCGAGCCTGCCGAGTTCGCGGCTGACCGTCTCGGCGCCCGCTGTGTCGTCTGCGGCGACGCAGGCGTCCACCCAGCGGGCCAGCACCAGTTCGCGGCCGGTCAGGTAGCCCAGCGTGCGGCAGCGCCGATCGGTCGCGCGCAGGTCCTCGACCGCGGCGGCAGATTCACCGCGCGCCAGCAGCAGACCGGCCTGCGCCCAACCGATGACGTGGCCGAACAACTGCTCGCCGGACGGGGAATCCGACAGCGGTTCGGCATCGTCGAGTCGACCCTGCCGGACGAGTGCCTCAAGGGCGATGGCGCGCAACAGACCGTCCACATAGGTCTGTTCGGCGGCGTCAGCCGTGTTCTGCTCGTAGAGTTCCGCGATGGCGGGCCAACGGCCCTCGCGCAGCGCGTCGGCCGCGGCGGACAGCCTGGCCATCGACGGCGGCGGCTTCCGCCTGGCAGCGGGGCTCGGCATCGTGCTGGGCATGACGGCCCGTTCCGACGTGTAGAGGTCACCCCACGCCAGTGCCGTGCGCACGGTGTCCACCTGGTCGGGGGTCAGCGGCAGGAGCGCGGCGTCGGTTTGCTGTTCGGCGTCCCGCCACTGGCCGCCGTCGGCGCCGATGGCGGCCAGCATGCGCACGCCGGTGACCAACGCGATGCGCTGCTGACGACCGTCCGGCCGCAACGAGGACAGCACGCCGAGTGCCTCGTCGAACCGTTCGCGCAGCAGCAGAATGCGGGCCTGCTGCATGCCATCGGGCACGGACCTCGCGGCCTCGTCCGCCTCGGTGGCCACGCCCAGCGCGGCGTCGTGATCGCCGACGCGCAGCAACGAGTTGATCAACGTGGTGCGGGCGTCCAGCGAATCCTGCTCGGGCAACAGATCCAGCGCACGGCGAGCGGCCTGCGCTGCCTCGGGGAAACGCGCGAGGTCATACAGCGCACGGGCAGCCACCACAGTGACGCGGCCTTCGACGTGCTCGTCGGCGGGCGGCGCGGCGAGCAGCGCGGCGCACCACCGCTGCGCACGGTGTGGATCGGTGGGAGCGATGCGTTCGGCGAACTCGGCCAGTTCGGTCTGGCCGACCACCGCGTCGGCGCCGACGATGTGCTCGGCCAGCGACAGGTAATCGACGGGCACGCGACGGTCCCGATCGGCGAGCATCGCCTCGGCAAGGCTCCGGTGCAACGTCCGCACCTGACCGGGATCAGCGGTGGCGGCGACACTGTCGCCGATCAACGGGACGGCGAACACCAGCCGACCGTCCACAGCGGAGCGCAGGGTGCCGTCGGCGAGCAGGGTCGCGCAGACGGACCGGACGGTCTCCTGGGACAGGCCGATCTCGGCCAGCGCCGGCTCGGCTTCGGGGAGCCGGACACCGGACAGCGCGGCCAGCACGGCGAGGGAGCGGCCGGCGTCGGTGTCGGCGGCGGGCAGGCCACGCAACGGGGGCGAGGACGGTGCGAGCACGGCGGTGCGCAGCGCCTCGGCAAGGTCACTGGTGGGGGTGGCGGCGGCATTGGAGGGAGATGCCGCCGCCAGCAGTTCGCGCAGTACGCCGGGGCGTCCGCCGACGCGCCCGGCCACGAACTCGGCGGTCAACGGGTCGACCCACTCATCGACCAGTTCGGCGATCGCCGCCGCTGCCTGTGTGGCGCCCCACGCGGGCAGCGGCACCGGGCTGCCGGCGACGTCGGCGAGCCAGGCCCAGGACCGGTTCATGCTGAGCACCAACCGGCAGCTGTCGGTTGCGGCTGCGCCCAGCACGCCCAGTTGGGACCGGTCCTGCGGCGTCAGCTCGTCGGCGTCGTCGAGCAGCACGGTGATCGGCCGGGTCCGGCTGACCGTGCGGAGCACGTCGACGGCTGCAACGGCCTGATCAGTCGTGGCCAGCGCCGCCGTGATCGGTCCGCTCACCCCGGGAACGGCCGCTCCCAGCGCGTATAGCACCGCGGCGGCGACACCTCCGTCGACCGCCCTGCCGTCGACCCGCGGCACGACGACGGGACCGCCTGCTGCCAGCGCGGTCTGTAGCAGGGTCATCGTGGTGTGCCGGCCGGAACCGGGCGGTCCGACCAGCATCGCGACAGGTCCGGCGGCCAGCAACGCGGCCACCGGGTCACCGGACGGATCAGCAGAGCGAGGGGCGGACGGCGGTCGGGTCCTGGCGATCAGTTCGGCCCGCTGATTGCTGTTGGTCGTCCGCAGCAGCCTGCTGACCTGACGTTTGACGTAGGCCTCGTCGCGGCGCAGGACGGTGGCGATGTCGACGTTGCTCAGCCCGGCAGCGACCAGTTCGCCGATCACTTCGCCGATGGCGGCGTTCCGGGTGAACGGCGTGGGATCGACGCCGAGCGTGCGGGCGACCGCCGTGGCCCGCACCTGCCAGAGCGTGGCGTCCAGCTCACCGAAACCGGCCCCCGCGGTGAGCGCGAGTTCCCGGTCGCCGGTGGCCGCGGCGAGCCGGAGTCGGGCCTTGGCAACGTCGAACGGTGAGTCCCTGGCCAGTGCCTCGGCCAGGTAGGCGGCCTGGGTATCGGCGTCGCCCTGGTGGCCCTGTCGTTCCGCGGCCGCGACCGTGGCCTGCAGGAAGAGCAGCCGGTCGTGCCCTTCCGCGCCCAGTTCGGCAAGGCGATCGGCCGCCGTCTCGGTGTCCCCCGCGTCGGTCAGCGCGACAACGTAGCGCTGCAGCAACAGATCCCGGTGGCGGTCCTGCTGGTGGTCGGCCATCCAGGCCAACACCGAGGTGAGCCGGTCGACGGCGTCCTGGGGTCGGCGCAGCAGCACCTCCAGCCCGGCCCTAGCCCATTCGGTCAGCGGCCGGGGGCCTGCCTCGTCCGGTGGCGGGATGGCGCCGTCCAGCCAGCGACGGGCCAGTTCCGGGCGGACGCGGTGCAACCAGACGTCCGCTGCGAGTGCTGCGCTCTCCTCGGCGGTGCACAGCCCGTGCGCCGCTGCCCCGGTGAGCCGGTCGGCGACGGCAAGCGCGAGCACGTCGTCCCACCGGCCGTGCGCCCACGCCTGGTACGCCGCGTCGGCTGCGAACGCCGGATGCTCTGGCGGAGCGGTGAACGCCGTCGTGGTGGGGTCGTCGGCGAGCAGTTCGGCACGCAGCAGGTCACAGACCTCGTTGCCGATCGAGCGGGACAGGGCGTCCAGATCGGACTGGGCGGCGATCCGACCTGCGGTGCACAGCACCGCCCGCACGCGTTCGACCAGCGACTCGGCAGGCACGGCATCCGGCGGCAAAACCGCGATCGCCCGCCAGTTCCCGGTCCGCGCCCAGTGCCGGATCGCCGGCGCGGCAACGTCTTCCGGTGGCACCGGACCGCACCAGGGCAACAGCTGCGCGGCCACGGCGTCGGTGTCGGCACCGGTCAGCAGCGCTCGCAGGTCGGCCGGTCGCATCGGCCTGCCACGCTCGGTGACGTGCCTGACCAGCTCGATCAGGGCGGTCCTGGCAGGTGCCGCGGCCAACACCCGCGACTGGAGCTCGGCCCGCCGCCACGGCACGACCCGGTCGCTCAACGCGCCGGCCAGCACAGGGATGGTCATGCTCGTGTCGTCGGCGAGCAGTCCCGCCGCGACCAGCGTGTGCACCATCTCCGGTGCGAGTTCGGCCACCGGGCGCGGACCTGCGACGGCGAGCACCTCGGTAACGGCGGCGACGGACATCTCGTCCAGCCGGTGCGGCAGTGGATGGTCCGCCGGCAGGGCGAGCTGGTGGCTGGGCGACAGCCAGGCTCGCCGGTCGATCACGGCAATGGCCTGGCAGGCCAGCGCGTTGGTCAGCACGCCGTGCAGCGCGGCCAGGTTGCCGCCCGTGCTGGCGAGCAGGTCGGCAGCGAACGTAGGGGCAGGTGGCACGCCCAGCACCTCGGTGGCGTGGTCGATGACACCGCCCAGGTCCAGCACGGACAGCTCGTGGCGGGGCACGTCGGCCAGCGCCGAGGCGAGGCCGGCAGGCACGCGGTCGGCCCAGCCGTTGGTCGCCGTCAACGCGAGCCGGAGTGGGTGGCTGGCGCGGGAGCGCAACAGCTCGGTGAGGATCTCGGCGCCAACGGGGTCCATGAGGTGGACGTCGTCGACGACCAGCAGCGTGCGGTCACCGCCGTGCCGTGCCGCCAGCAGCTCCCGCACCTGGCGCAGCGGATCCGCCGGTGGCGCGATCGCCCGGCCGGTCAGCAGCCGCGCCACCTCCCGGACCAGGGACATCGGTGTGGTCAGGCGAACCGACAGGAAGCCTGTCGTCGCGGCCGGTGGCACCGCCGCGATCCCACGAGCCAGCGTGGTACGCCCGGTACCGACACCACCGGTGATCAGCAGCGCGGAGCCCGAGGGCCCGCTGACCAGGCGGGTGGCGAGCGCAGCAGCGTCCGCCGGGTGTGCGTCGAGCCGCGGTGCCATCGCGTTCCTTAATCACCTGATGTGACGGCGTCTCCATCGACGACCCGGACACGGATCCTAAACGCGTCAGGTCGCCGCCACCTTCGGGAAGGGGATACGCGGTCCGCGTGACAGGTTGTGACGACGCACGTCCCGCGTACACACCACAGCCGCCTGCGAAACCGGTGGACACCCTCAGGCGCTCGGGGTGATGGTTGGCGGCATGCGGCAGGAAGAGATCTGGGACGTCGATGCTGCCCAGCGCTATGACACGCCGGGCACCGGTATGTTCGCGCCCGAGGTGCTGACGCCGACCGTGGACCGGCTCGCCGAACTGGCGGGTGACGGGCGGGCACTGGAGTTCGCGATCGGCACCGGCCGGGTGGCCGTCCCGCTCGCCGAGCGCGGGGTGTCCGTCAGTGGCATCGAACTGTCGGCCCCGATGCTCGGCACGCTCCGCACGAAGGCGGACGAGGCGACGATCCCCGTGGTCGTCGGCGACATGGCGACGGCCACCGCTCCGGGCAGTTACACGCTGGTCTACCTGGTCTACAACACGATCTCCAACCTGCTCTCCCAGGCCGAGCAGGTGGAGTGCTTCCGCAACGCGGCCCGGCACCTCTCGCCCGGCGGCCGGTTCGTGATCGAACTCGAGGTGCCCGATCTGCGCAGGCTCTCACCGGGGCAGTCCGGCGTGGTGTTCCATGCCGAGCCGGGGTACCTCGGCGTGGACACCTACGACCCGCTGCACCAGCACCTCTGGTCGCACCACTTCACCTTCGACGAAGGCACGCACGGTCGGGTGTTCCGCAGCCCGCACCGCTACGTCTGGCCTGCCGAGCTGGACCTGATGGCTCAGTTGGCCGGCTTCGAACCGGAGAGCAGGCACGCCGACTGGGCAGGTGCGGAGTTCACCTCGGAGTCACGGTCGCACGTGTCCGTCTACCGGATTCCTCAGCCTGCCACCGCACGGTCCCGCGACGAGTAGATCGCCAGCAGGGTGTCCAGCGCGGTGATCTGGATCGGCCGGAGGATGGCGTGCGCGGTGGCCACGACCCGGACCTTGGTGTGCTCGCCTGCCTGCTGGTGCGCGGTGACCAGCAGGGACAGCCCTGCGGAGGCCAGGAACGTCACGTCCGACAGGTCCACCACGAGCAGCGGCGACGTCCTGGCAAGGGCGAAGTCCAGGGCAGCGGACAGTGTGGGCGCGGTGTGCATGTCCACCTCGCCGACCGCCACCACGACCAGCGCGTCCTGGTCACGCTGCACGGTCACGCCCAGTGGACCCTTGCCGTCCCGGTCCTCGCTGTCCCACAGCGGTGCGGTCGCCATCACAGCCACAGTCTGATCCACCTCGTCCCGGAACGGCATACCGCGGTACACATCAGCAGGCCGCGTCGGCGACCTGGGCCGGATCGACCCACGTCATCGTGACGGTCGTGCCCGCCGGACCCGTGTGCATGTCGAACTGGCCGGTCAGTCCCCGGATCAGCGCCAGTCCGCGACCCCGGTCGATCGGGCCCTTGCTCGGTTTCCGCCAGGCGCCCCGGTCGGACACGGTCACCCGGACCGTACAGGGGCTCACCGTCTTGGCGGCCTGGATGTCGATCGTGCCGGTGCCGTCGGCGTAGGCGTGCTCAACGGCGTTCGACGCGGCCTCGTCGACGCACAGGATGATCACGTCCGCCTGGTCGCTGGTCAGCCCCAGCGCCACCATCCACTGGCGCAGCCCTTCCCGGACGTCACCGAGCAACTCGGCACGCGCCGGCATGGCGAGGACCGCCCAGGCCCGCATGATGACCGATTCCCCGGCGGGGGGATCACCGGTGTCGTCCGTCACTGCCACAGATCCGCCTGTCCCGTGGGCTGCCGGTAGGTCAGGAACGCCACGTCGTCGTCGTGGTCGTCGCGGAGCAGCCGGTCCGCGAGATGTTCGACCAGCCCGTCGGTGTAGAGCAGCAGCGTCGACGCGGCGTCCATCTCGGCTGTCTCCTCGGGCCGGACGAGACCGTCGACGATGGCCAACGGCAGCGACAGGGCCTGATCCAGGTGTCGCGCGACACCATCAGGTCCCATCAGGATCGCAGGTGGATGCCCCGCGCTGCTGTACAGCACCTGGTGGCGCCTGGGGTCGATGACCGCGCAGAACACCGTGGTGGTCCGAGCGCCGGCGATCAGCGCCGCGAAGCGGTCCAGGGCCGCCAACACCTCGGCCGGTGTGTGGTTCTCCAGCAGCAGAGTGCGGACGGCGCTGCGCAACTGCCCCATCACCGTCGCCGCCGCCAGGCTGTGGCCGACGACATCACCGACGACGACGCCGAACCGGCCGTCCGACATGCCGACCACGTCGTACCAGTCGCCGCCCACCTCCAGCGCTCCGGCCGCTGGCTCGTAGCAGACCGCGAACCCGTCGGG
>DASXYT010000098.1:0-34754 GCA_036502345.1 Pseudonocardiaceae bacterium | reverse complement strand
CTTCGGGCTGGTACAGGAGTTCGCGGGCGCGGCGTTGGGCGGCTTGCGGCATCTCATGACCGGTGGCGATGTGGTGCCCGACGAGCACGTGAAGAAAGCTCTGGCGAAGAACCCGGGTCTCGTCATCACGAACTGCTACGGTCCGACCGAGAACACCGTCGTCACGACGTCCTGTTCGGTCAGTGATCCGGCGAGCATCGATGGGCCGGTTCCGATTGGTTCGCCTGTCCCGGGAACACGGATCTACGTCCTGGACAAACGGGGCAGACTGCTGATGCCCGGGGCTGTCGGAGAACTGTATGCCGCCGGCGACGGTCTCGCCTCGGGCTACGTCAATGACAAGGCGGAGACCGATCGGGCGTTCGGGTTCTTCTCACCGGACGTGCCGGAGCGGCTGTACCGGACCGGTGACCTGGTGCGTATCGACGGGGCAGGCCAACTCCAGTTCCTGGGCCGGGCTGATGACCAGGTCAAGATCCGTGGCTTCCGGATCGAGCTGCACACGATCAGTGAGTCGTTGCGCGCCCAGGAGGGCGTTGAGGAGGCGTTCGTGACGGTCACGGACGGCGACAGCCTCGACAAGAGGCTGCTGGCCGCGGTCCGGCTGACACCTGGAGTGGCGATCACGCCTGCCGACCTGAGAGACCGCCTCCGTGACGAGCTGCCGTCGTACATGGTCCCCGCCCTCTGGGCGGTCGTGGACCAGTTGCCGATCACGACGACCGGGAAGATCGACCGACGCCGACTCGCGGCCATCGCCAGGCCCGCAGCCTCGTTCGTGAAGCAGGGCCAGCAGGCGGCTTGATCAGTGGTACGTCGTGCTTCCTACGCGTGGTAGCCGTCCAGGCGCGACAGGGCGTACAGCATGACCTCGTCGGCGCCGCCGCCGATCGACCATACGGGGCTGTCCCGGAAGTACCGGGCGGTCCACATCTCCTCCATGTACCCCATGGCTCCGTGGAACTGCAGGCACGTCGCGGCGATCTGGCGCGCCAGGCGGGCCGCCTCCAGCTTCCCGACGGTCGCGAACCGGTTCACGTCCTCACCGCGGATGTACGCCTCCGCGGCCGCGTAGTTGTAGTGCCGCAGCATGTCCAGCCGCGCGGTCAGCTCGGCCAGCGTGAAGTTGATGTGCTGGTTGTCGATCAGGGCCTTGCCGAAGACATGGCGCTTCTTCAGGTAGTCCGCGGTCCGGGTGAGGGCCGTCTCCATGCCACCGACCGCGGAGTAGCTCAACGCGAGGCGCTCGTTCTGGAACTGGGTCATCTGCTGGTAGAAGCCAAGACCGATCTCGCCGATCGTGTTGCTGACCGGGACCCGCAGGTCGGTGAACGTCAGCTCGGCGGTGTCGGAGGAGCGCATGCCGAGCTTGTCGAGCTTGCGTGAGACCTGGAAGCCGGGTGTGTCCGTCGGGACGATGATCTGCGAGAGGCCGCCGTTGCCTGGCTTGTCGGACGTGCGGGCCAGCAGGCAGATCCAGTCCGCCTGGGTGCCGTTGGTGATGTAGAGCTTCGAGCCGTTGATCACCCAGTCGTCGCCGTCGCGCACCGCACGGGTGTTCAGGGCGGACACGTCGGAGCCTGCGTCGGGCTCGGTCACCGCGACCGAGCAGACCGCATCGCCGTTGATCGCCGGGACGAGGTAGCGCTGTTTGAGTTCCTCGCTGCCGAAATGGTGCAGCGACGGGGTCGCCATGTCGGTCTGGATACCGATGCCCAGGGCCACACCTGCGGGGCCGACACGGCCGAGTTCCTCGTGCAGGATCACCGTGCAGAGGTGGTCCGCGCCCTGGCCGCCGTACGCCGGGTCGTACTCCAGGCCGAGCAGGCCGAGTTCGGCCATCTTCGGGAACAGTTCGTGCGCGGGGAAGATCCCCTCCGCTTCCCATTCGTCCGCGTACGGCCCGATTTCCTTCTCGGCGAAATCCCGGACCAGCTTACGAAGCGCGCCGTGTTCAACGGTGAAGGCGACCATTTCCACTCCGATGGCTTCAGGCGGCTGAAACAGCGGGCTCGTCAAGATGACGACGGGTGAGGGCGAGCAGCTTGGGCGTGTAGAGGGCATCCGCTGATGCGATTCCGGCCACCACGTCGAGGTAGGTCGCGACGAGTTCCGGATCGGACTGCACGGCCCGCAACAGGGCGAGCCGCTGCTGGTGCGGCGGAGCGAGTCGGGCGACGCTGAGCGTGGCCTGGTAGCCCGGGGCGAGTGTCGCGTCCCGGTCCTCGGCGAATCGAGCCAGGGCGGCGTCCAGCGCAGCAGGATCGCCGCCGAGCGCGCTGCCTATCTCGCCAACCAGGCTTTCCGCCTGGCCGAACGCGTCACTGATGCCGCGTGCCGTGATGGAGTCCTTGTGATGCCCGGCATCGCCGACGAGCACCCAGCCGGGTCCGGTCGCCTGCCGGAAGAAGTTCTGCTGGTCACCGCTGCCGTGCAGGCGCTCAACGGGCTCGCGGCCGCGCAGCCGCTCGTACAGTGCGGGTGCGGTGGCGCGGATCTGCTCCTCGTAGGCACGGCGCGCGTCGGTGCGGATCTCCTCGAACCGGGACTGCGGGAAGTACGCCTGCACGAGGGTCGCCTCGTCGTTGGTGCGCACGGCAGCCACCCAGCCGCCGGGCCGCTCGTACAGCTCCACGCCGTCGGCGGGCACGTCGTGCCAGTACGTGTGGTACGCGCAGGTCATGAGCGGGTCCTGCACGCTGCACGGTGCCGCCACCAGTTGGGCGACGGCGGAGCGCATGCCGTCCGCGCCGATCACCAGCCGCGCGCCCTCGGTGAAGGTTCGGTCCCCGTGCCTGCCCTCGACACCGACGACCCGGCCCGCCTCGTCCCACACCAGACCGGTAACCCGACAGCGCTCGCGGAACTCGACACCGGCGTCGACGGCCGCGTCCACCAACAACGCGTCCAGGACACGGCGCCGAGGGGCGAACTTCGCCCGCTGGCCAGCAATGCCGCCGGCGTACCCGTCGATGCGGATGTCGGCGACCTCGTAGATGGTCCGTTCCAGCGGCGGGCAGCCCGACGCGCGGACGCGTTCCAACACCCCCCAGCGGGCGAGCGCCGCAACACCGGGCTGGTGGACGAGATGCGTGGAGAGGGTGTCGGAGCCGTACGCCGACTTGTCGAGCAGGAGCACCCGATAGCCGGCGCGGGCCATCAACAGGGCTGCGGGCGCGCCGGCGCAGCGCGCCCCCACCACGATGGCGTCGTACATGCAGATGCCTCACAACGAACGTCAGCGAGCTGTGGCTCGGCGAGGGGACGGGAAACGGCGGGCTCGGCGAGGACGAATGATCGTCCGGATCGGTGTCGCGACCGGTCCTCACGTTAGGGAGAAGCCGTTGGCTGCCCAACTTCTCCCGTGCTGTCCGACCGGCGCCCCAGCGCACGGTCAGTGGACCGCGACCCGACGTCCCATGAAGTCGCGGATCAGGTCGGCGACCTGGTCGCCGGCGCTCTCCAGGAGGAAGTGGCCGCCGTCCAGCAGATGGATCTCGGCGTCCGGCACGTCTGTGGCGAAGGCGCGCGCGCCGTCCGGGCCGAAGATCTCGTCGCCCTTGCCCACGCTGCCAGCACGGGCGGTTGCTCGCGGCGCAGGTACTCGTGCAGTGCCGGCTACATCGGCGGGTTGGTCGCGTAGTCACGGAACAGGGCGAGTTGGATCGCGTCGTTGCCGGGCCGCGACACCAGCGTGACGTCGTGCTGGCAGGTGTCCCGCAAGGGGTGGCGCTGACCCTGACCTGGCTAGCAGTGGGCTGCTACCAGGCCTCCGACCAGTTCTTTGGCGCGTGCGGCCTGGTCCAGCAGGGTCTCTATCCAGATGAAGGGGCGTTCATCAGTGGGGTAGAGGCGCCGGTCATCCGCGATCTCGCCATGCGGCTGGACAACCAGCCCTACTGCGTGATGCTCGCCGCGTCGGCGCCGAAGGTCGTCCTGACCTCCGATCCGGTCGACGAACTGCCCGCACCTGCCGCCCGGCTCGCGGCCCACTGCGGGCGCTGGACCGAACTGGCGCCGCTGCGCGACCGGCTCGACGAACCGGCAGCGTTGACACGGACCCTGGCCGCCGCTCGTCATCCGGGCCGCGACATCGTGTTCAGCCCCGGGGCACTGGACCTGCTCGGTGCTCACCGCGCTGCGCGAGTGCGACGGCAACAAGGCGCGGGCGGCCGAGCAACTGGGTATCAGCAGGCCGACGTTGTACCGGCGGATGCGCGTGTTGCACGTGGTGGCAGGGCAGATCTGGCCCCTGAGCTGGGCAAACACCCGCGTGGTCGGTCCACTGAGGTGTATCATTGTGTTACACGCCGACCGCTGCGGCGTGAGTCACGCTGAGTCCCACATCACACCGACGTGAGGGGGAGCGCATGACCAGCACGGTGACGACCACCCCGGTCCACCCCGAGGTCCGGGACTTCGTGTCCCGCGACCGGCAGCTGCTGATCGGCGGCAACTGGGTCAACTCGGTGTCCGGCCGGACGTTCGCCACCCACGACCCCGCGACCGGCGAGAAGCTGACCGAGGTCGCCCACGGCGAGGCCGAGGACGTCAACCGGGCGGTCGAGCGGGCCGAGGTCTTCGGTCAGCTCGAAGCCCTGGACAACGACAAGTCCGCCGGAATCGCGCAGGCGGTCGACACCGCGTGGTCGGCGGACATCTTCCGCTACTACGCGGGCTGGGCCACCAAGGTCGAGGGCAGCACGGTCAACGTGTCGATGCCGTTCACCCCGGACGGCGCCCAGTTCCACGCGTACACACTGCGCGAACCGGTGGGCGTCTGCGGCCAGATCGTGCCGTGGAACTTCCTGCTGCTGATGGCCGCCTTCAAGATCGCCCCGGCACTCGCGGCGGGCAACACCGTCGTGCTCAAGCCCGCCGGACAGACCCCGCTGACCGCGCTGCTGCTCGGCGAGCTGTTCGAGGAAGCGGGCTTCCCGCCCGGCGTCGTCAACATCGTCACCGGCTTCGGCGACGCCGGTGCGGCGCTGGCCGCGCACGACGACGTGGACAAGATCGCTTTCACCGGATCGACCGAGGTCGGCAAGCTGATCGTGGACGCGGCCAAGGGCAACCTGAAGAAGGTCTCGCTCGAACTGGGTGGCAAGAGCCCCAACGTGGTGTACGCGGACGCGGACTTCGACATCGCCGTGCCCGGTTCGCTCAACGCCTGGCTGTCCAACCACGGGCAGTGCTGTGTGGCAGGCACCCGGCTGTACGTCGAGGACTCGGTCTTCGACGAGTTCACCCAGGCCATGGCCGACGCCGCCGCCCAGGTGAAGATCGGCCCCGGCATGGACCCGACGACCCAGCTGGGCCCGCTGGTCTCCCAGGAGCAGTTCGACCGGGTGTCCCGCCACCTGTCCGACGGCGCCCGCGCGCTGACCGGCGGCAAGCGCTGGGGCAGCGAGGGCTACTTCATCGAGCCCACCGTGTTCGTCGACGTCCGGCCCGAGTTCAGCATCGTCCGGGAGGAGATCTTCGGCCCGGTGGTCTCGGCGATGCCGTTCAACGCGGAGCAGGGCGTTGCCGTCGCGGCCAACACCGGTGAGTACGGCCTGGCCGTGGGCATCTGGACCCGTGACATCTCCAAGGCCCACCGGACCGCCCGCGAGCTGCGCGCCGGATCGGTGTGGATCAACCAGTACAACGGATTCGACACGGCAATGCCGTTCGGTGGTTTCAAGCAGTCAGGCTGGGGCCGTGAACTCGGTGCCGAGGCCGTCGGCCTGTACACCCAGACCAAGGCCGTCAATGTCGCTCTCTGAGCGGCGCCGCCCGCAATCCGCGCTATTCCGACACGAAGGAGTTCAGCACCTATGAAGACGAAGGCAGCGGTCGTCTACGAGGTCGGCAAGCCCATCGAGATCGAGGAACTGGATCTCGGCGGCCCGCAGGCCGGCGAGGTGCTGATCCGCTACACCCACGCCGGACTCTGCCACTCGGATGTGCACATCGCGCACGGTGACCTCGAAGCCCGGCTGCCCATGGTGCTCGGGCACGAGGGCGCTGGCATCATCGAGGAGGTCGGGCCGGGCGTGACGCGGGTCGCGCCAGGGGATCACGTGGTGTGCTCGTTCATCCCCAACTGCGGCACGTGCCGGTGGTGTGCCACCGGCCAGCAGGCCATCTGCGACATGGGTGCGACGATCCTGGAGGGTTACCTGCCGGGTGAGCATTTCCCGTTCAGCGGTCCGAGGGGTCAGTACGGCGCGATGTGCATGCTGGGCACGTTCAGCCAGTACTCGGTGATCCACCAGAACTCGTGCGTGAAGGTGGATGACGACCTGCCGCTGGACAAGGCCGTGTTGGTCGGCTGTGGCGTGCCGACCGGGTGGGGCTCCGCGGTCAACGCGGCGGCCGTCCGGCCCGGTGAGACGGTGATCGTGGCCGGCGTCGGCGGCATCGGGATCAACGCGGTGCAGGGCGCCAGGTACGCGGGAGCGAAGAACCTGATCGCGGTGGACCCGTTGGCCAACAAGCGGGAGAAGGCACTGGAGCTGGGTGCGACCCACGCGGTGGCGACCGCGGCGGAAGCGGGCGACCTGGCGCGCGCGATGACCAACGGCAACGGCGCCGACAAGACCATCGTCACCGCCGGCATCGTCACCGAGGAGATCGTCACCGACGCCTTCAACAACACCGGCAAGGGCGGCACCGTCGTGCTGACCGGCCTGAACAAGCTGTCGGTCAACAACGTCACCCTGCCCGGCTCGATCTTCACGTTGTTCAAGAAGACCCTGAAGGGCACGTTGTTCGGCGACTGCAACCCGACCACGGACATCCCGAAGATCCTCGGCCTCTACCAGAGCGGCGATCTCAAGCTGGACGAGATCATCACCAGGACCTACACCCTGGAACAGGTCAACGAGGGCTACGACGATCTGCTCAACGGCAAGAACGTCCGCGGCGTGATCGTGCACGAGCACTGATGGTGGAGTTCGGATCGCTGCCTGGGCCGGACACCGCGGTGTCCGGCCCAGGCAGCTCTGCCGGTGGTGTCGTCGGCCGGGCCTACGAGGCCGAGTTGCTGGTGGCGGCCCTGGACAGCGGAGCGCACGTGGTGCTCGAAGGGCCACCCGGCACCGGGAAGACCACCCTGCTGCGCGCGGTGGCCGCCGAGGCGAAGACGCCCTTCGTGTTCGTCGAGGGCAACGCCGAGCTGACCCCGGCCCGTCTGGTCGGCCACTTCGATCCGGCTCAGGTGCTGGACAGGGGCTACGTTCCGGAGACCTTTGTGGACGGTCCACTGGCGAAGGCGCTGCGCGACGGTGCCCTGCTGTACGTGGAGGAGGTGAACCGGATACCGGAGGAGACGCTCAACATGCTCGTCACCGTGATGAGCGAGGGCGAGCTGCACGTGCCCAGGCTGGGTCTGGTCGGCGCGGCCGACGGTTTCCGGCTGGTGGCCGCCATGAACCCGTTCGACGCGGTCGGCACGGCACGCATCTCCTCGGCGATCTACGACCGGGTCTGCCGGATCACCATGGGCTACCAGAGCGCGGAAGAGGAGGACCAGGTCGCCGCGACCCGGGCACCCTCGGTGCCGGACGCCTGGCGTACCAAGGTGATCGAGCTGGTCCGGCAGACCCGCGACCACCCCGACATCCGTGTCGGATCGTCGGTGCGCGGCGCGATCGACCTGGTGCGGCTGGCCACGTCGCTGGCCAGGCGCAGGCAGGCCGGGACCACCGACTGGCGGGTGGGCCTCGACTCGGCGCTGGTGGCGTTGTCCGGCCGGATCAGGTTGCCGGAGTCGTGTTCCCGTCGTCCCGAGGAGGTCATCCGGGAGCTCTACGAGAAGGTGTTCGGGACCGAACCGGTGCAGGACTCGGACGACCAGCCGGCCGGTGATGCGCCGGGGGGAGCCTAGGCCCGCGACCCGCGGGCGGCGATGACACACCGAAGCTCCCGCCCCGCAGGGCCCGGCCGGCTCCGGGGCAGCGCAGCATCCCGCGTGCCCAGTTGTCCGCGCACCGGAGGTTCGCGGAGATCTCGCCCGAGGTGGGCGTGCTGGACGCGGCCGAGTTCGGCACGGCGATGGACGAGAGCCCGGATGACGCGCTGACGTTGCTGGCCGACATGGCGCAGGCCACCGACGAGTCGCTGCGTGCCGCGGCCCGGGCGCTGGCCGGCCGGGTCGTCCTGGACCTCGTGCGCACCGGGCCACCGCGCGGCCGGGGTATCGGCAAGCTCAGGGCGGTGCCCGCGGACCGAGGCGGCGATCTCGACCTCGACCTGTCGATGGAGGCGATCGCCGAGCCGCGAGCGCTGGGCCACGCGCCGTCGCTGACGGATCTCGTCGCCCGCCAGTGGGCACGGCCGACGCTCGCGCTGTGCCTGCTGATCGACGCGTCCGGATCGATGGGCGGCGCCAGGCTGGCTGCCGCCGCACTCACCGCGGCGGCCTGCACCTGGCGTGCGCCGGGTGATCACGCGGTGCTGGCGTTCGCCAGGGAGACCACCGTGCTGCGCCCGATGACGTCGACCGCGCCGCCGGGCGACGTGATCGACGCCGTGCTGTCCCTGCGCGGACACGGCGTCACCGGCCTGGCAGGCGCGCTTTCCGCTGCGGCGGAACAACTCGAGCGGTCCCACGCGACCCGCAGGGTGGTCGTGCTCGTGTCGGACTGCGATGCCACCGACGGCCGCGACCCGTTGCCTGCCGCGCTGGCACTGGACGACCTCGCCATCCTCGCGCCGGAGGAGGACACCGAGCACGCCGAGGACCTCGCGCGGCGCAGTGGAGCCCGCTGGAAACCCATGCGAGCCGCATCGGACGCGCCCGCTGCGCTGATCGAGCTGATCAGTTAGTGGCGCGCGTACGGTGGGGCCGTGACAACGCCGCTGCCCATGGGTTTCCGGATCACCATGGACGTCGCGCTCCGGCAGGTGGCCGAGGGCACCTGGGTGGGTGGTTCGCCCGAGCGTGCGCTGCGGCTGACCGCGGCGGGCGGTGTCGCGATGGCCGAGTTGCGGGACGGGCCGGTGGCCTCCGCCGGTGCGGGTGCTCTCGCGCGCAGGCTGACCGACGCGGGGTTCGCGCATCCCCGGCCCCCTGTCCTGCGGGATACCCCCGATGTCACGGTCGTCATACCTGTTCGCGACCGCGCCGAACCGTTGGACCGGTGCCTGGCCGCGCTGGGCCGTCGCTACCCGGTCGTCGTCGTCGACGACGGCTCGGCGGTTCCAGTGCCACTGGCGGAGGTAGCCGCGCGGCACGGCGCGATCCTCGTTCGTCGGCCGCGCAACGGTGGGGCAGGGCCCGCTCGCAACACCGGTCTGGACAATGTGGACACCGAGTTCGTGGCGTTCGTGGACAGTGACTGCGAGCCGAGCGGGGACTGGATCGAGCAGCTCGCCGCGCACTTCGCCGATCCGCTCGTCGCCGCTGTCGCACCGAGGATCGTCGTGACGTCGACATCGTCCGGCCTGCGAGCGATGTCCGAGGGCGCGCTGGATCTGGGCGACCAGCCCGCACGGGTGTTGCCGAACACCCGGGTTTCCTACGTGCCGACGGCCGCGCTGCTGGTCCGCGGATCCGCACTGGGCGGCACGGCCAGGGCCTTCGACGAGTCGATCGGCCGGGGCGAGGATGTCGACCTGGTCTGGCGGCTGCACGAGGCCGGTTGGCGGATCCGGTACGACCCGACCGTCGTGGTCGGGCACAGCGAGCCGACGACGTGGTCGGCGTTGCTGGCCAGGCGGTTCCGCTACGGCAGGTCGGCAGGCCCGCTCGCGGTGCGCCATCCCGGAGCGGCGCCGCCCCTGGTGCTGCATCCCTGGCCCACGGTCGTCGTGGCGGCGCTGCTCGCCCGCAGGCCCGTCGTCGCGGCGCTGGCCTACGGGTGGTCGGTACTGGCCGCGCACCGACGGTCCGGCACGCCGACGCCCGATGTGGCGAAGGCCATGCTCGGCGGCGTGCACCAGACGTGGCTGGGCATCGGCCGGTACTCCGTGCGGTTCGCGGCACCCGCGCTCGTGGTCGCGCTCCTCGCCCCGGGTGCCAACTCGCGGCGAGCCGCCGTGGCGTCGCTCCTGCTCGGGCCGGCACTGACGGCATGGCTGGCCGAAGGGCGGGCACCGGATCCGGTGCGCTTCGTGGTCGGCAGGCTCGCCGATGACGTCGCCTACGGCGCGGGTGTGCTGTCCGGCTGCGTGACCGCCAGGACCACCAAGCCCATCCGGCCCTCGGTCCGGTGGCGGGCTTAGCTGCGCTTCGCTTTCGACCTGGTGTGGTTCGGATCGGCCAGCAGGTCCGGGTCGGCCTCCGTACCCGCGACGACGAAACCTGTGCTGAGCGCGCGCAGGGCCAGATCCAGGTAGACGGTCAGGTCGTTGTCGGCGCGGGCCACCCAGCGGTCGTAGGCGGCCCGACAGGCGGCGAGCGTGGTGCGGCCGACGGCAAGCGCGTAGAGCGAGTCGGCGGGCTGCCCGAGTCGCGTCGCCGCGAACGCGCTGACGGCCTGCTCCCACGCGTCGTAGTGCGGCGCGGCGCTGGCCTGCAGGGCGGGTACCGCGCTGACGAGGTTCATCCGCGTCCGTAGCTCCGACACGTCCTCGGCGCGGTACTGGTTCACCCCGACCACGACCGTGCGGATGGCATCCATCATGGGCACGTCCTGCGGCACCTGCTCGAACGCGGCGCGGAGCGCGCTGACCTCGACGTCGAACTCGTGCCACAGCACAGCGGCTTTGGAGTCGAAGTAGCGGAAGAAGGTCCGGCGGCTGACACCGGCGGCGGTGGCGATCTCCTCCACTGTGGTCTCGTCGAAACCCTGCTCGGTGAACAGACGCAGCGCGATGAGTTCCAGTTCGCGGGCGCTGGTACCTGACGGGCGGCCGCGGCGGGGACGTTCGGCGGCATCCATCGTGCTGGTCACTCCGGCCTTGATTTCATCACAGGGTGACGTTAACGTATCAGGTATTCGGCACGGTGTGTCGAATTTCGAGTCCGCAGTGTTCCCATCCGGAGGGAGCCGACATGGCTGACGAACCCACCATTCTGGTCGAACCGATCGCCGACGAGCCGCTGGTCGAGGACGTGCTGGTCGAAGAGGTCTCGATCGATGGCATGTGCGGTGTCTACTGATCCGACGACGACCCAGGTCGATGGCGACTTCGACCTGACGGCGGCGTGGCGGTTGCATCCGCAGGTCTCCATCCGCCCCGAGCGTTTCGGGGCCCTGCTCTACCACTTCGGCACCCGGCGACTGTCGTTCCTGAAGAGCCCCATGCTGTTGACGTTGGTCCGCTCGCTCGGGTCCCAGTCCAGCGCGCGCGAAGCCTGCCTGGCCGCCGGAGTGACGGTCGAGCAACTTCCCGCCTATACCAAGGCGTTGGGTACGCTGGCAGCGTCCACAATGATCTGTCCACAGTGAACCTCAGAGGGGTGGGCGCATGACAGCGGTAGCTGGTGTCGGTTCGCTGGTCGACCAGTTCCAGTTCGGACTGGACGCGCCCATCTGCCTGACCTGGGAGCTGACCTACGCGTGCAACCTGTCCTGCGTGCACTGCCTGTCCAGCTCAGGGCGCCGTGATCCGCGCGAGCTGAGCACCGCCGAGTGCAAGGCGGTGATCGACGAGCTGGAGCGGATGCAGGTCTTCTACGTCAACATCGGCGGTGGCGAACCGACCGTACGGCCGGACTTCTGGGAACTGGTCGACTACGCGACCGAGCACCACGTCGGCGTGAAGTTCTCCACCAACGGCATCAAGATCACCCCCGAGGTGGCCACGAGGCTGGCCGCCAGCGACTACGTGGACGTGCAGATCTCGCTGGACGGCGCCACCGCCGAGGTGAACGACGCCGTGCGCGGTCCTGGTTCGTACGCGACAGCGTTGCGGGCCATGCAGAACCTTGCCGACGCGGGCTTCGCCGGCTTCAAGATCTCCGTCGTCATGACCCGGCACAACGTCGGCCAGCTGGACGACTTCAAGGCCATCGCCGACCGGTTCGGGGCCCAACTGCGGATCACCCGGCTCCGCCCGTCCGGCCGGGGCGCCGACGTCTGGGACGAGCTGCATCCCACGGCGGGCCAGCAGCGGGAGCTGTACGACTGGTTGGTGGCGCACGGCGAGCAGGTGTTGACCGGTGATTCGTTCTTCCACCTGGCCGGCTACGGCGGCGGTGCACTGCCCGGCCTGAACCTGTGCGGTGCCGGTCGCGTGGTGTGCCTCATCGACCCGGTCGGCGACGTCTACGCGTGCCCGTTCGCCATCCACGAGAACTTCCTGGCCGGCAACGTCCGGGCGCCCGGCGGCTTCACCGACGTGTGGCGCGGGTCGGAGCTGTTCCTCGACCTGCGACGTCCGCAGACCGGCGGTGCCTGTCAGTCCTGCTCGGCGTTCGACGCCTGCCGGGGTGGCTGCATGGCGGCCAAGTTCTTCACCGGGCTGCCGCTGGACGGCCCGGATCCCGAGTGTGTCAAGGGTTTCGGCGAGGCGGCGCTGGCCGGGGTGCACAGCGCGCCGAAGCCGTCCGAGGACCACTCGCACCGGACCAGGCCGGTGCCGGTCACGATCGGGTTCGGCCGCCCGCCGGACCGGGCCTGCGACGAGAACCCACTGGCCGGTTTCGCGCCAGAGCGGTGACCCGACTCGCCGATCTGAGCTGGCCCGAGATCGGGCAACGGGCCGCGCTGGGCGCGCTGCTTGCGGTGCCCGTCGGCTCGACCGAACAGCACGGCCCGCACCTGCCGCTGTCCACCGACACGGACATCGCCGTGGCACTGTGCGACCGGCTGGCCGCCGCTCACGACGACGTGCTGGTCGCGCCTGCGGTCGCCTACGGTTCGGCGGGGGAGCACGCCGGTTTTCCCGGCACGTTGTCCATCGGGCAGGCAGCGCTGGAACTGCTGATCGTCGAACTCGTGCGGTCCGCGACCGACACGTTCGCCAGGGTGCTGCTGGTGTCCGCGCACGGCGGCAACGCCGACCCCGTCACGCGTGCCGTGCGGCTGCTGCGGGCCGAGTCACGGGACGTGCGACTGTTCCAGCCGACCTGGGACGGCCACCCGCACGCCGGCCGCCCTGAGACGTCGATGGTGCTGGCACTGACACCCGGGCGCGTCCGGATGGACCGTGCCGTCGTCGGCGACACCCGTCCGCTCGCCGAACTCCTGCCCCGGCTGCGCAGCGAGGGAGTGCGGGCGGTGCACGAGTCCGGGGTGCTCGGCGATCCGCTGGGCGCCGACGCCGACGAGGGCACGGCGCTGCTGGAGCACCTCGCGGGCCAGCTGATCGGTGAGGTGGCCGGATGGCGGTGACGGGACGGGTCGCGGTCGTGACCGGAGCGGGCCGGGGCATCGGTGCCGCCACCGTGCAGGCCCTGGCCGAGGCAGGCTGGTCGGTGCTCGCGATGGACCTGGCCGCCGACGATCCGGCGCTGCCCTACGCGATGGCCACCGAGGCCGAGCTCGCCGCCGTGGTGGCCAAGGCGAACCAGGGCACGGATCGGGTGGTGCCGTTCGTCGCCGACGTCCGCGACCCGACAGCGTTGCTGGCGGCCGTTGCCGCTGCCGAAACGCAGTGGGGAGGCGTGGACGCCGCGATCGCGTGTGCCGGTGTGATCGCCGGGGGAGTACCGCTGTGGGAGGTGCCCGCCGAGCAGGAGCGGGCGGTGCTCGACATCGATCTCGGCGGTGTGCTGAACCTGGCCAGGGTCGCGATTCCGGCCCTGCTGCGACGGCCGGAGCCACGCAGCGGCCGGTTCCTCGCCGTCGCGTCGGCCGCCGCCACCCGAGGGCTGCCGATGCTTGCCGCCTACTGCGCGGCCAAGTCGGGTGTGGCCGGGTTGATCCGTGCGCTGGGCAGCGAACTGGGCGGCACCGGCGTCACGGCGAACGCGGTGAGCCCCGGCTCCACGGACACGCCGATCCTGACCGAGAGCGCCCGGCTCTACGACCTGCCCGACGCGCAGACCTTCGCAGCCCAGCAACCGTTGCACCGGCTGCTGGACCCGAGCGAGGTCGCCGCCGTACTGGCGTTCCTGGCCTCCCCGGCGAGCAGTGCCATGACCGGCGCCGTGGTGCCGGTGGACGGCGGCCTGGCGTTGTGAGTACGCCGCTGCCCGTTGGGTTCCGGATCTCGGTCGACGCCGGCACGAAGCGGATGGACGACGTCACGCTGTTCGGCGGATCGCCCGCCCGGGTGCTGCGGCTGTCCGCGCCGGGCCTGGCCGCCTGGCGGGCACTGCGGTCCGCCGAGATCGCGTTGCCGACCGAGGCTGTCCTGGCCCGCAGGCTGACCGACAGCGGGCTCGCCCATCCGCGCCCGCCCGCGCTGACCAGGGCACCCGACGTGACCGTGGTCGTGCCGGTGCGCGACCGGGCGCCGATGCTGGCCCGCTGTCTGGCCGCCGTCGGCCGTGGCACCGCTGTGGTGGTCGTGGACGACGGGTCGACGGACCCGGCAGCGGTGGCCGATGTCGTTGCCGAGCACGGCGCCACCCTGGTGCGCAGGGCCAACGGCGGACCGGCCGCCGCGCGCAACACCGGCCTGGACCACGTGAGCACTGAACTGGTCGCGTTCCTGGACAGTGACTGTGTCCCCACCTTCGGCTGGATCGAGGCCTTGGCCGCGCACTTCGCCGACCCGCTCGTCGCCGCGGCGGCGCCCCGGATCGTCGGCGTGGCACCAACGACGTCGGCCGGCCGGTACGCCGTCACCTCCGGCGGCCTGGACATGGGCGAACGGGAGGCCAGGGTGGTGCCCGGCACGCGGGTGGGCTACGTCCCCACCGCCGCGCTCGTCGTCCGCCGGGTCGCGCTCACCGGCGCCGACCCGTTCGATCCCGGCCTGCGCTACGGCGAGGACGTCGACCTGGTCTGGCGGCTGCACGAAGCGGGCTGGCGGATCCGCTACGACCCGGCCGTCCAGGTCCGCCACCACGAGCCGGGAACCTGGCCGGAGTTGCTGGCCAGGCGGTTCCACTACGGCACGTCCGCGGGCCCGCTGGCGCGCCGCCACCCGACGGCGATGGCGCCACTGGTGCTCCGGCCAGGACCCACGGTCGCCGTGTTCGGCCTGCTCACCCGGCGGCCCGCTGTGGCCGCTCTCGGGCTGGCCGGCGCCGCGGTGGAACTTGGCGCCTCGATGCGCCGTGCCGGCCTGCCGTTGACCGGGGTACCGGCCGCGACAGTCACCAACGTCCGGCAGACCTGGCTGGGGCTGGCGCGGTGGGGCACCCAGTTCGCCGCGCCCCTGCTGGCCGCCGCGCTGCTGGCACCGCGTGCGTCGGCCGGGCGCCGGGTGGCCGCCGCCTCGCTGCTGTTCGGGCCGTCACTGCTCACCTGGGCCACCCGTCGCCCTGCCCTGGACCCCGTTCGCTACGCGCTCGGCGGCATGGCCGACGACGTGGCCTACGGCGCCGGTGTCATCGCGGGTTCGGTGCGCGCCAGGACCTGGGTGCCCGTCCGGCCCGTCGTGTCGTGGCGGCAGTTCCGGTCCCGGCGCTGATGCGGTCGGGCTGGTTCGAGACGGTCGCGGAAGCACAGCGCCGGGCGGCTAAGCGGCTACCCGGCCCGGTGTACGGCGCGCTGCTGGCGGGTTCCGAGCGAGGCACCACACTGGCCGACAACGTCGCGGCGTACGGCGAACTCGGCTTCGCGCCGCACATCGCGGACCTGCCGCGTCATCGGGACCAGTCGACAACGGTCCTCGGCCAGTCACTCGCACTGCCGGTGCTGCTGGCCCCGACCGGTGTGCAGGCCGTGCATCCCGACGGTGAGGTGGCGGTCGCCAGGGCGGCGGCCGCTCGCGGTACGGCGATCGGGCTGAGTTGCTTCGCCAGCAAGCCGATCGAGGACGTGGTGGCTGTCAACCCGATGACCTTCGCCCAACTGCACTGGTCGGGGGAGCGGCGGCAGCTGGCGCACTGGGTGGCGCGGGCGCGTGCCGCGGGTGCCGTCGGTCTGATCGCCACTCTGGACTGGTCGTTCTCGCACGGCCGGGACCGGGGCAGCCCGTTCATCCCGGAGACCGTCGACCTGCGGGCAGCCCTGCGGTACGCACCAGCGGCGCTGCGGCATCCCCGGTGGCTGGCCGCGTTCGCCCGGCAGCGGCGCATTCCCGACCTGACCGTGCCGAACATGGCGCTGCCCGGTGAGCGGGCGCCGACATTCTTCGCCGCCTACCGCGCATGGCAGGCGACGACACCACCCACATGGGACGATGTGGCCTGGCTGCGCGAGCAGTGGGACGGTCCGTTCCTGCTCAAGGGAGTGACCCGGGTGGACGATGCGAAACGCGCGGTGGACGCCGGTGTCAGCGCGATCTCGGTGTCCAACCACGGCGGCAACAACCTGGACGGCACACCGGCCACGATCCGCCTGCTGCCCGCGATCGCCGGCGCGGTCGGGCACGAGGTCGAGGTACTGGCCGACGGTGGGATCCGCCGGGGTGGCGACGTGGTCAAGGCACTGGCGCTGGGTGCTCGCGCGGTGCTGATCGGCCGCCCGTACCTGTGGGGGCTGGCAGCGGCGGGCCAGGCCGGAGTGGCGAATGTACTGGACATTCTGCGGGACGGGATCGACTCGGCGCTGCTGGGTCTGGGCCGGTCGTCGGTCGATCAGCTCACGCCAGGTGACCTGGTGATTCCGCCCGGTTTCCAGCGGGTTCTCGGCCGACACTGACCTTGCATTTCAACACCGAGTGCCATTAACATGGCCGATATACGTCACCCAGTGCAGATATCGGGCGTTCCCTTGGGGCACCACAGGATCGATACCCGTGAGGTACCAGCACGCCCCGAGCGTCCGGATCGGACGCCCGATCACCGCCGATCGGAACGGAAGTGTGGAATGGGAAAACTCGAGGGCAGAATCGCCTTCATCACGGGCGCCGCCCGCGGCCAGGGCCGTAGCCACGCGATCCGGCTGGCCCAGGAGGGCGCCGACATCATCGCGGTGGACATCTGCGGCCAGATCGACACGGTGCCCTACCCGATGTCCACTCCCGACGATCTCGCCGAGACCGTGAAGGAAGTGGAGGCGCTGGACCGCCGGATCTTCGCCCGGCAGGCCGACGTCCGCGACGAGGCCGCGCTGAAGGCGGCGTTCGATGCCGGCGTGGCCGAACTCGGCCCGGTGGACATCCTGCTGGCCAACGCCGGCATCGCACCCATGTCGCTGCACGAGTCGCACCAGGCGTGGCAGGACGTCATCGACGTCAACCTGACCGGGGTGTTCAACGCCGTCGAAACGGTGATCCCGTCGATGATCGAACGCGGCAGGGGCGGCGCGATCGTGCTGACGAGTTCCACGGCGGGCAACAACGGCATCGGCGGTCCCAGCCGCGGCGGGCTCGGCTACACGGCGGCCAAACACGGCGTCGTCGGCCTGATGCGCTCCTACGCCAACAACCTGGCGCCGCACAGTATCCGCGTGAACACGGTGCACCCGACCGGTGTCCGCACACCGATGGTGGTCAACGAGGCGATGGGCGAGTTCCTGGCGCAGGACCCCTCGTTGAGCAACGCGATGGCCAACGCCCTGCCGGTCGACATGGTCGAGCCGGTGGACATCTCCAACGCGATCGTCTGGCTCGTGTCCGACGACGCCCGCTACGTCACCGGCGTGCAGTTGCCCGTCGATGCCGGTTTCAGCAACAAGAAGTGAGGACAGGATGACCGGACGGGTAGCGGGCAAGGTCGCCTTCATCACCGGTGCGGCGCGCGGCCAGGGTCGCAGTCACGCGATCCGGCTGGCCCAGGAGGGCGCCGACATCATCGCGGTCGACCTGTGCGGCCAGGTGGGCTCGGTGCCGTATCCGATGTCCACTCCGGACGATCTCGCCGAGACCGTCAAGGAGGTCGAGGCACTGGACCGCCGGATCATCGCGACCCAGGCCGACGTGCGGGACGTCGGAGCGCTGCGGGCGGCGGTCGACGACGGCGTGGCTCAGTTGGGCAGGCTGGACATCGTGTCCGCCAACGCCGGCATCTCCTCGGTCGGGCCTGCGGCCGACCTGCCCGAGCAGACGTGGCGGGACATGATCGACATCAACCTCACCGGCGTGTGGCACACCGCCAAGGTGGCCATCCCGCACCTGATCGCGGGCGGGCGGGGCGGGGCGATCGTGCTGACCAGCTCGGCGGCCGGCCTGATGGCGTACCCGAACGTCGCGCACTACGTGTCGGCCAAACACGGCGTCGTCGGCCTGATGCGCACGCTGGCACTGGAACTCGCGCCACACAGCATCCGTGTGAACAGCATCCACCCCACGCAGGTGGACACGGCCATGATCATGAACGAGCCGACCTGGAAGCTGTTCAGCCCGGACATCGAGCACCCGACGATCGAGGACTTCACACCCGTCTCGCAGGCGATGAACGCGCTGCCGATCCCCTGGGTGGAACCGGTGGACATCTCCAACGCGTTGCTGTGGCTCGCTTCCGACGAGGCCCGCTACGTCACCGGCGTCGCACTGCCGGTCGACGCAGGCGCTGTCATCAAGTAGCCCGACAGGAGAAGGACATGACTGGACGAGTAGCCGGCAAGGTCGCCTTCGTCACCGGAGCGGCCAGGGGACAGGGTCGCAGTCACGCGATCCGGCTGGCGCAGGAGGGCGCCGACATCGTCGCCGTCGACATCGAGGGCCAGATCGACTCGGTGCCGTACGCGATGTCGACACCGGAGGACATGGCGCAGACGGTCAAGGAGATCGAGGCACTCGATCGGCGGATCGTCGCGACCAAGGCCGACGTGCGGGACTTCGGCGCCGTCAAGGCGGCGGTGGACGAGGGCGTGGCCCAGCTGGGCAGGCTGGACATCGTGTCCGCCAACGCAGGCATCTTCAGCTTCGGCACGCTGGCCGACCTGGCGGAACAGGCCTGGCAGGACATGATCGACGTCAATCTCACCGGCGTGTGGCACGCGGTGAAGGCGGCGATCCCGCACCTGAAGGCGGCGCACGGCGGTTCGATCATCCTCACCAGCTCGACCGCCGGGCTGATGGCGATGGAGAACATCGGTCACTACGTTGCCGCGAAACACGGTGTGGTCGGGCTGATGCGCACGCTGGCGCTGGAACTGGCGCCGGACATGATCCGCGTCAACAGTGTCCACCCCACCAGCGTGAACACCGACATGATCCAGAACGCGGCCACGTACGCGCTGTTCGCGCCGGACCTGCCGGAAGCCGAGCGCACCAAGGAAACCCTCGGTGGCCGGTTCCAGGTGATGAACGCGCTGCCGATCCCGTGGGTGGAACCGGTGGACATCTCCAACGCGGTGCTGTGGCTGGCATCGGACGAGGCCCGGTACGTCACCGGCGTGACCCTGCCGATCGACGCAGGGCAGCTCACCAAGTGAGCATGACGCTGGCTGGTACCCGGGTGCGCATCGCGTCGCACCTGGTCGGCCGCGAGCGTGAGCTGCGGCTCACGCTCGCGGCTGTCGCGGCGGGCCGGGACATCGTGCTGGAGGGTCCGCCGGGCACGAGCAAGAGCACCCTGCTGCGCGCGATCACCGCCGAGTGGGGTATCCCGCTGGTGTTCGTGGAGGGCAACGCCGACCTCACCCCGGCGAAACTGGTCGGCCACCACAACCCGGCCCGAGTGCTGCGCGAGGACTACAGCGCCGACAACTTCGTCGACGGCCCGTTGGTGGAAGCCATGCGGGAGGGCGGTTTCCTCTACATCGAGGAGTTCAACCGGGCGCCGGAGGACACGCTGAACACGCTGCTCACCGCGATGGCGGAACGGCGGATCGCCGTGCCGAGGGCGGGCACCGTCGTGGCGTTGCCGACGTTCCGGGTGATCGCGTCGATGAACCCCTACGACAATGTCGGCACCACCCGGTTGTCCACCTCGGTGCACGACCGGCTGTGCCGGCTGGCCATCGGGTACCAGGACGCCGAGGCGGAGCGGGGCATCGTCGCCCTGCGAGCTCCGCTGCCGGAGTTGGCACCCGAGCTGTACCAGCGGTTGGTGGCCGACGCCGTCGCCGTCACCAGGGCCACCCGCGAGCACGAGGACATCCGGCAGGGCAGCAGCGTCCGCGGCGCCATCGACGTCACCCTGGTGGCCGGGCAACTGCTCGATCTGGCCGGCGTGACCGACCGGGACGATCCCGGCTACCCGGAGGTCGTGTTCGACGCGATGGTGGTGGCCCTGTCCGGGCGCGTGTTCCTCGACGAGACGGTGGAATCCACGTCGGAGACGGTGTTGCGGCAGATCTGGGAGGACCACTTCATCCTCGCACCGGCCGCGGCGGAGCCCGGTTGAAGAGCCGTCGAGGCCGACTCGCCGCTGCGCCGCCGCTCCGACCGGAACGCCCCGGGTTTGCGGCCGCTGCGCAGGCGGCCCAAGGTGCTGGACGAGGACCCGGTGCTGCACGACGCGTCGGGCGGCGGTGGCGGCGGCCCGGTGCTCACCGGCGGAACACGCGGCCACGGTGCGCCCCGACAACGACCGGGCAGCGGTGCACCCGGCATGACCGAGGAACAAGGCTCACTGCTCGCCGCCGCGCCGGACGAGGTGGTGCCCGATCCGGAGACCCTGCGCATGGCACGGCAGATCGCGGGCAGGCTCACCGTGCCTCGGCCACGCCGCGACATCACGGCCCGGCGGGGCACTGGTGAACTGGCCAGCGTGCGCTACCGGGGCGGCTCCGACGACATCGACATGGACAGGACCCTGGAGGCGCTGGTCGAACACCCGGTGCCCGAGGACGACGACATCGTCGTGCGCGAGCGGATCACCACCCGGCGCTCGGTCGTGCTGCTGGTCGACGTGTCCGGCTCGATGCGCGGCGAACGGGTGCGTACCGCGGCGGCGACCGTCGGTGCGCTGGCGGCCGAACTCGTCCGCGACGACCTGGCTGTCGTCGCGTTCTGGTCCGACGCCGCGGTGCTCAACCACCTGGGCCACCAGGTCTCGCCGCAGCGGCTGCTGGACACGCTGCTGCGGATCCCGGCCAGAGGGCTGACCAATGTCGCGTTCCCCCTCCAGGTCGCCGCAAGGGAACTGGCCAGGGTGCCGGCCAGGGATGCCCGCGTGCTGTTGCTGTCCGACTGCGTGCACAACGCCGGTCCCGACCCAAGGCCGCCGGCCGGCCGGCTGGCCCGGCTGGACGTGCTGCTCGACACTTCGGGCGAGCACGACACCGAGATGGCGCGGGACCTGGCTCGGCTGGGCCGTGGGCGGCTGGCCCGCGCGCACACCTATCGTGACGTCGCCCCGGCGATCTCCACCCTCTTCGCCGACTGACCCGAAGGAGCACAGATGAGCGTTGTCGTCGTCGCCACCATCATTCCGGTTCCCGAGCACCGCGACGAGGTGATCGCCGCCTTCACGGCCACGATCGCCGGCGTGCACGGTGAGGCCGGCTGCGAGCTGTACGCCCTGCACGAGGCCGACGACCGGCTCGTGATGATCGAGAAGTGGGCCAGCCAGGAGGCCCTGGACACGCACAGCGCCGGGCCCGCGCTGCGCGAACTGGGTGCCCGGCTCAAGGGCAAAACCGCTGGCCGCCTGGACGTCCAGGTGCTGCGCCCGCACCCGGCAGGCACCGAGGAGCAGGGCGCACTCTGATCGACCGGCGTATATTGGCACTAAGTGTCATAAAGGGGTGAGCGGCGATGTCCGACGGATGGTTCGAGACGGTGGCCGAAGCGCAGCGGCGGGCCAGGAAGCGGCTGCCGAAGTCGGTCTACGGGGCCCTGGTGGCCGGTTCCGAGCGAGGGCTCACGGTTGCCGACAACACGGCGGCGTTCGCCGAACTGGGGTTCGCCCCGCACGTCGCAGGCCTGTCCGGAAAACGCGACCTGGCGACCACCGTGCTGGGGCAGTCGATCTCGCTGCCGGTGGTCATCTCGCCGACCGGGGTGCAGGCCGTGCATCCCGAGGGGGAGGTGGCCGTGGCGAGGGCGGCGGCCAACCGGGGCACCGCGATGGGCCTGAGTTCCTTTGCCAGCAGGTCGATCGAGGACGTGGCGGCGGTCAACCCCAGGACGTTCTTCCAGATGTACTGGGTCGGTTCGCGCGATGTGCTGGTGCAGCGGATGGAGCGCGCCCGCGCGGCAGGCGCGGTCGGCCTGATCATGACGCTGGACTGGTCGTTCTCCAACGGACGGGACTGGGGCAGCCCGACCATTCCGGAGACGATGAACCTCAAGACCATGGTGCGCTTCGCCCCCGAGGTGCTGACCCGGCCGTCGTGGCTGTGGGCCTACGCGAAGACCGGCAGGGTGCCGGACCTGACGACACCCAATCTCACGCCGCCCGGCGGTGCCGCGCCGACGTTCTTCGGCGCCTACGGCGAGTGGATGCAGACGCCGCTGCCCACGTGGGAGGACGTGGCGTGGCTGCGTGAGCAGTGGGGCGGTCCGTTCATGCTCAAGGGCGTCACCCGGGTGGACGACGCGAAGCGCGCCGTGGACGCCGGTGTCAGCGCGATCTCGGTGTCCAACCACGGCGGCAACAACCTGGACGGCACACCGGCCACGATCCGCGCACTGCCCGCCGTCGCGGCGGCCGTTGGCGACGAGATCGAGGTGCTGCTGGACGGCGGTGTCCGCCGTGGCGGTGACGTGGTCAAGGCGCTGGCCCTGGGTGCCCGCGCTGTGATGATCGGTCGCGCCTACCTGTGGGGGCTGGCGGCCAACGGCCAGGCCGGTGTGGAGAACGTGCTGGACATCCTGCGCGGCGGCATCGACTCGGCGGTGCTGGGCCTGGGCCACAGCTCCATCCACGAACTCACCGCCGACGACGTCGTGGTGCCACCCGGCTTCACCAGGGCACTGGGCGTGCCGAAAAGCGCTGTCCGGCAAGAGGAGAACCAATGACGGGACGTGTCGCAGGCAAGGTCGCATTCATCACCGGAGCAGCCCGCGGCCAGGGCAGGGCGCACGCCGTCCGGCTGGCGGAGGAGGGTGCCGACATCATCGCGGTGGACATCTGCGCTCCGATCAAGAACGTGCAGTACTCCGCTGCGACGGAGGAGGATCTCGCTGAGACGACCCGCTTGGTGGAGGCGTTGGACCGGCGGATCGTGTCGCGCGTGGTGGACACCCGCGATCTCGCGGCGCTGACCGCGGCGGCCGACGACGGTGTCGCCGAGTTGGGCAAGCTGGACATCGTCGTGGCCAACGCGGGCATCTGCATCGTGGCGCCGTGGGACCAGGTGACGCCGGAGATCTTCAAGGACACCATCGACATCAACCTCGGCGGCACCTGGAACACCGTCATGGCGACGGCACCGCACCTGGCGCGCGGCGGTGGCGGCTCGATCATCCTGACCAGCTCGGCCGCCGGGCTCAAAGGCCTGCCGTTCCTGGTGCCCTACGTGGCCAGCAAGCACGGTGTCACGGGCCTCGCGCGGGCGTTCGCCCACGAACTGGCCAAGGACAACATCCGGGTGAACAGCCTGCACCCGACCGGCGTGCGCACGGCCATGGGGGAGGGCGGCCCCACCGACGCGTTCGGTCCGGCCCTCGCGGCCAACCCCAGGGTCGCGGGCATGCTGACCAACAGCCTGCCCATCGAGATCACCGAGCCGGAGGACCAGGCGAACGCGGTGCTGTTCCTGGCATCCGACGAGTCCCGGTTCGTGACGGCGCTGGCCATGACGGTGGACGCGGGCAACACCCAGTACTGATCGAATTGGCGAGCGGGCCATCGCACGGCACCGCCTGATACGGCTATGGTTCGCACTGCCGGGTCCCCGCGCCCTGTGATTCCCGATCGGTCGATCGGGATCAGGGCCACCATCGTTACGGGGAGCCACATGGATGCCAGCCGGATCGTGCTGATCACCGACCACGCGTCGGACGAGGGCAGTCGAGCGGTCCTGGTGACCGCCGTGCGGCAGTTGACCGGGGCGGCACCGACGCTGATCGACGCGCGGCACTTCATGACCGGTGGTGACGGCAGGGTCGACGTCGTGGACGGAGTGCTGCGCCTGGCGGTGCCGACCGAAGACCTCCTGGTCACGCCGTCGGCCGTGCTGATCTACGAGATCCCGCCTGCGGCGCGGCGTCGGTTCGAGTCGTTCCAGCACAGCCTGTACCGGCACGGCACGGCGTCGCTGGGCACCGACGCGCACGCGTGGCGGCTGGCGACCCAGAAGAACCTCACGGTCGACCGGTTCACCCGCGACGGCGTGCGGCAGATGCCGACGATCAGCCTGTCCCGCCCGACCCGGCGCGAGACGCTGGACGCGTTCGAACGGCTTGCCAAGGACGTGTGGGCCCGGCCCACGATCGGTATGGGCGGCAGCGACGTCTTCCATGTCACGACCGAGGCCCAGCTGCACGCGGCGGCCCGGTTCTACGCCACGGCCGACCTGGACTGGCTGGTGGCCAGGGACGCGGACAACGTCAACACGGCGGGGCTGCGCCACCAGTTCCGCGTGGTGGTGTTGCAGGGGCGGGTGGTGCGGGCTTGTGAACACGTCCAGGCCGACCCGGACGCGCCGTGCAACGAGGGCCAGGGCGCGACCTCGACGGTGCTGGAGGTCGACGACCTGCCGGCCGGTCTTGCCGAACTGGCGGTGCGGGCGACGAAGTCGATGGGCCTGCCGTTCGCCGGGGTCGACGTCGCGAGTGAGAACGACGGCGTGGTGTTCGAGGTCAACGTGCACCCGATGTTCGGTGCGCAAGGCGGTCTGGACTCGGTCGCGATCCCGTACGTCCAGGCTCATCTCGCGATGGCGTGAGGGCCGGACCTCAAGCTAGGACAGTTGCGGCCCTGCCAGCACACGTGAAGCATGGTCGGCCTGGGGAGAGGCGGTGACGATGGCCGGCGGCCCGAGGCGCGCGGAAGTCCTCGCTGCCCTGTCACTGGCCATCGACCTTGGGTTGGGCCAGCCGATGGAGCACATGCTGCGCTCCGCGCTGATCGCGACCCGCCTTGCCGACCAGCTGGAGCTGGACGAGCGGCAGCGGGGCACGGTGTTCTACGCCAACCTCGTCGCCTGGATCGGGTGCCATGCCGACTCGCACGAACTGGCCCGCTGGTTCGGCGACGACATCGCCTTTCGTGCCGACTCCTACCGGGTCGACTGGTCCGGTCTTCCGTTCCTGCGCCTCCTGGCCACGCACGTGGGACAGGACCGCGGCCCGTTGGCGCGTGGTGCTCGGGCCGGCGCGTTCCTGGTCAATGCGCGTGGCCACCTGTCCGAGCTGATCCACTCCCACTGCTCGTCCGCCGCCGCGCTCGCGGACCGGTTGGGGCTGGGCGAGGACGTGCGTGGCGCGCTGGTCTGCGCGTTCGAGCGGTGGGACGGCAGCGGCCTGCCCGCCGGTCTGCGGGGCGAGCAGATTCCGGTCGAGATGCGGGTCGTTCACCTGGCCGAGGTCGCCGAGGTTCACCTACGCGGCGGCGGCGCGGCGGCTGCCGTCGAGATGGCCAGGGCACGGAGCGGCAGTCAGTTCGATCCTGCGGTGGTCGAGGTGTTCGAGCGGACGGCCGACACAGTGCTGGCCGGACTGCTCGACGAGGACGTGTGGACGGCAGCGCTGCGTCAGGCGCCGGACAGCGAACGGACGCTCGGCGAGCAGGAGTTGGACGACCTGCTGACCGCCATGGGTGACTTCGTCGACCTCAAGTGTCCCTTCACGATCGGGCATTCGCGTGGCGTCTCGGCGTTGGCGGCCGAGGCAGCCCGCGATCGTGGCGTTGGTGACGCGGACGAGCGACTGATCCGGCGAGCGGGTCTGGTGCACGACCTGGGACGGATGGGTGTGCCCAACACCCTGTGGGAGAAGCCGGGCCCGTTGTCCGAGGCGGAGTGGGAACGGGTGCGGCTGCACCCCTACCTGACGGGCCGGATCCTGCGGCGGGTGTCGGGTTTGGAGCAGGTGGCGACGGTCGCGGCCGCGCATCACGAGCGGCTGGACGGTTCCGGTTACCCGCTGGGTGTAGGCGGAGCCGGACTGGCTCCGCTGGCTCGGTTGCTGGCCGCGGCGGACACCTATCACGCGCTGGGCGAGGCTCGTCCACATCGCCCTGCCTACGACGCGAACGAGTCCGCCGAGATCCTGCGCCGGCAGGCGCGCGAGTCTCGCCTGGACGCCGAGGCCGTCGAGGCGGTGCTGCACACCGCGGGGCACCCGGTGCGCCGCAGGACGTCGTATCCGGCCGGGTTGACCGGTCGTGAGGTCGAGGTGCTGCGGCACGTCGCTTCCGGTCTGTCCAACCGGCGGATCGCCGAGTTGCTGTCGATCAGCGAGAAGACCGTGCGCAACCACGTCGAGCACATCTACGCCAAGACAGGCGTCTCCAACCGCACCGCCGCCGGACTGTTCGCGCTGGAACACGGCATCAAGGGAGCCTTCCCCGGCGGTGGCTGACCAACGCCGAAGATGAGGCGATCGCCCCATGCGGTGGCGATCGGTGCTGGGCGAGGCTGGCGGTATCACCCGCGAGAGGAGCCGGCCATGAGTACCCGAGCAGCGATCAGTCTCACCACCGGGCTGGAAGATCCGGAAAAGGTCACCGTGGCGTTCCTCGTCGCGGTCGGCGCGGCAGAGCAGCAGCGTTCGACGTTGATGTTCCTGACGAAGGAGGCGGTCCGGCTCGCCCAGGAGGGGATCGCGCAGGCCGTGGCGTGCGACGGCTGCCCGTCGCTGGCCGACCTGGCCAAGCGCTACGAGGCGGCGGGCGGCCGTTTCCTGGTGTGCCCGATCTGTTTCAACTCAAGGCATCTCGACCAGGACGAGCTGATCGGCAATGCCGAGTTGGGCGGCACCGTGCAGTTGTGGGAGTGGATCGGTGACGAGGCGGTCACCACGTTCAGCTACTGAGTCGAGTCAGCCCCCGGAGGCTTCTCATGACGATCACCGACTACGTGATCGACATCCTGCTGATAGCGGTGGTGGCGCTACAGATGCGCACCCGCGAGCTCACTCCCCGATCCGCACTGCGCCCACTCGTGCTCGTCGTGATCGCCGGTGTCAACTATCTGCGGGCATTCTCGGTCGGCGGCAACGACCTGTTACTCATCGTCGTCTTCGCCCTGGTCGGTGTCGGGATCGGGACGGCCAGTGCGGTGGCGACCCGGGTCTGGCGGGACGACCGGGGCCTCGTGCTCGTCAAGGCAGGACTCGTCGCGGCGGCGTTATGGGTGGCGGGGATGGGGTTCCGCTTCGCCTTCGCCGTCTACGCCAACACCGACGCCGGGTTGGCCGTGGTCACCCGGCTGGCTCGCCACCTGGACATCACGGGCGCCCAGGCCTGGACGACCGCGCTCGTGCTGATGGCGTTCGGCGAGGTGCTGGCGCGGATCACCTATCTGGAGATTCGCCGGCACCGCCTCCTGCACGCGGCGGCGGTAACTCCGGCGTACGGAACAGCCGGTGCGCGATGATTCGTGCCGACGGTCCGACGCCAACTCGATCAGGAAGCCTGCCCGAGCATGCGGATACCGGCGAGGATCAGGTCGATGCCCGCGAGGAACTGCTCGCGATCGTCGTGGCCGGGCAACTGCTGTGCGATGTGCCGGGTGAACGGGTATTCGCCGGGATCGAGATTCGCCCACCCGACCGACACGCTGGTCAGGAAATCGGTCCGATCCGTGTCCGGCAGCATGCGGGCGTTCGCGGCGTTCTGCCCGCTGGCGCCGAGAATGTAGGCCAGTAGCGCGGACACCGACGTGAACTGGTCGGCCTCGGCAACGCCGAGCGCCTGGACCTGCCGGCCGATCGGTTCCAGGATCCGCAGCATCGCCGGGTGCGACGGAACGCGGGACAGTTGCGTACCGACCCACGGGTGCGCGTCGATCGTGTCGAAGACGACGAGCGCGACCGCACGCACCATGTCCACGTCGTCGGCGGCGTCGGCGGTCATCGCGGCGGCGAGGACGGCGTCGGTGGCCGCGGTGAGCAGTTCGCTCTTGTTGGCCACGTGGTTGTAGATCGCGCCGGGGCCGGTCCTGAGGTGGCCGGCGAGCCTGCGGAACGTCAGCCCGTCGTCGCCGTCGACGTCGAGTATCTCGACGGCCGCGGCGACGATGCGCTCCCGGGACAGCGCGTCCGTACGTCGCTGCGTGGTCATGCCCCATCTTGACACGTCTGGAACGTTGTTCCAAACTGTTGGAACAACGTTCCAACCGAGGGGGCACGATGGCCACACCAGTCACGATCATCGGCGCGGGACTGGGCGGGCTGACGCTCGCCCGTGTCCTGCACGTCAACGGCATCCCCGTGACCGTCCACGAGACGGAGGCGTCGCCGACCGCCCGCACGCAGGGCGGCATGCTCGACATCCACGAACACGACGGACAGGTCGCCCTGCGCGCCGCGGGCCTGTTCGACGAGTTCACCGGCCTCATCCACGAAGGTGGTGAGGCGACCCGGGTACTCGACAAGCACGCGACCGTCCTGTTCGACGAGGCCGACGACGGCACCGGCACGCGGCCCGAGGTCCCCCGCGGCGGGCTGCGCCAGATCCTGATCGACTCCCTTCCCGCGGGCACGATCCACTGGGGCCGGAAGCTCACCTCGGTCCATCCGGCCGGCAGCAGCCGGCACGAACTCACCTTCGCCGACGGCTCGACCGTGACCACTGGTCTGCTGGTCGGCGCGGACGGCGCGTGGTCACGGGTCCGGGCGCTCCTGTCCGACGCGACGCCGCGGTACGTCGGTGTGTCGTTCGTCGAGACCTACCTGTACGACAGCGACCAGCGCCACCCCGAGAGCGCGAAGGCGGTCGGCGGGGGCGCCCTGTTCGCGGGCGAACCCGGGAAGGTGATCGGCGCCCATCGAGAGCCGGAGGGCGTCCTGCACACCTACGCCCAGCTCAGCAAGCCCCTCACATGGGTCGAGGGCATCGACTTCACCGATGCCGGTACGGCCAGGGCCCGGGTGGTCGAGGAGTTCGACGGCTGGGCGCCAGAACTCACGGCGCTGATCACCGACGGTGAGACGGCGCCGGTCCCTCGGATCATCCACGCGCTGCCGACCGGGCACCGGTGGGACCGTGTCCCCGGCGTCACCCTCATCGGCGACGCCGCCCACCTGATGACGCCTTCCGGCGAAGGCGCCAACCTCGCCATGCTGGACGGCGCCGAACTCGCCACGGCCATCGCCGCGCACCCCGACGACGTCGAGGCAGCCCTCACCGAATACGAGGCCGCCATGTTCCCGCGCAGCGCGGCAGCCGCCGTCGAAGCCGAGCGCATCCTGACCCTGTGCCTCGGCGACGACACGCCCTACGGTCTCGTCGCCATGTTCAGCGGCACGAGTTGAGCCGGTAATCGGGTGCGACGCGGGCAACGCCCGGCCTAGCCTCCGCTGGTGGATCTGACCTGGCGCCCGCTGACCATCGCCGACGCGACCGAACTCGCTCTGCTGTACGCGGCCGCCGAGGAGGTCGACCGGACCGGCGAGCATTTCGGCGCCGATGACCTGGCCGAGGTGCTGACCGAGCCGAACGTCGACCTGCCACGAGCGACGATCGCGGCCCACGCAGGGGACCGGATGGTCGCCTACGGCATCGTCCACCGCCGGGACCAGGCCAATCCGGTGCACTTGGTGTACCTCGAGTCGATCGTGCGCCCCGAGTACCGGGACGACGCGGTCGCCGGTCACCTGACCGAATGGTTCGTCAAGACCGGCAGGGAGGTGCATGCCCGGTCCTTCCCGGACGCCCCACTCGAACTGCGGCACGACCATGCGCGTCAGCCTCACCGACCTGCCCACCCAGCCACCGCTGCCCGCCGACGTCGAACCGGTTGCGTTCGCGCCGGAACACGATCTGGCCACGCTCGATGCCCGCAACGACACCTTCGCCGGTCACTGGGGTGCCACGGCCTTCACACCCGAAGCGTGGCGGCACAAGGTCACCGGATCGAAGACCTTCCGGCCGGAACTGTCGTTCGTCGTGGTGTCTCCCGACGGTGAGGTGCAGGCGTTCGTGCTGAGTCACGTCTTCGCCGCAGACGAGGCCGCGACCGGGGTGCGTGAACAGGACGTGGGCTGGATCGGCACGCGGAAGGCCCAGCGCGGCAAGGGAATCGCCTCGGGGCTGCTCGGGCACGCGCTCCAGGTGGGTCGGGCGGCCGGGTACGAGCGAGCACTGCTCAACGTCGACTTCGACAACGCCACCGCGCGCTGGGAGTGTAGGAGCGGTGCGGCTTCCGCATCGCCGACGAGTGGCACGCCTACATCGAGCCTGCCTGACCGCAGCCAAGTCAGACGGCGTTGGTCACCTGTCGCGCCGGACCCCGGACGGCAACAACCTGTGCGTCACTCAGTTTTGACCAGCCGAGCCGGTCACACCGGGCGCAGCGTGACCTTCTCCGGTTGGAGCTCCGGCGGTGTCATCGACGTGATCACGTCGGGCACGCGGAAGTCCGGATCGGTGAAATCGGCGGCGATCCGCTCGTCGTCACCCGACCGGAGCGACTCCGCCAGTGCGTCGAGCCGCGTGCGATCCACGGTCCGCCTATCGCGGTCCGCGAGCGCGCCCCACCGGTCCCACGTCAGCATCTCGTGCTTGTTCAGCGTGGCCAGGTCGTGCACCAGATTGTGCGCCAGATGCGGCCAGCCGCGCAGGTGCGGCTGCGTCAGGTCCGGCGCTATGACGCACTGCTCCGGATCCAGGTCGCCCGAGCGGCACGCCGCCCAGGCGTCCGCGGCGACCAGGAACCGGTCGCTGGGGACGTCGAGCAGGTCGATGTCGTCGTGCTCGGCCAGTGTCGGCTCGACCAGCCGCCACCGCGAACCGTCCCACAGTTCCGCGACCACGTGGTCCAGCGCCCAGCCGGGTATGAGGTAGCTGGCGAAACCGACCCGGGTGCGGGCCGGAATGCCGTGCTGGCGGGCCAGTGCGACCAGGAGCAGCGTGAAGTCGCGGCAGCAGCCCACCATGCGCTCGGTCGGCTTCCGCGATTCCGACAGTGGCGCGGGGTTCAGGTCTCGCAGCCGGGCGAAGATCGTATCGGCGTAGCGCAGGCTGATCTCGCCGACCCGTTCCGGCGCGAAGCCGTGCGCCGCGATGTCGCCGTTTGCCCAGTAGTGGAACACCAGGCCGCTCGCGATCGCATGCAGCCGGCCGATGTCTGGTTCGACATCGGCCAGCCACGGCGCCAGCGCGCCGGGGTCGGAGAACCGGCTGTGCCGCGCGAACGAAGACGTCATGCGGTCTTTCTATCGTGCCCGGCAAGCGGATTTGCCCGCTCAGTCCCTGGTGTACGGGCGTGGATCCCACCGGCCGGTTGGGTCGTCCCCGTGGATGTGGCCGACACTGCCTTCCGGCTCGGGGTGCCCGTCGAGGAGGTCGAGCGTGTGCACCGGCTCGCCGGCGACCGACCGTCGGCTCCGCCGCCCGCCAGGGCAGACGCGCCGGCGCTCCTGGCCCGGCTCGCGGTGCGGCCGGAGGACGCCGCCGAGATCATGGCGGGCTGGCCCGATCCCGATTCTCCATTGTGGACTCCGGAGCTGCACTGGCTGCTGGACCGATCGATCGCCCTGGTGCGCGCCGATCTCGGGGGCCACGACTGGCTGCCGCCCGGTCCGGAGCTGCCGCGCGAACGTGGCCCCGCCTGGCGGCATCTCTACGTGTACGCGTATCTGGCCCTGGTCGACGTCGTCAGGGGACATCACCGCGACCACGGCGTCGCCGATGCCGTGTCGTGGACGACTCTCGCGGACCTGGGCCGCAACCTCGACGTCGACCAGCGGATGCACGGCGAGGGCTGGCCGGTCATGCAGAGCTGGCTGACGCTGCACGCGCGCGGCGGTGTCTACGAGCTGGGCCGGCTGCAGCACCAGCGTGGCGGCACCGCCATCGGCCTGCACGTTCCCGAGTCGGGGCCGCTGACTCCGGAGGCGATCGAGGCATCGCTGGACGAGGCCCGCGTGTTCTTCCCGCGCCACTTTCCCGACGAGCCCTACACGGCGTTCTCCTGCGGTTCGTGTTCCGAACGCTGACCACACCGCTGGACCAGTTGTCGCGCCGCACCGTGCTGGAGCGCGCGATCGTCGACCACCTGAAAGCCGGTCGCCATTGGCATTGGCGCTGCGGCCGCTTCCCGATCTGGTCGAGGTATCTGGATTCAGTCGGCGGTCTGCTCGATCAGGGCGACGCGATCGGCAAGCGGGCCGGCGGGAACCTCGACGAGTTGGAACCCGAGTTCGCGGTAGCTCTCTTCGTGGCGACGTTCGAAGACCAGCGAGTCCTCGAAGGTGATCCGTCTGGCGGACGTAGGGTGCACGAAGCCCAGGTTGCGAATGAAGAACACCGTGATCTCGGCCCGGTCCCGTGCAACTCGATCGACCTCGCGGGCCAGCAGGTCCGTCATCGGGAAGCCCAGGTGGCGACTCAGTGCCAGGGTGCACACCGGTGAGCGGTCGAAGAAGACCGAGGCGGCACTGTCTTCTCGGACGGAGAGTTGCCTCCGCTGCTGAAGGATGACGATTCTGTCGATGAAGGCGTGCTCGCGCCATGGTTCCTCGCAGCCACGCGCCTGGTCGAGCGCGATGACGTCGGTCGCCGCTTCCTCGACGACGGTATGACCATTGATCTCCAGCTGGCGCAGTACGGCTGTTTTTCCGGACCCTGGTGCGCCGGTGAGGATGTATCTGGGCATGACTGTTCCCTTCTGATGCGTCAGGTAGGAGAAGCGCAGGCAGAACGGCTCGCCGGAGGTCAGGGGGAGGTTCTGCGGCAAAGGCCATGTGATCACGACCTGCCCGCTGGAAGCTGAGGGCTGCTGGCCCGGTCAGCGCGGTGCTGTCAGCAAGGGTAGGGGATCTGATCACGTTCTGCCAGCTCCAGGCGGGGCCGGTCAGGAATCGAGAAGCAGCAGCCGCGGAACGGTCCTAACCTGGTGGTCATGGATGTCGGCGAGGGGAGTGGCCCGGATGTGTGACCCCTCGTGGGCGCGGGCGCTGAGCGAGGCACAGCGCCGCAACGACCTCGTCCGGCTGCGCAGCGTCCGGGATCGGATGGACCGGGAGTACGCGCAGCCCCTGGACGTCGAGGCGCTGGCCCGTGGCGGGCACATGTCGGCCGGGCACCTCAGCCGACAGTTCCGCCTCGCCTACGGTGAGTCACCGTACGCCTACCTGATGACACGACGCATCGAACGTGCGATGGCGCTGCTGCGTCGTGGTGACCTCAGCGTCACCGAGGTCTGTTTCGCGGTCGGCTGCTCCTCGCTGGGTACCTTCAGCACGCGCTTCACCGAACTGGTCGGCGTGCCGCCCAGTGTCTACCGGCGGGAAGCCGAATCCGCCGCGGGGATGCCGTCCTGTGTGGCCAAACAGGTGACCAGGCCGATCAGGAATCGAGAAGCAGTGCCACGCGGCCGCGGCTAGCGTGACCACCATGGACATCACGATTCACACGACGGTTCTCCCGCACGACGACCCGGAGGCGTCGCTGGGCTTCTATCGCGACGTTCTCGGCTTCGAGGTCCGCAGCGATGTCGGCAGCGGCGCGATGCGCTGGATCGCGGTCGGCCCCACTGGCCAGCCCGGCACGTCCCTCCTCCTGGCACCGCCTGCCGTCGACCCTGGCATCACCGAGGACGAACGTCGCACGGTGACCGAGATGATGGCCAAGGGCACCTACGGCTGGATCATGCTGGCCACCCCCGACCTGGACGGCACCTTCGACAAGGTGCAGGCCTCGGGCGCCGAGGTCGTCCAGGAGCCGATCGAACAGCCCTACGGGGTGCGTGACTGTGCCTTCCGCGACCCGGCGGGCAACCTGATCCGCATCCAGCAGTCGCGCTGAACCGGCTCAGGCGGGCGCCTGTCAGCCCGAGACCGTGACGCGGCAGCAGGTCCGTTACCGGGTGATGGGCTCGTTCGTGCGAGAGCGGAGTTCGACGAGGCGGGAGAACTGGGTGACGTGGCGCGGTTCGAGTTCGGCCAGGCTCGCCACGCCCAGCAGTTTCATGGTGCGTTCGATCTGGTCGCGCAGGATGGTGATGGTGCGGTCGACGCCTGCCCGGCCGCCCGCCATCAGGCCGTAGAGGTAGGCGCGGCCGACGAGGGTGAAGTCCGCGCCGAGGGCGATCGCGGCGACGATGTCGGCGCCGGACATGATGCCCGTGTCGACGGCGATCTCCAGGTCTGAGCCGACTTCGCGCACCACGTCGGGCAGCAGGTGGAACGGGACCGGCGCGCGGTCGAGCTGGCGGCCGCCGTGGTTGGACAGGACGATGCCGTCCACGCCGAGGTCGGCGAGCTTCTTCGAGTCCTCCAGGGTCTGCACGCCCTTGATGACGATCTTGCCGGGCCACAGGTCACGGATCACGTCGAGGTCGGCGAAGCTGATCGTCGGGTCCATCGCGGCGTCCAGCAGCTCGCCGACGGTGCCACCCGTGGATGTCAGGGAGGCGAATTCGAGCTTCGGGGTGGTCAGGAAGTCGTACCACCACCACGGGCGGGGGATCGCGTCCAGGATCGTGCTCAGGGTCAGCTCCGGCGGGATGGAGAAGCCGTTGCGCTTGTCCCGCAGCCGGGCACCCGCCACGGGTGCGTCGACGGTGAAGAACAGCGTGTCGAACCCGGCCTTGGCGGCCCGCCGGACCAGCTCGTAGGACACCTCCCTGGTGCGCATCACGTAGAGCTGGAACCAGTTGCGGCCATGCGGGTTGGCTGCCCGCACACCCTCGATCGACGTGGTGCCCAGCGTGGACAGCGAGAACGGGATGCCCGCCGCCGCTGCCGCGCCGGCGCCCGCGATCTCGCCCTCGGTCTGCATCAGCCGGGTGAAGCCGGTCGGCGCGATCGCGAACGGGAACGCGCTCGGCCCGCCGAGGATTGTGGATGAGGTGTCGACATCGGCCATGCCGCGC
>DASXYT010000097.1:0-19278 GCA_036502345.1 Pseudonocardiaceae bacterium | reverse complement strand
GTGGCCGGCAACTCGGTCGGCAGGGTGTTCGACCGGGACCTGACCAGCCCGGCGGACGACGGCCGCGAGCCCGGCCCGGTTCGGGTGCCGTTCCTGCTGGACCGACAACGATGATGGGATGACTCAGTGGATCTTCAGCTGACCGGCAAGCGGGCGATCGTCACCGGTGGCAGTCGCGGTATCGGCTTCGCGGCGGCCGACGTGCTCGCCGCCGAGGGCGCGGACGTCGCGTTGGTGGCCAGGGACAAGGCCACACTGGACGCGGCGGCCGACCGACTGTCCCGGCATGGCCATCGGGTGCTCGCCGTGTCGGCCGACACGTCGGACGACAGCGCGGTGCAGGCGATGGTGGCCCAGGTCGTCGCCGAGTTCGGCGGGGTGGACGTACTGGTGAACGCGGCAGCACAGCCCGCCAGCCCGAATGTGACGCCGGGGTTGGCCGGCACAGCGGACGACGACCTGCGCGCCGAGATGGAGACGAAGGTGCTCGGCTACCTGCGCTGTGCGCGGGCCGTCGCGCCGCACATGGTCGCGCAGGGCTGGGGCCGGATCATCAACATCAGCGGACTGGCCGCACGGCAGTCGACCAGCATCGTCGGCTCGATCCGCAACGTCGCCGTCGCTGCCATGACGAAGAACCTCGCCGACGAGTTGGGTTCGACCGGTGTCAACGTCACCGTCGTCCATCCCGGCTTCACCGTCACCGAGCGGACACCGGCGCTGATCGCGAAGTTCGCGCAGTCGCAAGGGATCAGCGAGGAGGACGCCGAAGTCGCGCTCGCGGCGAGTGTCAGCATCGGCCGCATCGTCACCGCGGCCGAGATCGGGGATGTCGTCGCCTTTCTCGCCTCGCCGAGGAGTGTTTCCATCAACGGGGACGCCATCGCGGTCGGCGGCGGCGTCAGGGGAGCGATCCACTACTAGCGATCGGCTACCGCGATCACCGCGGCCGGGCTGCGGGTGGACGAACGAGTCGCGCTGACCACCGAATGGGACGAGTGGGCGGCGGAACGTGACGGCGGTCGGCACCTGCTGCACTTGGCTCGGCTGCTCCGTGGCGGGGACGGTTACGTCCAACGGTTCGGGCAGGCCGGCTACGACATGATGCTCGGCGACTGCCGCCGGCACGTGTACGGGATGATCGGCAAGCTGACCCGCCGCGCCTACGTGCTCAGCCGTCCCTGCCCTGCCAGGTCGTGATGCAGACCTCGTTGCCCTCGGCGTCGGCCAGCACCCAGAACGCGGGTGCCTCCTCGTCCGACAGCAGCACGCCACCGGCGGCCAGCGTCCGTTCGATCCGGCCCGGCGCCTCGTCGTGCGGGACGGAGATGTCCAGGTGGATCCGGTTGCGCTGCGGTCGCGGTGCGTCCATCTGCTGAAACCAGATCGCCGGCCCCTGCCCGTGTGGATCGATCAGGGACTCCGCTCCGTCGAACTCGTCCTGGTAGCCGAACACCGCCTGCCAGAACGGCCGGATCAGCGCGATGTCCATGGCGTCGACGGCGATCTCCACCACCTGTGCGGCCCGGGACACGTCGGGCTCGGCGCGTAGTCCGCGTTCGGCCAGCAGGGAGCTGATCGAGCGCGCGACATCCACGTCACGCCCGGTCACGGACGCGGTGGCAGGCGACCGGAGCGACAGGATCACCCGCTCCGCCCGCAGATCGATCTGCAGGTGATCATCGACGCCTGCCGCCAGGACAGCGGCGAGTTCGGCACCGGCCGCCAGCGAGCCCACCGGCACGTGCGTGCGCAGTCTGCCGAGGACCAGCCGCCAGCCGAGCTCGTGCACGGCGTCCGAAGCGTCCTGTCTGGTCAGTGTCGATTCCATGCCCGGATCGTCACAGCAACCACCGACAGTCGCTCGCTACGCGGCCACGTAAACCGCAAAGGACTGCCGGACCTTACTGGGTGCCGACATCGTGCCTCTGCCGGTCGAGCTGGCGCGGGTCGTGCTTCCTCAGGACAGGCCAGGGAAGTCGGCCACCCACGCTCGTTGCCGCGAGGTCTCCACCGCCCTGCGGTGGTAGTTCGCCCTCGTCCACGCGACAGCCTCGGTCGGCGGCAGACCGGCCAGCGCGGCCAGGCAGGCGATCACGGTGCCCGTTCGGCCGACGCCTGCGCCGCACGCGACCTCGACCTGCGTGTCGGCGCGGGCGTGTTCGTACAGCGCGCGGATGTGGTCGACCGCCCGCTCGCGGTCCCTCGGCAGGCCGAAGTCCGGCCACTCGATCCACTCGTGCTGCCACGTCAGTTCGTGGTCGTGCTGCCTGCGCAGCCGCTTGTTGCCCAGGTAGAGCCCGTAGTCGGGCAGTGCGCCGTCGGGGGCCGGGCGGCGCAGCCCACGACCTCGGACCCATGCCCCGTCGGGCAGTTGGATCGCGCCGGTGAGTCGCACGGTGTTCATCAGCCCATTTTCACTCACCCGGGAGCCACTATGCTGGCGCCGTGCTGGTTGCGTTCAGTGTGACTCCGCTCGGCGGAGAATCCGACAGTGTCGGCGCCGCGGTCGCCGAGGCCGTCCGTGTGGTGCGCGAGTCCGGGCTGCCGAACGAGACAACGGCCATGTTCACCACCGTCGAGGGCGAGTGGGACGAGGTGATGGACGTGGTGCGCCGGGCGACCGAGGCGGTCGCGGCCAGCAGCCCCCGGGTGAGCCTCGTGCTCAAGGCGGACATCCGACCCGGCTACACCGGTCAGCTACAGGCGAAGGTCGAACGACTGGAACGCCACCTCGCGGACTGAGCCCGCCCCGAACCATCAGGGCCGCCGAACCCACATCACGGTGGCACACAAGGCAAACAGCGCTCCGACGCCGAAGCCTGCCGCGATGTTCAGGTGGTCGATCAACAGACCGGCGGCTGACGAACCAGCAGCCGCGCCGATGTTGTTGGCCGTGTTGACCCATGTGCTTGCCTCGGTCCGCTGGTGGGCAGGCGCCAGTTCGTCAGCGGCCACATAGGACACGACGAACAGCGGGGCGACGGCGACACCGGTGATCGCGAGGACCGCGCCGAGTGCGATCAGGTTGGCAGCGGCCGCTGCCACACCGATGCCGACCGCCAGCCACGCGGTCATACCGGCCAGGTGGGCCGCCCTGGTACGGGTGTGCCGCCGTCGACCCCACAGCAGGCCGCCGATGACGCTGCCGACCGCGAGCGCCGCCTCGATGTAGCCCGCCGCGCCGGGCATGCCGGCTGCCTGGGCTCTGGCCGCTGCACACGTGATGGCGATGCTCATGCCGCCCGCGGTGATCACGATGGTGGTGAGCACCGAGCGGAAACCCGGTGCCCGCAGCGGACCGAGACCCCAGCCGCCCGGCGTGCTCAGCCCACGGGCGCGGCGGACCGGCGGCGTGGCGGCCATGGCCAGCGTGCCGACCAGCAACAGCGCCGCCGTGACCAGCAGCGATGTCTCCGCCGACGCCACCTTCAGCAGGACGCCGACCAGCACCGGCCCGACGAGGTACAGCGTCTCCTCGCACACCGAGTCGAGGCTGTAGGCGCGTTCGACCAGGTCGGTGCCGTCGGTGAGGGTCCGCCACACCGCGCGCATGGCGGGGCCGAGCGGCGGCGCGCACAGGCCGGTCGCGATGCTGAGCAGCAGGAACGCCGTCGGCGATCGGGCGAACAGCGCCATCGCCGTCATGGCTGCGGCGGCTCCGACGCTCAGTACCGGCAGTACCCGACCCGGCCCGTAGCGGTCGGCGAGGCGTGCTTTCAGCGGTAGCAGGACGGACGTGACGCCGAAGCAGGCGACGACCGCGCCTGCTGACGTGAACGAGTTGGTCGCGTGTTGGACGGTGAACAACATGGCGAGTGGGAGTAGGCCGTAGGACAGGCGCCCGAGCAGCGCCGCACCGAACGTCGGCGCGGCGAACGGGACCGTCAGAACGGCTCGATAACTCCCAGCACCGGACGTGCTGGACAAGACAGGCTCCTGGACATGACGGCGTAGGCCGGTGAGGTGGCTCGACGGCGCGGACACGGTCCGCGCTGGAGCGTCTAGGGGCGCCTGATGTGCACGACCGGAATCTACCAAAGGCGGCCCGGCCAGGTCAGTCCTAACGTCAACGGGGTCCAGTTCGCCTGACGACGATGGTAAGAAGGCCAGGTGACCGACGACACGAGCCCAGCCAGCAGCCCCGTGGACCCCTTCAGCGATCTGGACGCCTACCTCGCCCTGCCCAGGGTCGAGGGGCTGCGGCTGTCGCCGGACGGTCGCCGAATCGTCGTCGACGTGTCGACGCTGGATCGGCAGAAGTCCCGGTACGCGACAGCGTTGTGGGAGATCGACCCGGAGGACGAGCGTCCGGTCCGGCGGCTGACCCGCAGTGCCGAAGGCGAGTCCTCGGCCGGGTTCACGCCGTCCGGTGATCTGCTGTTCGTGTCGAAGCGGCCGGAGCCCGACGGCGATCCCGAGGACGCCAAGAACGGGACGCCCGCACTGTGGCTGCAGCCGGCAGGCGGTGGGGACGCCCGCGTGGTGGCCGCGCTGCCCGGTGGCGTCCGTGGCGTCGTGGTGGCCCGCTCGGCGGGCACCGTCGTGTTCGGTTCGTCGGTGCTGCCGTCGGCCGCCGACCCGGCTGCCGACGAGAAGCTGCGCAAGGAACGCAAGGATTCCGGCGTCGCCGCGATCCTGCACGAGGAATACCCGATCCGCTTCTGGGACCACGATCTCGGCCCGGCAAGGACCCGCCTGTTCCGCGTGGCCACCACGGACGGCGCCGACCGGCCCGAACTGCGCGACATCACCGGCCACATCGGCAGCGCACTGCACGACGAGGCCAGCTGGGACATCACCCCGGACGGCCGGACCGTGGTCACCAGCTGGGCGGTGGCCGAGCCGGCAGGCTCGCGGCGGCTCACCGTGGTGGCGATCGACGTCGAGACCGGCGAGCGCCGTGTCCTGGCCGACGATCCCGACCACGAGTACAGCGCGCCGAGGGTGTCGCCGGACGGGCTGCGGGTGGTGATCGAGGTGCAGCGGCGGTCCGGTCCGCAGGATCCGGGGAACTGCTGGCTGGCCGTTGTCCCCACGGCAGGTGGTGAGGTCCAGGCGCTCACGTCGGCGTGGGACCGCTGGCCGCACTCACCCCGCTGGACGCCGGACGGCACGGCCCTGATCGTCACGGCCGACGACCAGGGTCGGGGCCCGCTGTGGCTGGTGGACGCGACGACCGGTGAGCCGACCCGGCTGACGCAGGACGACGGCGCCTACACGAAGGCGGAGGTGTCAGCGGACGGCCGCTGGGTCTACGCCCTGCGCTCCTCGGTGGACGGCCCGCCCACTCCCGTTCGGCTGGCGCTGGACGGTTCCTCGCCCGCGCGGTCGCTGCGTGGGCCTGCGGCGGAGATCCCGGTGCCCGGCACGCTGACCGAGGTGACCGCCACCGCGGCCGACGGCACGCCGCTGCGGGCCTGGCTGGCGCTGCCGCACGGTGCGGGACCCGACCAGCAGGCGCCGATGCTGCTGTGGATCCACGGTGGCCCGCTCAGCTCGTGGAACGCGTGGTCCTGGCGGTGGAACCCGTGGCTGGCGGTCGCCAGGGGGTACGCCGTGCTGCTGCCCGATCCCGCGTTGTCCACCGGTTACGGCATCGACTTCATCCGGCGCGGCTGGGGCAACTGGGGCAGCGAGCCGTTCACCGACCTGATGTCGGTCACCGACGCCGCGGTGGCCAGGGACGACATCGACGCGGAACGGGTGGGCGCGATGGGTGGGTCGTTCGGCGGCTACATGGCCAACTGGGTGGCCGGCCACACGGATCGGTTCGCCGCGATCGTGACGCACGCTTCGCTGTGGTCGTTGGAGCAGATGCGTGGCACCACGGACGCCTCGTTCTACTGGGCCAGGGAACTGACCACGGACATGATCGAGCGCAACTCGCCGCACCTGTTCGCGGACGCCATCTCGACGCCGATGCTGGTCATCCACGGCGACCGGGACTACCGGGTGCCGATCGGCGAGGCGCTGCGCCTGTGGTGGGACCTGCTGTCGCGGTCGAAGGCGCAGGACGGCTCGTGTCCGCACAAGTTCCTGTACTTCCCGGACGAGAACCACTGGATCCTCACGCCCAACAACGCGAAGGTCTGGTACCGCACGGTGTTCGCGTTCCTGGAGCACAACGTGCTCGGCGAACAGTGGCGTCGGCCGGACCTGCTCGGCTGAGCGGTCAGGTCCGCAGCTTGCGGTCGGCCACGGTCATCAGCAGCACGACGGCGGCGACACCGACGAGGATGTAGGCCAGCGTGTGCAGGCCGCTGTCGGTGACGTCGGACCGGAACACGATGCCGGTGATCGTGGACGACGCGATGGAGCCCAGGTAGCTGAACGTGCGGAACAGCCCGGACGCCGTGCCGACCTGGTCGGCAGGCGCCTGGGCGTAGAGCGCGGTCTGGTTGCCGGTGCTGGTGGTCCCGGTGGTGATCCCGAAGACCAGGGTGACGGCGATGATCAGGATGACCGGGCTGTGCGTGGTGAGGAACGCGACGCCGACCGACGCCACCAGCAGGGCCAGCGCCGCAGCGATCAGCGGGCCGCGGATCAGGTTGCGGGCCGAGATCGGCCGGATGATCACGGCGGCCAGCGCGCCCATCGGCAGGATCAGCAGGCCGGCGTCCCCGGCCGAGAGGCCCCGGCCTGCCTCCAGCCACTGGGTGAGGCCGTAGAGCACGGTGTACACGCCGAGCAGGGTCAGGGTGGAGCGCAGGTAGGTGCGGGTCAGCGCCAGGTTCGACGCCAGTTGGCGCACGTCGAAGAACGGCGTGGCGACCCGGAGTTCCCAGTACACCAGCGCGACAGCGACCACCACGGCGATGCCGAGCGCGACCCAGTTCGGGTCGGGCAGTCCCAGCAGGAACACCAACAACGCTGTCATGGCGCCGCCGAAGCCGATGATGCCGACGACGTCGATGCGGGCCGCCACCTCGCGGGCGTCGCGTGGTGTGGTGGCCGCGTCGTCCTTGGGGATCCAGCGCAGCGTCATGGCCAGCGCTGCGAGCGCGAACGGGATGTTGATCAGGAACGCCGACTGCCAGCCGAGCACGCCGACCAGCACACCGCCGATCGGCGGACCGATGGCCACGGTCACGGTTCCCGCGATGGACAGTCCGCCCAGCACACCGCCGGGCGGCTGGTCCATGCCGGCCGCAGCGGCCCTGCGGCGGATCAGCACCATCGCCGACGGGTAGCCGGCTGACGTGCCGACGCCGATCAGCACGCGGGCCACTGTCAACGTGGCGAGGTCGCGGGCCAGCGCACCCAGGATGCCGGCGCCCAGGACGATGACGATCCCGACCAGGAAGACCCGTCGCGGGCCGAACTCCTCGGACAGCTTGCCCGCGGTCGGCTGGGCGACGGCGCACGCGAGGTAGAGCGCGGCGATCAACACCGACGTCCGGCCGACCGACACGTGCATGGCGTGCGCGATCGGCACGAGCGCTGTGGCGATCAGGGTGCTGTTGATCGGGTTCAGCGCGGCGCCGGTGAACAGCGGCGTGACGAACCGCCAGGAGAAGGCCTTCGTGTCCTCGGCCGTCGTGTGCGCGGAGGTCATCGGGTCGCTGCCGGCAGCCGCAGATCCGCGCCGGCCAGCCGTTCCAGCAGTTCGATCGTGGTGTCCAGGCCGGCCCGCTGGTCCGGGCCGACCACGGCGTCGATCGCCTCGGCCAGCCACGCCTTGCGGGAGCGCAGCAGCGAGTCGAACAGGTCACGGCCCGCGTCGGTGGCGCTGATCATGACCTTGCGGCCGTCGTTGGCATCCCGGTCGCCGCGCACCAGGCCCGCCTCCTTCAGCGTGGCCACGCTCTGCGCGATCGCCTGCTGGCTGACGTGCTCGGCGGCGGCCAGCGATGCCGCGGTGGCCGGGCCGTCTTCCACGATTCGCTGCAGGATCGCCAGTTGGGAGACGGTGAAGCCGGATCTGGTCTGACCGGACTCCTCGCGCAGCCTGGACCGCAGCCGAGAGATCGCCATGGACAGTCGAACGGCCTGCTCGGCGGTGTCTCGCATGCCTCGACCGTAGCAGTTGCACAAGCTACTTGTGCAAGTAGCTTGCCGATCGAGAAAGTTACAGCCGTCGCCGCACGCAGCCTTGGTCGGCACGGCGGGCTGATGGTCGTTGCGCCCCGGTGCCCTTACCATCCCGCTCCGCGAGCGACGGAGGTGGCGATGGCCGGATTGGTGCTCACCGAACATCTCCGGGTTTCCTTCGCAGCACCCCGTACCGGCACCGGGCCACTGACGTTCGGCCAGCGCGACGTCCTGCTCCGGGTGTCTGACGGCTCGAACGCGATCTGGACGCCACTCGCCCTACCGGTCGGCACTCTGCTCGCCGACATCGCGCCCGCGCTGAGCATCCTGCTCGCCCGGCACGAGGCGCTGCGCACCCGGTTCGTCCGGGATCCCGAGCCTGCGCAGGTGGTCGGTGGGCCGGGAGTGCTGGCGGTGGACGTGCTGCGGATCGAACCGGCCGCTGCCGAGTTCGCCGATGTGCAGCGCCAACTGGTCGATCACCTGCGGGCCCAGGACATCGACATCGAGGCCGGGCCGCCGCTGCGGGTGGCGGTCGCGGTGCGGGACGGAGCGCCGACGGCGGCGATGATGGTGTGCTCGCCAGCGCTTGCCGACATCGGCGGTCTGGCAGTGGTCGGCCGGCAGTTCACCGAACTCGTGGCCGCATCGGTGGCCGGCCATCCGGTGACCGATCCGGGCCCCCGTGGTCACCAGCCGCTGGATCAGGCCGAGTTCGAGCGGACCGCGCACCGCGACGGTGCGTCGGCGGCGGTGCGGTTCTGGATCGAGCGACTGCGCACCGCGCCGCAGGCGATGTTTCCCGTGCCGCCGGCCGCCGACCCGGTCGCCGGGCACCTGTCCGACCTCCTGCGCTCGGCGGCGGCCGGGCGCGCGCTGGCCGGGATCGCGGAACGCACCGGCGCCGAGCATCAGGCCGTGTTGCTCGCCGCGGTGTGCACGGTCGTATCGGTACGCACGGGGATGAGCCGGTTCGTGTTCCCGGTGTTGTCCGGTAACCGTGATCGGTTGCCCGACTACGTCGGTGTACTCGCCCAGGACGGCCTGCTCGCGTTCGACGTCGGTGGGGACAGCTTTGCCGAGGTCGTGCGTCGTGTCGCCGCCGCGAGGCTGGCCGCCGACACCCACGCCCGCTACGACACCACTGCGCTGCGGGCGGCGACGGAACGGATCGCCCACGAACGGGGCGTGGTGTTCCGCCGCGACTTCGTGTTCGGCGCGACTACGAGCGAGCCGGAACTGCTGACGTGCCAACCGGTTTCGCTGGGTCCGGAACTGGTACTGGCACTGACCGGGAACCGGCGGCACGTGACCGGGGCCGAGTTGGCGGCGCTGTTGTGCGGAATGGAGCGACTGCTGCTCGCGGCGGCTGCCGGGCCGCTGCCGCTCACCGATCTCGCCGACGTGACCGGGGTCGAGCCGGTACGGCGTGGGCCGGGTTGGGCGTTGGTCGACGCGTGCTGGGTGGACCTGGCCCGGGTGCGCGGGCTGGTCATCGAGGCGCTGCGGGTGCCTGCCGCGTTCGTCACCGCGACGGGAGACGAACTGGTCGCCTACCTGCCGGCGACCGCCCGCGCGCGGACTCCGCCACAGGCGCACACCGCGTGCATGGCCGATCTCGGCGACCGGTACAACGCCATGGCGCCCGGCTATTACGTGCTGTGTGCCGGTGTACCCGACGACCCGGCCGACCACGCGGCATGGCAGGCGCTGCCGGTGGTGGCCGAGGGCAGCGGCCGATCATGCGTCCCAACATCGAAGGATGGCTGATCAGGACTGCGTCTTCTGCGACATCGTCACCGGCGACGGCGCCGCCAGCAAGGTGTACGAGGACGAGGAACTGCTGGCAGTAATGGACATTCGCCCGGTGACCACAGGGCACTTGCTGGTCATCCCGAAGCGACACAGCATCGGGCTGGCCGATCTGCCCGAGGACACCGGCGCCGGCATGTGGCGGCTCGGGCACCGACTGGCCGGCGCGCTGCGCAGGTCGACCCTGCGCTGTGACGGCGTGAACTTCTTCCTTGCCGACGGCGAACCGGCAGGGCAGGAGGTCTGGCACGTCCACCTGCACGTCATCCCTCGGTTCGCAGGCGACGGCTTCCGGATCTCCGCCGATTGGCGCACGCCGCCCCGCGCCGACATCGACGCCGCTGCCGAAGCCATCCGGGATGTGGTTTAGACCGGGGTGGCCACAGCGGCCGGGTCGAGCGCTGCCGCGACGGCCACCATCTCGACCTCGCGCAGGAACGCCTCGGTGTCGGCATGCGACATGCAGCGCGAGTCGATCGGCATCCAGATCTCGGTCGTGTCCGGCACATCGTTGATGTGGAAGAAGAATCGCTCGCCCGCGCGTTCGGTCTGCTGCCGCCAGCGGAGTGTGCTCAACGGCAGCGCCGCGAGTATCTCGGGCCCGGTCGGCGGCGGGCTGAGTACGTCGCGTCGCTCACCGGTCCGGCGGTCGTTGAAGATGCAGCCGATGTCGATCTCCTCACCGCGTTCGTCGTTGACCCTGGCGAGCATGGCGTCGTGGCTGCTCGGGTCGTAGTAGGCGTACTTGTACGCGGTGAGCGCGGAGTGCCAGGCGCGCAGCACCACCTCGTCGAACGTGGCGTCGGCGACGTCGATCACGCACAGGCCGTTCAGTGCCAGCGTGCTGACCATGTCGCTCAGACCGGGCCGGAACCGATTCCCCACCGACATTTGCGTCACCACCGGATTGGTCTCGGTGATCCTGGCCATCGCCACCGCGAACGCGGCCAGCAGCACGGACGAGGTCTCCAGGTTGGTGCGATCGGCGATCGCCTGCACGGCGAGGTAGGTCGCCCGCGACGTGAACTGCGCCTCCCAGTAGCGCGGGGTGCGCCGGTCGGTCGACTCGGGGAACCGGCGGGCCGGAATGGCACGGAGTTGGCGTTCCCAGTGCCGCAGTGTCCGCTCGTTGTGCCGTTGGCCTGCCGGGCTCTGCTGCCAGCGCGCCATCTCCAGCGGCTGGACGGCGGTGACCGGCGCGGCCTCGCCGGTCACCGGGTCGAGATTGGCCAGATCGGCCACCAGTGCCTCGGCGCCGGCACCGTCCACGGCCAGGTGGCAGTACAGCGCGACGGCGTGCGTGGGCACGCCGTGGTGGCGCAGCACGGCCATCCGCACCGGCCACTCGGTGGCGTAGTCGAATTCGGTGTCGTGGTACCGGGTGCGCAGCGCCGCGGCGGCCGTTGCCGGATCGTCGTCGTCGGCCACGTCGACGATCTCGAGAAAGATCTCGCCCTCCGTGGCGACGGACTGGCGGGCATGACCGTCGGCGTCGAACACCAACCGGGTGCGCAGGGACTGGTGGCGGCCCATCACGAAGCCGAGCCCGGCCGCGATGTCCTGGACGGTCGTACCCGGTGGTAGCGGCACGGGGAAGCCGACGCCCATCGAGCAGTGCTGCTCCTTGATCGCCCGCCACATGCCCAGCTGACCCCAGGTCAGTTCGTCGACGCCGGAGCCTTCACCGCGGAAGGACACGCGTACTCGATCCACCATGTCGGGGATCCAAGACCGCGCGTCGACCGGTGCCAAACAGCGCTGTCGGTGCCGATCGTGCCTGGCTGGTCGGGCGTGTTCGGGCGGATGCAAGTTTCAGCGACGTTTGCGGAAGACCCTGATCGGGCCATTCTCCTTACGGTGGCCACGTGGTCACCGGGACGGAGCGAGGTCATGGCCGACGTACCCGATTCGTCACGGGACGGAACCATTGTCGACGCGGGCGAGTCCTACGCCCGAACCCTGCGGCGGTACGTGGCCGAGGTGGCGGCCGAGCTCGGCGTCGGCCTGGAGTCCTGTGTGATCGACGCGGGTTCGCCTGCTTCCGCCTACCTCGCTCTGGACTTCAGCATGACCCGCTATCCGGACCACGAGCTGGCGCTGTTGTGGGACGAACGCTACGGCTGGTCGGCCGCCGTGGAGACCTCCACGGCCGATGATCTCGTCGTACTCGCCCGGCAGAGCGGGGATCCCAGGCCCAGCCCGTCGGAGGTGGAGTGGTTCGTGCGGGAGGTCCTCGCGGACAGCTGACGGCGGAATGATTCCCGGAGCGCAGTAGTGGGCATCTAGGTTTCATGAACCATGGCGACGAACTTACCGAGCACGATCGGCCGACCACCGACGACCTGTTGCCCAACCACACATCGGACCTCGATGACGACGACCTGTCAGCAAGGGAAGTCGCCGTCGACAGCGATGCGGACTCGGAGGCGTTGGCCGACAAGGACGTGGACGGCACCACGGCCGACAGGCACCTGACAGGCGAGCCGACCGCGTCGCCCGACAGGACCACGGTGGGCGACCCGGACTTGTCCGACGACCGGACAGTACTGGCGGAGCGGAACGATTCGCCCGACCGGACAATGCGCAACGACGACGAGAGCGTGCTGGACGACCAGCCGACCTCGGCCAACGGGCACACCATGGCGGACACGCGGTCGACGACGGGGGAGCGCGCCACGGCAGGCGCCTCGCCGTCGACGACCGACGAGCCGGAGGACACGCCGCTGTTCGCCAGTGACGAGGTCGAACGGTTCCGCACCCAGTGGCGCGAGGTCCAGGCAGCCTTTGTGGACAGTCCTAGGCAGGCTGTCCAGGAGGCCGACGTGCTGGTCGCGGAAGTGATGCAGAACCTCGCTGCCACGTTCGCCGACCACAAGCACTCGTTGGAGTCCCAGTGGAGTGGCGGCAACGAGGCCGAGACCGAGGAACTGCGGCTCGCGCTGCGCCGCTACCGTTCGTTCTTCAACCAGTTGCTGTCCGTGTAGCGCGGAGCGAGCGAGCTCCGAAGCTCCAGCATGCAGACCACTCTCACTCTCAGGAACATTCCCAAGAGTGAGAGTGGTCTGCTATCGTCTGCGGCGTGGCCACCGTGGATCTGCTGCTGCACCCGGTGCGCCTGCGCATTGTGCAGGCGTTTCTCGGTGACCGCGCGCTGACCACCAGCATGCTGCGTACCGAGCTGTCCGATGTGTCCGCCGCCAGCCTCTACCGGCATGTCGCCCTGCTGGTCGACGCCGGTGTGCTCGCGGTCGTCGCCGAGCGGCGGGTGCGCGGTGCGCTGGAACGCACGTACGTGCTCCGCCTGTCCTCGGCGAGCGTCGGGCTGGACCAGGTCGTCGCGATGAGCGCCGACGACCACCGGCAGGCCTTCATGGCGTTCATGGCCGGGCTGCTCGGCGATTTCGACCGTTACCTGGCCAGGGGCGACATCGACCTGCTGCGGGACGGCGTGACCTACCGGATGGCAGGGCTGTGGCTGGACGATGCCGAGTTCGCCGACCTGCTGCGCGATCTCGCCACTGTCCTGCAACCCCGCTTCGCCAATCCGCCCGCGCCCGGCCGGAAGCGGCGCATCCTCGGTTCTGTCCTGCTACCCGGAGAAGAGGCTGACCCGGCATGACAACGCCCACGGCGACCGGACTGGCTGTCATCGAACTGGCCAGGGCGGGGCACTTCGCGGAGATCCAGGAGATGTTCGCCCCGCAACTGCGCCCGCTGGTGACGGCTGACGTGCTGCGAGCGGGTTGGGAGGCGCAGGGCGCCCTGTCCGCTGTCGGTACGCCGGTCAGTGGACGGTCCGTGGTGCGGATTCCGGTGACGTTCGAGCAGGGCGACTGGACGCTGCGGCTCGGACTGGACGACGCTGGCCTGCTCACCGGTCTGCAACTGGTGCCCTCAGCCGACTCCTGGGCACCGCCGGACTACGTGGACGACACCGCCTTCGACGAGCACGACGTGACGATCGACTCCGGACCGCTGCCGGTGCCCGGCACGCTGAGCGTGCCGCACCGGCCGGGACCGCTGCCGGCCGTCGTGCTGCTGGGCGGTTCAGGACCCACCGACCGCGACGAGACGCTCGGGCGCAACAAGCCGCTCAAGGATCTGGCCTGGGGGCTGGCCAGCCGGGGCATCGTGGTGCTGCGCTTCGACAAGGTCACCGTCGCCCACGGCCAGCAGGTGGCGGGCGATGCCGCCTTCACACTGGCCGACGAGTACCTGCCGGACGGTGTCGCCGCCATCCACCTGCTCCAACGGCATCCGGCCGTCGACGTGGATCGGATCTTCGTGCTCGGCCACAGCCTCGGCGGCACCGTCGCCCCTCGGGTGGCTGCCGCAGCCGAGCCGGCCGTCGCCGGGCTGGTCATCCTGGCAGGCGGCACACAGCCGATGCACTGGGCGGCGGTCCGGCAGGTCAGCTACATCGCGTCGCTGAACCCGGACACCGCGGACGCCATGCAACCCATGATCGACGCACTGACCGAGCAGGCCGAGGTGGCGGACAGCCCTGATCTCTCTCCTGCCACCCCGAAAACCGAACTGCCGTTCGGCGTGGCAGCGGCCTACTGGCTGGATGTGCGTGGCTACCACCCGGTCGATGTCGCCGCCGCGCTGGCCAAGCCGATGCTGATCCTGCAGGGCGGTCGGGACTACCAGGTGACGATCCCCCACGATCTGGTCAACTGGCAGGTGGGCCTGGCGCACCGTCCTGATGTGACCATCCGGGTCTTCGACGCGGACAACCACTTGTTCTTCCCCGGTACCGGTCCGTCGTCACCCGAGGAGTACGAAGCAGCACAGCACATGGACCCGGAGGTCGTCGCCGACATCGCGAAGTGGCTCATGGACATCCGGCCTGCATAGCTCGACGTGCTGACACAACGGTCACCGCGACGATGACCGCGAACACCGGGCCGGTCGCGATGTGTGCCGCTGCCAGCACATAGGTGTTGTCCGCGAGGTAGAAGGTCGCCTGCAGGGCAGCGTTGACGACGTTGACGCCGGCGCACACCAGGGTCGCGATGGTGTGCACGCGGCGCAGCCGCGGGTTGTCGTACCAGGTGGGCGGGCCGCCGGAGAGGCGATTGAGCAGCAGGCCGGTCAGCGGCCGCCGCGCGACGACGGAACCGGCGCACACCACGATGACGGCGAACGGCACCAGCGCGGGCAGCAGGAAGAAGCCGCGAGCCTGGCCGGTCACCGCGGCGACGGCGGCACACGCCCCGACGATCAGCAGTCCGATGACCGCCTGCCGCAGTGGCTCCCTGCGGATCAGCCGGAACGCGAACGCGGCCCCCGCTGTGACGGCGGCGGCGAGCAGCGCCGGATACAGCGAACTCAGCGCGTTGACCACGACGAACACGATCGTCGGGGCCGCGGCCAGGACCATGCCGGAGATGCGGGACGGCTTGTCGGCTACGTAGTTCATACCTAAGACAGTCTCATATGCAACTATCTCGTGTAAACCAGATGCAGATGCTACAGTCTCAAGTGTGACGAACAACAAGGAGATGACGAGCGGCCGGGCGACCGACAAACCGGGGGACCGGTCGCCGTTCGCGCTCGGGCTGCTGATGCGCCGTGCGCACGACCGGGCTGCGTCTGCGCTGCTCGGCGCTCTTCGACCGCTCGGGCTGGAACTGCGGCACTTCGCGGTCCTCATCGCCCTGAACGAGCACGGCGCGCTCAGCCAACGTGACCTGGTCGCGGAACTCGGCAGTGAGAAGACGTCCATGGTCCGTGTGATCGACGACCTGGAGGCGGCGGGCCTGGTGGTACGCCGTGCGGTCCCCGGTGACCGGCGGGTACACGCGGTGGAGATGACCGCCAAGGGCCTGGAGACGTTCGACGCCGCGCACGTGCCGGCCAGGGAGATCGCGGCCGGTCTGGTGTCCCACCTGCGTCCCGGTGAGGCCGAGCAGTTGATGGACCTGCTGGCCCGATTCACCTATCCGCCAACGGGGGAGAACTGATGCGCACACTGATCATCGGCGCGGGCCTCGGCGGCCTGTGCCTCGCTCACGGCCTGCGCGCTGCGGGCGTCGACGTCGAGATCTTCGAGCGTCGCCCGTCCCCGGTGGACCAACCGTCCACCTACGGCATCCACCTCGACGCCGACGGTCTGCGCGCGCTGCACGCCTGCCTGCCGGCCGAGAACTGGGCACGACTGGTCGACGCGGCCACGCCGGCACGTGATCTCGTCCGCTTCCACGACCAGCGGTTGCGCGCTCTGGCGGTGCGGGACAAGGAGACGCCGGAGAACACGACGGATCCGATCACCCGCCGCAGGGCGATCAGCAGGGCGGCACTGCGCGATGCGCTGCTCATCGGGCTGGATGTGCGGTGGGGCAAGGAGTTCAACCGATACGAGTACACATCGGACGATGGTGTGGCGGCGTTCTTCGTGGACGGGAACAGCGCGGACGGGACCAGCGCTGTCGGGGAGTTGCTCGTCGGAGCGGACGGCAGCAATTCCAGGGTCCGGCAGCAGCGGTTGCCGAACGTGGTTCGGCAGGATCTCGGCGTGCTGAACATCGCGGGCCGGGTGCCGCTGACGCCGGAACTGGCCGCCCTGCTGCCGGCCGGCCTGATCGACGGTTCGGTCAACAACATCGTGCCGCCCGGTCCCGGCTGGATGTTCGTGTCCACATGGCACGCCGATCAGCCCGCCGATGCCGAGAAGTACGTCGTGTGGGCGTGGGCGGCGGCGCGTGGCAGCTATCCGGCGGACGTCGAGCACCACTCGCCCGCCGAACTTCGGCAGTGGGTGGCCGACCGCGTCAGCGGGTGGGCGCCGGGGCTGCGTCGGCTGATCGCCGAGACGGATCCGTCGACCGTGGCACCGGTGCCGCTGCGCACCATGCCGGTCCTGGACGCGTGGCAGCCCACCGCCGTCACGCTGCTCGGGGACGCCATCCACAACATGACCCCGATGGCCGGCATCGGCGCCAACACGGCGCTGCGAGACGCGGCGGCGCTGCGCGATGCCGTCCTCGCGGTCGGGCCGGACGATGTCGTCGGCTGTGTCGGGCAGTACGAACAGCGGATGCGTGGCTACGCCAACCAGGCGCTCGCGCTGTCCACCAGGAACGCGCGCAACGCCGCCGCGGAGGCTCGGCTGCCGAGGCTGGCGTTCCGCTCGATGCTGCGGGTCGCGTCGGTGGTGCCACCGGTGAACCGAGCGATGTTCGGCTCGGCAGAATAAAGCGGTTACTTCAGTGATAACTGAATTCTAGAATACGTATCCAGATTGATGGTGTCGCCGACGCCGCCCGCGATGGCACCATGACATGTCCGCAACGAGGCGTGTCGAGGATGGGCGGTGCAGTCAATGCCGATCGAGCCGTTCGACCAGTCCGGGGTGCAGCGCGGTGCTGACGGTGTGCGCCGTTACGTGAACCTGCCTGAGTCGGTCGTCGCGATGCTGCGGGCATCGGTGGAACGGAGCCCGGACGCCGAGGCCGTCGTCGAGTTGGACGGTCGACGCCTGTCCTTCCAGGAGTTGTGGGACCAGTCGACACGGGTGGCGGGCGGTCTGCGGTCGAGCGGTGTCGGCCGGGGTGACCGGGTCGCGATCCGGCTGGGCAACGGCGTCGACTGGGTGCTCGCTTTCTTCGGCACGCTGCTGGCCGGTGCCGTGGCCGTGCCGGTCAACACGCGGTTCACCGACCCGGAAGCCCAGTACGTCATCGACGACAGCGGCGCGGTATTCACGTTCGTGCCCGACGCGGCGCTGCCGGACGGCGCCGCCCATGTCGAGGACGGCCTCGGCCGCAGCGACCTGGCCGCGATCTTCTACACCTCGGGGACCACCGGCTTCCCCAAGGGGGCCATGACCAGTCACGAGAACTTCCTGACCAACTCGGAGAACGCGCGGCGGGTGGCCGGTCTGCCGTCGTTCGACCCGGAACTGCGCAATCTCATCTCGGTGCCGCTGTTCCATGTGACGGGCTGCAACAGCCAGTTGCTGCCGACGTTGGAGGGCGGCGCGGCGGCCGTGATCATGCCGGTGTTCCAGGTCGACCGGTTCCTGCGGGCGATCCCTGAGGAGAACATCGCGATCGTCACCAGCGTGCCGGCCATCTACTGGCTGGCGATCAGCCAGCCGACGTTCGCCGAGTACGACGTGAGCAGGGTGCGGTACACGACCTACGGTGGTGCGCCGATCGCGCCGGCCCTGGTGCACCAGATCATGGCGTCGTTCCCGAATGCCAGGGTGGGCAACGGTTTCGGGCTGTCCGAGACGTCGTCCATCTCGACGTTCCTGCCGCACGAGTACGCGGACACGCATGCCGACTCGGTCGGGTTCCCCGCTCCGGTGGTCGATCTGCGACTGGACGACGTCGACCCGGCTACCGGGGTCGGCGAGTTGTTGATCCGCGGCGGCCACATCGTCGCTGGCTACTGGGGCCGCCCGGAGGCCACCGCGGCCACGTTCCAGGACGGGTGGCTGCGCACCGGCGACCTGGCCAGGATCGACGACGAGGGGTTCACCTACATTGTCGACCGCCTCAAGGACATGATCAACCGGGGCGGCGAGAACGTGTATTCGGTCGAGGTGGAGAACGTGTTGACCGCGGCGCCGGGTGTTTTCGAGGTGTCGGTCGTCGGTGTGCCGGATCAGATGATGGGGGAGAAGGTCGGCGCGATAATTGTGCCGAAACCGGACGGCTCGTTCGATCTGGACACATTCCTGGGTTACGCCAATGAGCGGCTTGCCAGTTTCAAGGTGCCCCAGTACGTGTCGGTGCGATCCGAGCCACTGCCGCGCAACCCGGCCGGCAAGGTGCTGAAGCCGGTGCTCCGCAAGGACACCGAGTGGGGTGCGGCACTGCGCTGAGCGGCCGCGAGTCGATGGGCCGAATGGCCTATCCGATTATTCGCCCTATCAGATTGGCCGAATAATGTAACCCACCGTTCGTCGGTCGGTGATAGTACTTTCGTTGGATTGCGTAGCTTCATGGCTGACGACTTAACTTCGGGTTGTATACACCGGGACACACCCCCCGGCTGATCCCCTCGTGCGTATAGCCACGTCGAAAGTAGGGCTCAGTGAGCAGACGCAGTTTAACCACATTAGCAACGGCGATCACGTTAGGCGCCGCGCTCGTGATGATGGGGGACGGCTCCGCCTCAGCCGCCACCCCCGGTTCGATGGCCCCCGCGGTGGACGATGCCGCAGCGGGCGGCCCGGTGATCGTGGTGTTGAAGGATCAGCACGCCAGCACGAAGCTGAAGGCGCAGGGCCTTCAGCGCACGGCGATGACCCGGTCGGACCAGAAGTCGATCGTGTCCGACATCAAGGCCAACGGCGGTACCGACGTCACCCAGTTGGTCAGCGTCAACGCGGTCGCAGCGCACGTGTCCGCGAACGAGGTGGCCCGGCTGCGCGCCAACCCGGCCGTCCAGGAAGTCACGCCTGACGCGACGATCGAG
>DASXYT010000096.1:0-2574 GCA_036502345.1 Pseudonocardiaceae bacterium | reverse complement strand
GCTGACCGGCAGGACGGCGGAACTCGCGCCGTGGCTGGCCGCGCACGGCGACGTGAACGCGCTGGACCTGTGCGGTGCGCCGGACAGCCAGCGGGTCGAACTGGAACGGGCGGCGGCCGGCACGGTGAAGCGCGTGCCGAGGACGCCGAGGACCGAGCCGGACTGGACGCGGACGCCGGACATCAGCCGACTGCGGGCGTTCCTGGAGGCCAAGACCGTCTGGCACCCGATAGGGGTCTGAGTCGATCCCTAGGGGGCGCGCAACACTGCCTACTCTCCGGTAGGGTGACGCGACAATCACCCGGCGTCGGACTGCCCCGGAGGGAAATCGATGGGCGCATATCAGACGATCATGGTCGGCACTGACGGATCGGACTCCTCGCTGCGCGCGGTGGAGAAGGCGGCTTCACTTGCCGGTGACGCGGCGGCGAAGCTGATCGTCGTCTGCGCGTACCACGCGGCCAGTGAGCGCGAGGTCGCGTCCGCAGGTGACGCACTCGGCGAGGAGGCCTACCAGGTGGTCGGCTCGGCACCCGCCGAAGCGACCCTGCGCACGGCGGCCGACGTGGCCGCCAAGGCGGGCGCCACCGACGTGGTCACCAGCGCGATCAGCGGCGAGCCGGTGAAGACGCTCGTGCGGTCCGTCGAGGACCACAAGGTGGACCTGCTCGTGGTGGGCAACCGTGGCCTGAACACACTGGCCGGCCGGCTCCTCGGCTCGGTGCCGTCGGACGTCTCCCGGCACGCGCACTGCGACGTCTTGATCGTGCACACGGTTCGTTAGGTGCCCGATCCGGTAGCGCGGCAGGTCGAACAGACGCTGCTCGGCGGCGAGCGGCGCTACAACCGCATCCAGGTCACCGATGCGGCAGGCGTGAGCCTGGAGCGGGCGCGCCGGCTGTGGATGGCGATGGGCTTCGCCGAGGTCGGTGACGAGGACGTCGTGTTCACCGACGGGGACGTGGACGCCCTGCGGGTGTGGGACACGCTCGTCACCACCGGCGTCGTCGTGCTCGCCGACGAGGCGTCGGTGGCGCGTGCGCTGAGCCTGCCGCTGTCCAGGCTGGCCGACTGGCAGGCCCAGGAGGTGTTGGCCAGAGCGCGCGACCTGGACGCAGGACCGGACCAGTTCGCCGCGCTCGCCGGTGGCCTGCTGCCGGTGATCGAGGGCCTCCAGTCCTACGTGTGGCGCCGACATCTGGCCGCTGCCACCGGTAGGGCGCTGGCCGCCGGCGGCGAGGAGATGTCGACCCGGCGGTCGGTGGTCGGGTTCGCCGACATCGTCGGCTACACGACGACCACCCGGCACTCCGACAGCGACGCGCTGTCCGCGTTGCTTGAGGCGTTCGAGAAGGACGCCTCGGACACCATCGCGGCGCACCACGGCAGGGTCGTGAAGACGGTCGGCGACGAGGTGCTGTTCGTCGCCGACTCGGCGGCCGACGCAGCCGAGATCGCCTTGTGCCTCGCCGATCCGGGCCGCGAGGAGCAGGGCCTGCCGATCCTGCGCGTCGGGCTGGCCATGGGTCAGGTGCTCAGCCGGTTCGGTGACGTCTACGGCTCGGTGGTCAACCTGGCCGCCCGGCTGACCGCGCTGGCCCGGCCGGGCACCGTACTGGTGGACAAGGAACTGGCTGATGCCCTCCAGGTCAACGAGGCATATCAGCTGCGTTCACGCCGACCTCAGGCCGTCCGCGGATATCATCATCTGCGGTCGTGGTCGTTGCGTCGGGCCGGATAGTTGGCCCGCTCGACCCGGAATCGTGGCTTGACCGTGACCCCGTAGGCTTCCGTTCTCCGGCACCGCTACACCTACCGCCGGACACGGTTGTCGCCTGCTGGAGTTTCAGTGGCCGGGGAGGTCGCATGGCTCAGGACATCGTCCCGATCGAGCTCGGGCTGCCGCAGGGTGACGTCGTCACACTGTGGGCGCCCCGCTGGCGGGAGGACGGCGAGGAGTGGGAGGCGTTTCTCGGACACGAGGACGACCTCTACGCCTTCTCCGACACCGCGCATCTGGCCGCGTTCGTACGCAACGCGTCCGAGCACGACCTCGCGGATCATCCGGCGTGGCACGTGGTGCCGGCGCTGTCGGTCGGCGAGCTGACCCCGGACGAGGAGCACCAGTACGACCTGGTCGGCGTCCCGGAACTGGTCGCAGAGGACCCGGACACCTGGGTGCTCTCCGAGTTGGCCGACATCATCTCGATGGTCCGTTCCCTCGCTGACGTGTGCGAGCTGGACGAAGTGGTCGAGATCCTGAACTCCGCGTCCGCCTTCGCGCTGCTGGAACAGGGCACGCTCCCGTTCTCCGGCCGGGAGGGCGCGATCCTGTGGACCGAGTTGTCCGAGGTCGTCGCCGAGCGGTGGGACGAGGTGCTGGACGCCATCGACGACGTCGTGACCGAGCCAGCCGTTGACGCGGCGACGCTCGCCACGGCACAGACCGAACTCGCCGAACTGGAAGCACAGTTGGCCGAGGCGGCCGAGAGCGCCGAAGACGACGAGTCCGATGACGACGACGTGGAAGCCGTCGAGTCGGACGAGTCCGATGAGTCCGATGAGTCCGACGAG
>DASXYT010000095.1:0-12848 GCA_036502345.1 Pseudonocardiaceae bacterium | reverse complement strand
GTCGAAAGCGATGAGCATTCACTGACCATCGGACCGGACGGACCGATCCTGCTGCACGATCACTATCTGATCGAGCAGCTGGCACAGTTCAACCGCGAACGCGTGCCCGAGCGGCAGCCGCATGCCAAGGGCTCAGGTGCTTTTGGGCGGTTCGAGGTCACCCAAGACGTGAGTGCGTTTACCAACGCGGCAGTGTTTCAGCCAGGCACGACGACTGAGACCGTGATCCGATTCTCCACGGTGGCCGGGGAGCGTGGCAGCCCAGACACCTGGCGCGACCCGCGCGGCTTCGCGTTGAAGTTCTACACCACCGAGGGCAATTACGACATCGTCGGCAACGACACCCCGGTGTTCTTCGTCAAGGACCCGATGAAGTTCCAGCACTTCATCCGCTCGCAGAAGCGTCGTGCGGACTCCAACGTGCGCGACCACGACATGCAGTGGGACTTCTGGTCACTGTCACCGGAATCAGCACACCAGGTCACCTGGTTGATGGGCGACAGGGGCATTCCGCGCACGTGGCGGCACATGAACGGGTACAGCTCGCACACCTACATGTGGATCAACGCGCAGGGCGAGAAGTTCTGGGTCAAGTACCACTTCAAGACCAACCAGGGCATCGAGTTCTTCACCCAGGACGAGGCCGACCAGATGGCCTCCGCGGACACCGACTACCACACCAGGGACCTGTTCGAGGCGATCGAGCGCGGCGACCATCCCAGTTGGACGCTGCACATGCAGATCATGCCGTTCGCGGATGCGGAGGGCTACCGGTTCAACCCGTTCGACCTGACCAAGGTGTGGCCGCACGAGGACTACCCGCTGATCGAGGTGGGCAGGCTGACACTGGACCGCAACCCGACCGACCACCACACGGAGATCGAGCAGGCCGCGTTCGAGCCGAACAACCTGGTGCCCGGCATCGGGGCCAGCCCGGACCGGATGCTGCTGGCGCGGCTGTTCTCCTACGCCGACGCGCACCGCTACCGCATCGGCGCGAACTACAAGCAGTTGCCGGTGAACGCGCCGCAGTCGCCGGTGCACAGCTACAGCAAGGACGGCGCGATGCGGTTCCACCCGGTGTCGGACCCGGTGTACGCGCCCAACTCGAAGGGCGGGCCGAAGGCGGACGTCACCCGTTCCGGTGAGCCGGCCGGCTGGCCGACCGGTGGCGAGATCGTCCGGGCCGCGTACGTGTCACACGACGCGGACGACGACTGGGGCCAGGCGGGCACGATGGTCCGCGACGTCCTCGACGACGCGGCCAGGGAACGGCTGGTGGACAACATCGTCGGCCACCTGCTCAACGGCGTGAGCGAACCGGTGCTGCAGCGGGCGTTCGAGTACTGGCGCAACGTGGACAAGGAACTCGGCGACCGGGTCGAGGCGGGCGTGCAGGCCAAGCAGGACAAGAAGGATCCGAAGGCGGCCGCCCAGGGCAACCCGGCCCGCAAGAGCATGCAGGCCAAGGCATAAGCCGACCGACCGAAGGGGACGACAGATGGTGGGCATCGGCTACACGCTGATGACCGAGCAGGCCGGGCCACGGGCGTTGGTGTCGCACGCGGGCGCCGCGGAGGCGGCCGGGTTCGACTTCGAGGTGATCAGCGATCACTACTTCCCGTGGCTGGCCAGCCAGGGGCACGCTCCGTACGCCTGGAGCGTGCTCGGGGCGGTCACCCAGGTCACCGAACGGGTCGAGCTGATGACCTACGTGACCTGCCCGACGCGGCGGTACCACCCCGCCGTCGTCGCGCAGAAGGCCGCGACTACGCAACTGTTGTCGGGTGGCCGGTTCACCCTCGGGCTCGGTGCTGGTGAGAACCTGAACGAGCACGTGACCGGTGCCGGCTGGCCACCGGCCAACATCCGGCACGAGATGCTGGGCGAGGCGTTGACCATCATCGCCGAACTGTTCGACGGCGGCTACGTGAACTACCGGGGCAAGCACTTCACCGTCGACTCGGCGAAGCTGTGGGACCTGCCCGACCGGCGGGTGCCGATAGCGACCGCGGTGTCCGGGCCCCAGTCGGTGGAACTGGCCGCACCACGCTCGGACGCGATGATCGCGGTGCAACCCGACGCGGACCTGGTCCGCAGGTGGGACGCCCTGCCCGGCGACTCGACGCGACGCAAGATCGCGCAGGTCCCCATCTGTTGGGACGTCGACCGGGAGAAGGCGGTGCGCAGGGCACACGAGCAGTTCCGTTGGTTCGCCGGTGGATGGAAGGTGAACGCGGAACTGCCCGGCACGGAGGCGTTCGCGGCGGCCACCCAGTTCGTCACCGAGGAGGACGTCGCGGCGAGCATCCCCTGCGGCCCGGACGTCGATCCGATCCTGGACGCCGTCGACGAGTTCTGGCAGGCAGGCTTCACCGATGTCGCGCTGGTACAGATCGGTGGCGACCACCAGGAGGACTTCTTCCCGTTCGCGGAACGGGAACTGCTGCCGGCACTGCGCTCCGCGGCGCGATAGGAGTCGATCGATGCGAGTACGCGCTGACCGGATCGTGCGGGCGATGCTGGCGAAGCCGGTGCTCCGCCTGCCCAGCCGGGCGACCGATGTCGAGAGCGCGACGCTGCGGTACCTACTGTTCGGACTGCTGCCGGCCTGGTTCGTGCCCGGCCTGCTCGATTGGCTGCAGCATCGCAGAACCGACATCGAACACACCGCGGGCACCCGCGAGTCGCTGATCCACCTGCTGATGATGGTGGAGGTCGGCGGGCCGCTCGCCCTCGCCCTGCTGTGCGAGGTGAACCCCCTCGTCCTGGCGATCATCGCTGCCGCGATCGCGGCGCACGAGGCGACCGCGTTGTGGGACGTGCGAACGGCGGAGAGCAGCGATCGTGCCGTCACCCCGTGGGAGCAGCACATCCACAGCTTCCTGGAGTCCTTGCCGTTCATGGCGACCGCGGCTCTCACGTGCCTGCACTGGGACGACCTGCGAGCGCTGACGCAAGCCGGGCGACCGGGCGCGTGGCGACTGCGGCTGAAGCAGAACCGCCTGCCCGCGAGCTATCTCGCCTCGGTGGGCGGGGCCATCGCCGGACTGATCGCGCTGCCCTACGGCGAAGAGCTGTACCGATGCGTCCGCGCCGCCCGACGTGGGTAACCAACGGACATGACCACCATCATCGACGAGACGACACGGATGACCCCGATCGATCTGGACTCCGACTCGACGGCCGGTGCGGCGGTCACGGCATACCTGCGTGAGCACCTCCATCGGTTACGAGCGGCCGAACTGGCCGTGCGGACCGCCGAGCCGGGCGGCGTGCACGACATGCGGGTGGCCGTGCGCCGACTGCGCAGTACTTTGCGCGCGTTCCGGGCGCTGTACGGCAAGGCTCAGCGCAACCGCGCCCGGCAACTCGGTGGCGAGCTCAAGTGGCTGTCCGACACGCTGGGGGCCGCGCGGGACGCCGAGGTGATCGGCCGGCAGTTGGCCGCCGAGATCGCCGCGACGCCCTCCGAACTCGTACTCGGGCCGGTGTCCTCGGTGGTGGACCGACACCTGGCCAGGACCGAGGCCACGGCAAGGACCGATCTGCTGTCGGCGGTGGACCACCCCCGCTACGCCGACCTGCTCAGTGGCCTCGACGCCTTCGTGGCGTCGCCGCCTGCCAACGGCAAGGGCGGCAAGCGCGGTGCCAAGGTGCTGCCGCCCCTGGTGGCGAAGGCCTACCGGCGGGCCAACCGGGCAGCCAGGCGGGCAGGCGAGACGACCGGCACGGAGCGGGACGACGCACTGCATCAGGTGCGCAAAGCCGTGAAACGAATGCGGTACGCGGCGGAGGCGACCGCGCCCGTGGTGGGGCGGCCGGCAGAGCGTTACCGCCGCCGCAGCACGAAGGTGCAGCAGGTGCTCGGTGACCACCACGATTTCGTCGTGTTGCGGGCCACGCTGCGTGATCTCGGTGTGCAGGCCCACCTCGATGGCACGAACAGCTTCACCTTCGGCCTGTTGCACGGCAGGATCGGCATGGCTGCGATCCAGCGGGAAAGGGAGTTTCCCCAGCTGTGGCACAAACTGGCATCCCGCAAGGCTCGGCGCTGGCAGCTCGGGTAATGCCGGAGAGGACGACAGTCATGGCGCTGGTGCTCTGCGACATGTCCATTTCGCTCGACGGGTACGTCACGGGCCGAACGACAGCCGGGGAACCCGTTCGGCGACGGCGCGCAGATGCTGCACGACTGGATGTTCGACGCGGCCACCGACGAGGACCGGGAGGTCCTGCGGACGGCGATCGACAGCGTCGGCGCGGTCGTGATGGGCCGCAGGTCGTTCGACCACACCGAGGGTGACGCTGGCTGGGGCGACGGCGGGCACCCCGTGTTTCGTCGTCACCCACCACCAGCCGAACACGCAGCACCCAGCCGTGTTCACGTTCGTCACCGACGGTGTGGCCAGCGCGATCGAGCAGGCCAAGAAGGCAGCCGGCGACAAGGTCGTCGGGCTGCACGGCGCGACCGTCATGCAGCAGGCACTGCCTCTCGGCCTGGTCGACGAGATCCGCGTGCACGTGATCCCGGTCCTGCTGGGTGGCGGTACTGCACTGTTCGGCATGCTCGACTCGGCCGTCGAGCTGGAACGCACCCAGGCCCGGGTGACCCCGGCCGCGACTCACATCGGATATCGGGTGCTGCGGTAGGTCAGCGCGACTTCAGCCAGTCGGTGTAGTGGGTGGCGGCGATGCGTGCGCCGTCCCTGGCGATGAGCACGTCACCGTGGACGGCGGCGAACATGCCGGCCGTGTCGTCGACGATCACCGAACGCCTGTCGCCCTTGACGGCGAGGGTGATCCGGCCCAGTTCGTCCAGCGGATACACGTCGGGGCCGGCCAGATCGACGGTGCCGTTGACGGCCGATCCGGCAGCGACCTCGGCGACGGTGGCGGCAACGTCGGCCGCCGCGACCGGTTGGACCGGTGTGCGCGGCAGGCGGACGGTGTGGTCGTCGGCGGTCCAGGACAGGACGGCGTCGAAGAACTCCATGAACTGGGTGGCGCGGACGATGGAGTACGGGACGGCACCGCTCTTGAGGATGTCCTCCTGGAGCTGCTTGGCCCGGTAGTAGTCGAGTTCGGGCACCTGGTCGACGCCGACGATGGACAGGATCACGAAGTGGCCGACGCCCGACCGCTGCGCCTCGGCCAGGAGGTTGTCCATCGAGGTCCGGAAGAACGCGAGCGAGGCGTCGTCGAAGGTCGGCGAGTTGGTCAGGTTGACGACGACGTCGGCCCCGGTCAGCGCATCGGCGACGCCCTGGCCGGTGAGGATGTCGACCCCGGTGGACAGCCCGTGTGGCACGGCGTCGTGCCCTGCCGCGTTCAGGTTCGCCACGACCTGTGAGCCGATCATCCCGGTTCCACCGATGACTGCGAACTTCATGACACGTCCTGCCCTTCCACGACGACACCAACTCGGACACCTGATGTCCGAGACCATACACGGACAACTAGTGTCCGAGTCAAACCGGGAAGTGGATTAGACTGACCAGGTGAAGCTGTCCGGTGGGGTCGAGTGGGCACTGCACTGCTGTGTCGTACTGACCTCGGTGGACGAACCGGCACCCGCCGCGCGGCTGGCGCAACTGCACGACGTGTCGCCCAGCTACCTCGCCAAGCAGTTACAGGCCCTCTCCCGCGCCGGGCTCATCCGGTCGGTCCAGGGCAAGGCGGGTGGCTACGTCCTCACCCGCTCCCCCGCCCGGATCACCGTGCTCGACGTGGTCGAGGCCATCGACGGACCCGGTCCCGCGTTCGTCTGCACCGAGATCCGCCAACGCGGTCCGATGGCCAGCCCTCCCGAGGCATGCACAGCACCGTGTGCGATCAGCCGTGCCATGGCAGGCGCCGAGAACGCGTGGCGGGATGCGCTGCGGGCCGTCACCGTGGCCGACCTGGCCCGCGATGTCGGCTCCGACAGCGGTCCCGACGCGCTGGCCACGTTCGGCAAGTGGTTGAGTTCCGCCGAGGCGTAGCACCAATCGAGACACGCCCGCCACCCGACGTTTGCGGTGTCGTCCGTTCGGGGACAATGTCCCGGACGTCATCGGACGAGGGGGCTGGCCATGGGCGGACACGGCGAACAGATCGATCCGGCGGACCTGCGGGTGTCCCACGCCGAACGCGAGCACGTGCTGGACCTGCTGCAGGAGGCGCTGTCCCGGGGCATGCTCGACTCGGCCGAGTTCGACGAACGATCGGGCAGGGCGCAGGCGGCTCGCACCCGCCGTGACCTCAACGAACTGGTGATCGACCTGCCGGTCCGCGCGTCGGGTGTGGCCCCGGTGACCGACAGCGTGGTCGACTCGAGCGACGCCATCGAACTGCGCGGCTGGTTCTCCTCGCTCAAGCGGCGCGGCGACTGGGTGGTGCCGCGCAAACTCGTGCTGCGACCGAGGATGGGCTCCGCGGAACTGGACTTCACCGAGGCCCGGATCGACCACGACGTCGTGGAGATCGAAATGGACCTGGCGGGCGGTTCGGTGGAACTGCGCCTGCCCGAGGGCGCCAGCGCGACGATGGACCAGGTCGAGGTCATCGGCGGCAGCATCGAGGACCACCGCAAGAACATCGATCAGCACGGCCGCCCGCACTTCCAGCTCACCGGCCGGGTGCGCTGGGGCTCACTGGAGATCCGCGGCCCGCGCCGCAAGCTGTTCGGCGGCCGCTGACCCACCTGGCGCGATGACGCACTTCACGATCCGCTCGCTCACCACCGAACACTGGCCGGCGCTGGAAGACCTGTTCGGCAAACCCGGTGCGTCCAACGGCTGCTGGTGCATGTACTGGCGCATCGGCCCGCGCGTTCGACGGCGACATCCCTGTCGGCTGGGCCGAACTCGCCCCTCGGACGGAGTTGGCCTGGCTGGCCGACACCAAGCAACTGCGGTCGGTGGACGACCTGCCGGTCTGGTCGATCCCCTGCTTCTACATCCGGCGCACGCACCGCCGCCACGGCGTCATGGCGGCGTTGATCGAGGGCGCCATCGAGGCGGCAGCGGGCGCACCGGCGCTGGAGGCGTATCCGATCGACACTGCGGTGCCGGGGCACCCGGAACATGTTCCCCGGCGTCGCATCGGCCTTCACCCGACACGGCTTCCAGGTCGTGGCACGCCACCGGCCGGACCGCCCGATCATGCGACACGGGCTCGGCAGGTAGTCGCTCCAGGCCAAGCCGAGGACAGGACCGGCACCCGGACCGCCTAGTGGACGACCGGGAAGTGGCGGGCCAGTTCGGTTCGGGCCGCGTCATCCAGCTTCACGTCGGCGGCGTGCAGATTCTCGGCCAGATGAGTCCGGGTGCGGGTGCCCGGGATGAGCAGGATGTTCGGGGCCAGGTCGAGCAACGATGCCAGGGCGAGCTGCGCAGGCGTCGCCGCCAGCCGCGTGGCCGCCTCGGTGAGCACCGGGCTGGCCAGGATCTGGTTCCGCACGCCGCGCGGCCAGCCCAGCGGGCAGAACGGAACGAACGCGATGTCCCGTGCCACGCATTCCGTGAGGACGTCCAGCGACCGCTGATCGGCCAGGTTGAACAGGTTCTGCACGCAGACGATCTCGGCCCGGTCCACGGCTCGCAGCAGGTGTTGCCGTGAGACGTTGCTGAGGCCGACACCGTCGATCAGCCCTTCGTCGCGGGCCTTGCCCAGCGTGGCCAGGTGCGCGTCGAACCGGGCGTCGGCCGCCGTGTCCTCCATCATGCGCAGGTTCACGGCGGCCAGCCGGCTGATGCCCAGCGTGGTGAGGTTGTCCTCGATGCCCTGCCGCAACTGGCCGGCGTCCTTCGCCCCAGCCACCGCGCCTTCGGTGTCGCGGCCGACGGCCACCTTGCTCACGATCGCCAGGTCGCCCGGATAGGGGTGCAGGGCCTCGCGAATGAGCGAGTTGACAGTGCCCGCTCCGTAGTACTGCGCGGTGTCGATGTGGTTGACCCCACTGTCCACAGCGGACCGCAGTACCCGCAGGGCCTCGTCGCGATCCCGGGCCGGCCCGTAGACGTCGTCGCCTGCCAGTTGCATCGCGCCGTACCCGGCCCTGCGCACCTGCCAGGGACCGAGCGCGACGGACCCACCCAGCGTCAGGGTCACGGGTGGACCTGCGAGCCGGCGCCCAGGTCGAGGCGGATCGACTGGAGGATCGTGAACGTCGTCGTGGTGGTCAACGCAGGCACGTCGGCGGCGGCGAGGACACCGGTGTATTTCGCGATGACCGGTGCGGCTGCCTGGTCGGTGACGGCGTCCAGGTAGCCAACCACCCCGGCCCAGGCGTTCTGCCCGTACTTCTGGAAGTACGGGGTCGGGTCGACCGAGCCGAGCGCCGCGTTGCAGCCGTCGACGATGTCGGTGATGTACCGCTGGTGCAGCTCGACGTCGTCGCGGGCGCCCAGCTTGCCGAGGTGGCCACCGATGTAGTGCTGCCAGGGATAGGCCAACGCCCGGTCCGGCGCGTCGATGTACCCAGGCACGTCCTCGCTGAGGTTGAGGTTGTAGATCGGCACCCAACCGATGTTCACGATGTCGATCAGCATGAGCGTGTCGTGGTCGGGGAAGTGGATGTAGATGTTGTCCGGCGAGTGGTTGGGCCCGTGCCAGGCCAACTCGACCCGCTCACCGCCGACCTGGAGCGTGTAGTCGTCCTCGAAGGTGACGTCCGGGGCGGGCCTGGTCGGATCGTTGTCCCGCAACAACAACCGACGGGTCTCGGCGTGCCCGATACGGGTCACGTTGTCCCCGAACAGGTTCGCGGCACCCGCGTGGTCGGCGTGGTGGTGCGAGTAGACCAGGTGGGTCACGGTGTTGCTGACGCCCTCGGCCTCGGCGATCTCGTCGACGGCCCGCCGCAGGTTGTGGCCGATGGTCGGCGGGGCGTCGAACAGCACCACGCCGTCGGGCGTGGTGAGGAAGGCGGACTGGTAGGTGCCGTCGGTCACCCAGAACAGGTTCCGCTCGACACGCCCGACGAAGTACCCCTGCTCGTTCAGGGCCGGCCCGAGTGCGGTGCCGGGCACCGGGGCGTAGTCCGGTAACTCCACGATGATCTCCTCTCCTTGGCCCGTTCAGGTTCGTCCGTCGACAGGTGAGTGGTCGTCACCGGATTCCGGTGATTCGCTCGCTAGGCTCACCGGGTGTCGACAGCGGAAGGCGCGCGGCTTGGCCTGATCGACCGGCACGACCTGGTCGCCGAGCTGGACCGCGCCACCGACAGACAGGTGACGGTCATCTCGGCGCCTGCGGGCAGCGGGAAGACGTCACTGCTGCGCCTGTGGGCCGACCACGCTGGTCACGACCGCCGAATCGCCTTCCTGTCGGGGCAGCACGATCCACAGCAGTTCTGGCTCGCCCTGCTCGACGCGGTCCGCGCGGGCTCCGAGCCGACACCCGGCTTCGACGGCCCGGCCATGGTCGACAAGGTGCTGTCCGAGATCAACGCGGTCGACGGTCGGTTCGTCCTGGTCATCGACGACCTGCACGAGCTGGACTCCACCGAGGCAGCCGAGCAGCTCACGTCGCTGCTGTCCCGGCTCCCCCGAGCCGCGCACGCGATCCTGGCCACCCGCGCCGCCCTGCCACTGCGGCTGCACCGGCTGCGGCTGGCCGGGGAACTGGCCGAGATCCGTGGCGCCCGGCTGCGCTTCACCGAGCAGGAGACCCTGCAACTCGTGGCCGCCGCCCGACTCGCCCTGCCCGACCACGTGATCACCCTGCTGCACCAGCGAACCGAGGGCTGGGCCGCCGGGCTGCGGCTCGCGGTGCTCTCGATGGCCGGGCATCCCGATCCCGAGCGGTTCGTCGCCGAGTTCTCCGGCAGCGACCGCACCGTCGCCGAGTACCTGATGGCCGAGATGCTCGACCGGCAGCCTGCCGACGTGCGGCGCCTGCTGCTGCGCACATCGCTGCCGGATCGGGTCAACGGCGAGCTGGCCGACCTGCTGAGCGGTGCGTCGGGGTCGGAACGGATCCTGCTGGATCTGGAGGACGCCAACGCCTTCGTGATCTCGCTCGGCCCCGACCGCACCTGGTTCCGCTACCACCACCTGTTCGCCGGGTTGCTGCGCCTGGAACTGCGCCGCACGCAGGGCGAGGAGGTCCCGGCGCTGCACCGACTGGCCGCGCGATGGTTCGCCGAGCACGCCATGCCGGCCGACACCATCCGGCACCTACAGGCAGCGGGTGACTGGAGCGAGGCGGCCCGGCTGCTGACCGACCACGCACTCAGCATGACCCTCGACGGCCGGTCCACGACCATGACGACGCTGCTGCACTCGTTTCCTGCCGGAACCGCCGACCGGTCCCCCGAACTGGCGCTGGTGCACGCGCTCGCCGCCCTCAACCAGACACGGCTCGACGAGGCGGCGGCACACCTGGCGATCGCCCGGTCGTACGCCGCGACCACGCCACCGGACGACCGGCTGCGGCCCGCGATCACCTCCGTGGAACTGCTGCTGGCCAGGCTGCGCGGCCACTTCGACGGCGTCCTCGAGCAGGTGAGCATGCTGTCCGCGCCGATCACCGGCCGGTCCACCACCGACATCGCACTGCGTAGCGACCTGCGGGCCGTCGCCCTGCTGAACGTCGGCGTCACCGAGGCGTGGTCACTGCGGCTGGCCGACAGCGAGCGACACCTGCTGGCCGGCGCCGCCCTCGCCAACGACATCGACCGCCCGTATCTCGAGGTGGCCTGCCTCGCCCATCTCGGGTTCGCATCGACCGTCCATTCCTTCGCCATCGCGGTGCAACGCTGCGAGGAGGCGATCGCGCTGGCCACCCGGCACGGCTGGGCTGCCGAGCCGGTGATCGCCCCAGCGCTGGCGACGCTCGCCGGTGCGCTGATCCGCACGGGCGAGTTCGACAAGGGCGAGCAGTGGCTGGACCGGGCCAGGCGCGCGACCCAGGCCGACGGCGAACCCGGCATCCGGCTGCTGGTGCACCTGATATCCGCGCTGCTGCCAGCCGCACGCGGTCGGCACCAGCAGGCGCTGGCGGAGTTCACAGCCGCAGCCCAGGTGGTCATGGTCGGCGAGCACGGGCTGGCCGCCAGGGTGACCGCCTGGACGATCGCCACCCAGGTCCGCTGCGGGCTGCTCGACCAGGCGCGGACGGCACTGGCCGCCCTCGACGACCGGCGGGCGGCGGCAGGCGAGGTGCGCAACGCGGCGGCGGTGCTCAGCCTCGCCGAGCAGGACCCGGCAGCGGCACGGGGCGAGCTCCGATCCGTGCTCCAGGACACCGGTGGCTCCCACCTCACGCTGGTCGAGGCTCAGCTGCTGGACGCGCTGGCCTGCCGCGATCTCGGCGACCGGCGGGCCGCGGAGGCGGCCGTCGAGCGAGCGCTGCACCTCGCCGAGCCGGATCGGCTGATCCTGCCCTTCGCGATGACCGGGGCGTGGGAACTGCTGGAGACCCAGCAGGGCACGTCGCACGCCGGACTGGTCGCCGACATCCTCGACGCCCTGCGCCGCGGCGCCCCGCGAACACCGCCTCCCGCTGAGGAACTGAGCCCGAGCGAACTACGAGTGCTGCGTTATCTGCCGACCAATCTCACCCGGCCGGAGATCGCGGGCGAGCTGTCGATCTCGCCCAATACCGTCAACACTCACATTCGCAGGATCTACGCCAAACTCGGCACCACCGACCGATCAGCCGCCGTCGAACGCGCCCGCGAACTACGGTTGCTGTCGTCGCGCAGGAACTGAAGGCCGCACCGGTCACCTGTTTGGCCCCAATACGACCGCCCGGTTGCCGGATAGCCGTTACGCCGTCCGGAGTGGTTGCCTGTAGGCCGTCAACGGCCCTGCTACGGAAAGGCGACAAGAAATGCTCGGGAAACGGCGGCTGGCTTCACTCATCGGCATTGTGGGACTGGCACTGGCCGGCGCGATGGTCGCGACACCAGCGAACGCGTCCACCGCCAGCATGATCTGCACCGGTTGGACCCACACCACCTACACGCCCGGCATGACCAACATCGCGAAATCGACCACCGTTGTCGACGCCGGCAGACTGAATGTCATCGGCGAGCACAGCCCGACAGGAAGCTGCATCGCTATCGGCTCCAGTGCGACGGCAGGACAGCGGGATGTGACGGCCCAGCTCGATCTCGGCTGCACACAACTCATCGTCGAGACCGGCGTGGAGACAATCGACTGGAACGACGGGCAGTCGACATCATTCACCTTTTCCGCGAATGTGACACGCGGTTTGGCCACCACCGTCCTCCTGGAAACCGGCACGGTGACGTCCGGCGAGTTCGCAGGCGACAGTGTGGTTGAGACGTTCACCGCACCCAATCTCGCCCTGCTCGCCTGCGGCACACCCGGTGGTGTGACCGCTCTCGATTTCGCCACCGTCATCGCCATCACGGTGTGACTCCGGCACAGCCTGTGGTCGCGCCAGGGCGCTTGAACGGCCAGCCGCTGGGTATACCAGGTGCATGCGACTGGGAGTGTTGGACGTCGGCTCCAACTCGGCTCAACTCCAGGTGGTCGACGCCCGCAGCGGCGCGCCCCCCTTACCGACCTACGCCCTGAAGGCCCCGACGCTTCTCGGCCAGGAGTTCGACGCTGCGGGCTCGATCACGCCGACTGGTGTGGACAGCGTGGTGCGCGCCGTGGACCACGCGCTGCGCACGGCGCGCCAGTTCGGCGTCGACCAGCTGTACGCCTTCGTGACGGCCGCTGTGCGGGACGCCACGAACCGGGAACTGATCCTGGACCGGTTGGAGGCGGAATGCGGTGTGCGGCTGCAGTTCCTGTCCGGGGAGGACGAGGCTCGCCTGACCTATCTCGCCACCCACAGCTGGTACGGCTGGTCCGCGGGCAGGCTGCTGATGATCGACATCGGTG
>DASXYT010000094.1:0-18950 GCA_036502345.1 Pseudonocardiaceae bacterium | reverse complement strand
GCACGGTGGAAGTCCTCGCCCGCAGGGGCACCGGCACCGAACTGAACGCGGCCCTGCACGCCAACTAGTAGCAGGCGACCACCCTCGGTAATGTGGTGCCACTACCGAGCCGGCGGAGGGAGGCAACGTGGTCGACAAATTCACGGACCCGCTGCTGACTCCCAAGGAAGCCGCGCGGCACCTGGTGATCCCGCCTGCCACGTTGTACTACTGGCTGCACGAGGAAGCTCATGGCGCTCCCCTCGTGCACCACGTCGAGCCCGAGAAACGCGGTCGGCCATCGATGCCGTTCGTCGCAGTGATCGAGGCCTATGTACTGCGTTCGCTGCGTGGGCTCGGGTTGTCGAAACAGGCCGTGAGAAGTGCAGCCGCAGCGGTACGCGAGGAGTTCGACACGCCTTACGGCCTTGCCACGAAGCGAATCGCGACGGACGGCGTGGACATATTCATGCACTATGCCGACGACGATATGGCGCGGATCGGCGACGGCCAACGCCCCATCCGTGAGGTGATCGACGGCTACCTCCAGTACATCGCGTGGGACACTGCCGACGAGTTTCCGGTACGTCTCCGACTCAGGCAGTATCCGGACGTAGCGCCCGTGATCATCGATCCGAGATTTGGTTGGGGTGCTCCGGTTATCGAGTCGACCAAAGTACCGGTGGATGCGGTCGTCGCCCTCTGGCTGGCTGGTGAGTCGCTCGCCGATGTCGCCTATGAGTACGACATGACCCCAGACCAGGCCGAAGCGATCTGCCGGGCAGCGCGTGCCGCCTGAGTTCTTCCTCGACCGAGGATTGGGACGTGGCGTCGCCGAAGGGCTCACGGCACTGGGATGGTCCGTTCATCGAGTGACTGAGCACTTCGAGAACGACGCACAAGACATCCCCGACGAGGAGTGGCTTGAATATGGGCTCAGTCACGGCTGGACCCCATTGTGCAAGGACGGCCGGATCAAGGGTCGGCACCACGAACGCGTACCGCTGGAAGTGCACAGCGCAGTGCTGTTCTACCTCGACAACCAGTGCCTCGTCCGTAGGGACATGATCAGTCGATTCCATGCCGCAGAGCAGCAGATCCATCGTGCTGTACTGCGCGGTGGACCTGCTGCCTACGCCGTCAGCGCCAACGGCATCCGGCGTACTTGGCCCTAACTACCGGCCGGTGGTGTGGTGCGGTTCGCGCCCAGGTGGGGCCTGAGTGCCGCGTACACCGCCGCCGCCAGGACGAACCCGACCAGGAACGCTATGTCGCCGAGGCCGGGGACTCGCTTCGCGACGACACCGGTGAAGTCGGTCTGGTTGGAGAACAGCAGGATCGACACGACGATGCCGATCAGCATCGCGATCGGGCCTGCCCAGTTCTGGTACCACTTCGCGTACAGCAGGCCGTCGATCCTCTGGCCGCGCCGCAGGAACTGGTCGGTGAACATCACCCCGAGCCACGGCCCGATCCAGTACGCGATGATCAGCAGGAAGTTCTCGTACTTGCTGCCGGCGTCGTGCAGACCCGACCACGCGAGCAGGAACCCGATCACGCCGAACACCACGGCGACCAGGGCCCGCCGCAGTGCCAAGGGCAGCCGCACGCCCAGGGTGAGGAACGACATCGCGCCCGAGTAGATGTTCAGCACGTTCGCCGACACCGCACCCAACGCGATGGCCAGCAGGGTCAGGTCACCGAGCCAACCCGGCAACTGGCCGGTGAACGACGACGTCGGGTTGGCCTCGCTCAGCGCACCGAGCGGCGCGACCGACGCGGCGCCCACGATCTCCAGCAGCATGCACGACACGAACACGCCCAACCCGGCCCACAGCCCGGTCATCTTCGCGCTCACACCGGCCGGCAGGTACCTCGTGTAGTCGGCGGCGTACGGGTTCCAGCCCGCCGCGTAGCCGAACGCCGCACCCGTGGTCAGCAGGAACCCGCCCGGCGCGGCATGCCCGGGCACACCGGCGTGCGACTTGGTGAACAGCCAGATCGACGCGAGCACGAATACGATGCCGAGGAACACCAGCGCGTACTTCTCGAACGCCTGGACCAGGTTGTGCCCGAAGAACGCGACAACGACCTGCACGACGACGACGATCAGCAGCCCCAGCAGCGCCGGCATCCCGGTCAGCGCCGCCAACGCGAAAGCGCCGCTGACGCTGTTCACCGCGAACCAGCCGATACCTGCGGTGATCGAGTTCAGCCCGGCCGGCAGCGCGTTGCCCCAGAAGCCGAACCCGGTCCTGGACAGCACCATCTGCGGCACGCCGTGCTTCGGCCCGCGTGCGGACAGCACCGCGTGCGACAGCGACCCGAGCACGTTGCCGATCAGCAGCGCCAGCACTGCCTGCCAGAAGCTCAGCCCGAAGATGCCGACCCCGAGGATGCCGACGAACACGGTCGCGAACTCCAGGTTCGGCGACGTCCACGTCCACAGCAGTTGCAGCGGCGTGCCGTGTCGATCACTCGCCGGGATGAATTCGACTCCGCCCGGTTCGACGGCCGTCACGCGGTCGCCGTACACGCCTTCGCGGACCGGTTCGCCTGCCGCAGCACCGGTGCCAGTCATGAGATCAGCCAACTGAGATCGCCGCCAATTTCGCTCGGAGGTAGTCGCCCCAGACCACGGGCGGGTAACTGGTGGTGCCGATCGGCGACGGCAGCGACTCGATCACCGCGTCGTGGTCGGCCTCGTAGAAGTAGACGAGGGACAACAGGTCCTCCTCCGGCGCCTCGGCAGGCGGGGCGAGCACGCGGTGCCGGGTCGAGCGCCACCGATCGCCCGTCCAGCGGGCCATCAGGTCGCCGATGTTGATCGTGAACGCCGCCGGGTCGAACGGTGCGTCCACCCACTGCCCGTCGGCGGTGTAGATCTGCAGCCCGCCGAGGCCGGGTTCCCGATCCAGGACGGTCACCGTGCCGAAGTCGGTGTGCGGGCCGATCCGGTACTGGCCCGGCTCCGGCGGTCCGACCCTGCGCAGCGGCGGATACCAGTTCAGATTGAACCCGAAAGTGGGATGGGTCAGGTAGGCGGCGAAGTGGTCGGCCGGCAGGCCGAGCGCCACCGCGCACACCGACATCAACTCGTCGGACAACGCCCGCATGCGGGCCAGGTACTCGGTGAGCACCGGTCGCAGCGCCGGCACCTCAGCGGGCCACGCGTTGGGCAGGAACCACACGGCGTCCACGGCCGGGTCGCCGGTCGGGTCGTCGCCGGCCAGCGAGTACGACTCCTTCAGGTCCGCCGGTGTCGCGGTGCCCTCGGCGTACCCGTTGGCCTCGGCGCCCGGTGGGATCCAGCCGCGCCCGCCGACGGCGACCGCGTAGTGCTCCTTTACCGACGTCGGCAGCGCGAAGAACTCCCTGGCCAGCGCCCGGACCTCGGCCCGCAACCCGCTGTCCACGCCGTGCCCGGTGACCAGCAGGAAACCGGCCGTGCGCAACGCGTGGTCGACCTGCTCGGCGATCTGCTGCCGCCCGCTGCCGTCGAACCAGGGCCGCAGGTCGATGCTCGGCACGTAGTTCACAGCTTGGCCTTGCCGATGTCCTCGAACCACAGGTCCGGCCGCTCGGCGATGAAGTCGGTCATCATCCGCACGCATTCGGCGTCGTCCACCATGGTGATCGTCACGCCGTACTCGGCCAGCCAGTCCTGGCCACCGTGGAACGTCCTGTTCTCGCCGATGACCACCTCGCCGATGCCGAACTGGCGGACCAGGCCGCTGCAGTACCAGCACGGCGAGAGCGTGGTGACCATGATCGTGTCCGCGTAGGTCGGCCTGCGGCCCGCCGCCTTGAAGGCCGCGGTCTCGGCGTGCATCGACGGATCGTCGTCCTGGACCCTGCGGTTGTGCCCGCTGCCGAGCAGCTTCCCGCTCCTGTCGAACAGCGCGGCACCGATCGGGATGCCGCCCTCGGCCAGGCCTGCCCGTGCTTCGGCGACCGCCTCGGCGAGCAGGCCTGCGGTTTCGATGGGTTGCTCGGCGACCATGGCTCCCTACCATGCGCGAGGCCGCCTTTTCCCGCAATGGGCGACATGCTTCGATCCGGTAAATTCAGCTTTCCAACCACCGAGATCGAATGGTTACCGTTGATTCACCTAGAATCAACCTCATGACCGCCGTTGCCGCCGCTCCCGGCTCCCCGAGCCGACAACGACCTCGCGCGCTCACGGCGCAGGCCCTCGGGTTGCCGGCGGAGGGACGCACAGCGGGCCGGCAGGACAGCCTGACCGCGCACATCCGGGCCACAGTGGACACTCAACTGCGGGTCCTGCTGGCCGAGCAGGCCACCGCGGGCCGGGCCGACGAACCCGAGTCGGTGCACCAGATGCGGGTCGCCGCCCGCCGGGCCAGGGTGGCGCTGCGGATGGACCGGGGTGTCATCGGGCCGACAGCGGACCTGCTGCGTGCCGAACTGGCCTGGCTGGGCACCCTGCTCGGCGGTGTGCGGGACCTGGATGTGCTGTGTGAACGGCTCGTCAGCGACGGCGCCGACTTGCCGGAATCCGATCTGCCGGCGTTCGGCGAGGTGCTCTCCGCCCTGCTGTCCGCCCGGTCGGCGGCGGCGGACGTGCTGGTCAAGGGCCTGCGCAGGCAGCGCTACCGGGCGCTGTTGCAGGCCATGGCCACCGAGGCGCTCAGCCAGGCCGACGACGCCGAGCGCACCGATCCGGCGAGCCTGCTGGTCAAGCCGGTCCGCGCGCTGCACCTGCAACTGGCCGCCGCTGCCCAGTCGCCGTCCGACGCGGCCTGGCACGCGCTGCGGATCAGGGTGAAGCGGGTCCGCTACGCCGCCGAACTCGCCGGCAGGCTGGCCGGCCGCAAAGAGCGCACCGCCCTCATCGAACTCGTCGGGCGGGCCAAGGCCCTGCAGGAACTGCTGGGCGCCTTCCAGGACACCGTGGTGACCGAGCAGCACCTGCGCCAGTTGGTCACGGCGCATCCGACCGACCTGTCGCCGACCGGCCTGCTGGTGGTCGGCAGGCTGGTGGAACGCCAGGTCAGCAAGCGGAACGAGCTACGCGAACAGCTACCGGCCGCGAGCGGCGAGCTCTACCAGGCCACCACGAGCTAATGGCGCGTCCAGTAACCCTCACCGGGTAATTCCGGCCCCAGGCAGGCACCTCGCGGCGTTGTCGTCGGCCCAGGTCCAACAGAGGGACCCGGACCTCCTCCGCCTGGCGATGCACCCACCTGGAACCGAAATTCCACCGCCATGGTTACTGGACACACCACTAGCCGGCGAGACGGTCCACCGCGGCGGCGATCCGCTCGTCCGTCGCGGTCAACGCGATCCGCACGTGCTGGTCGCCGCTCGGGCCGTAGAACGTGCCGGGCGCGGCGAGGATGCCCCGGTCGGCCAGCCACGCCACGGTCTTGTCAGCGGCCATGTCCGGCCGCCTCGACCACAGGTACAGCCCGGCCGCCGAGTGGTCCACCGTGAATCCGGCGTCGACCAGCGCGGGCCGCAGCAGGTCGCGCCGCTGCCGGTACCGCTCCCGCTGCTCGGCGACGTGCTCGTCGTCGGACAACGCCACGGTCATCGCCGCCTGCACCGGCCTCGGCATGATCAGGCCCGCGTGCTTCCGGATCTCCAGCAACTGCCGGACCAGCACCGGGTCACCGGCGACGAAGCCGGCCCGGTAGCCGGCCAGGTTGGACGACTTGGACAGCGAGTGCACGGCCAGCAGGCCGTCGGTCCGGCCACCGCACACGTCGGGGTGCAGCACGGACACCGGCTCGGCGTCCCAGCCCAGCGTGAGATAGCACTCGTCCGACGCCACGACCGCGCCGCGCTCCCGGGCCCAGTCCACCACCTTGCGCAGGTGTTCGGCGGGCAGCACCTGCCCGGTCGGGTTGCCCGGCGAGTTGATCCACACCAGCGCCGGCCGACGTGGACCGAGCGCCGTCAGACCGTTGGCGCGCAATACTTCCGCGCCGGCGATACGCACACCGACCTCGTAGGTCGGATACGCGAGTTCCGGGATGACCACCAGGTCACCAGGGCCGACACCGAGCAGCGTTGGCAGCAGGGCGACGAGTTCCTTGGACCCGATGGTGGGCAGCACGGCCGCCTCGTCGATCCCGGTGACGCCGAACCGGCGTTCCAGGGCGGCCACGGCGGCGGCCCGCAACTCGGGCGTGCCGTGCGTGGCCGGATAGCCGGGGAAGTCGGCCGCCGAGGCGAGCGCGGCCCTGATCGGCTCGGGAACCGGGTCGACCGGTGTGCCGACCGAGAGGTCCACGATGCCGTCGGGGTGTGCCCCCGCCCTGGCTTTGGGCCCGGCGAGGGCGTCCCACGGAAAGTCAGGGAGGTCCCTGGTGATCATTCGCCCTGCTTGTTATTCACCCTGCGGCGGCAGGTTCATGATCAGCGCCGGGTCGGCGGCGACCTTACCCACCTTGGACGCACCACCCGGCGAGCCGAGTTCGGCGAAGTAGTCCACGTTCGCCTTGGTGTAGTCCTTCCACTGGTCGGGGACGTCGTCCTCGTAGTAGATCGCCTCCACCGGACAGACCGGTTCACAGGCACCACAGTCAACGCACTCGTCGGGGTGGATGTAGAGCATCCGTTCACCCTCGTAGATGCAGTCGACGGGGCACTCTTCGATGCACGCCTTGTCGAGAACATCGACGCAGGGCTCGGCGATCACGTAGGTCACTGCGTTCTCCTGGTCCTCATGCTGTTTTCACCACGTACGCGCCAGGTTACGTGGCTCGCGTCAGTATCTCGCGCCCACCCGGTCCTTGAGAATGCGGTGCCGCACTTCACACCACCGTGGCTCTGACCTGCGGCGAGAATGACACGGGTGGACGAAGTCGACGTACTGGAACGCGCCTGCGCGGATGCCTGGCCCGCCCTGGTGGACCAGCCGCTCGGCCAGTGGCGGCTACGGGCCGCCGGCGGCTTCACCGGCCGTGCGAACAGCGCGCTGACCATCGGCGATCCCGGTGTACCGGTCGACACGGCCCTGGAGTTGATCGCCGCGTTCGCGCAGGACAACGGCATCAAGGCCGCGGCACACGTGGTCAGCGGCGCGGCACTTGAGCCGGGCCTGGTGCGGGCCGGCTGGGCGGTGGACGAAGCCCATCCGGGTGGCGCCGAGTCAGTGGTGATGACGGGTCGACTCGCCGACTTCGCCGGACCAGTACCCGTTGGAGTGACGGTGCCGGCGGAGCCGGCAGCGGACTGGTGGCCGCTGGCCGTCGGAACCGCCCTGCCCACACCAGCCCAGCGCCGCGTGCTGACCGGCCGAACAGGGCTCGGCTTCGGCACGGCGACGGCGGGCGGCCAGGTGGTCGGCATCGTCCGGGGCGCCGTGGTCGGTGATCTACTGCACATCGCCAGGCTGGCGGTGGCCCCGACACATCGCCGGCAGGGCCTGGCCACCGGACTGCTGGCGGCGCTCGCGCACTGGGGCGAGCAGCGCGGTGCGACCCGGTGCGCCCTCCAGGTGGCCACCCACAACGAGGGAGCGATCAGCCTGTACGCGGGGCTCGGCTGCCGGCCACACCATCGCTACCGCTACTGGACGCCGACCCGGTGATCCGGTCGGCCGTCCGGCGGGCCAGCGAGTTGCCCAGCGCGACAGCGGCCGGCATGGCACCGCAGGCCAGCAGCAACAGCGTGCGCCAGTCCTCGACCAGCACCATGTTCTCCGTGCCGACGACACCCACGACGCCGATGGTGACCAGCCACGCCCACAGCGGCGCCCCGGCGACCAGCAGCCTGGTGGACACCCCGGCCGCCCTGGAGATCATCAGCGGCATGGTGACCAACGCCACTACCACGGTGATCGGGAACGGCCAACTCCCCCAGTCCGGCAGCAGCGTGCCGTCGAACCGCAGGGGCAGGAAGAACACCTCGAGCAGGGCCAGCGCGATCGAGTCGATCACCAGCACGACGAGCAGGAACCAGTCGAACCGCGGCCGTGGCTCGGTCACGACGAGTCCCCGCCGGACGATTCCGTGCCGACCAGACCGAGGCCGCCGAACAGATCGGTCGCCGCACCCGCTGCCGGACCGCTGGCCAGCACGTAGTGCTCGGTCGGCAGCACGGGCTGGGCGATGTCGTTGGACAACGCGTAGCCGCTGTGGCCCTCGTCGTCGGTCCACACGCTGATCTGGGTGGCATGCGCCCGCAGCGCGCGCAGCTTGGCCGGCAGGTGCTCCTCGATGTCGATCACTGTGGTGATCGTCTCGTCGGGCACCACCGGCAACTCTCCCGGCGCGGGCAGGCGGAACGGCAACCCGGCCAGTTCGGCAAGCTCCGCGACGCCCATTTCCACGGCGGCCCGCGAGTAGACGGTGTGGAACACCCTGGCCACGTCCGGCGAAGCCGCCGCTGCCGCCACGGTCACCTCATGTGCCCTGATGTGGTCAGGATGGCCGTAGCCGCCGAAGGAGTCGTAGCTGACCACCACCTGCGGCCGCACCTCGGCGATCACCTCGCGCAGGGCTGCGGCCTGCTCGTCCAGCGAGCCGCGCACGAACGCCCTGGGATGGTCGTTGGCCGGATCACCGGCCATGCCGGAGTCGCGCCACCTGCCGATGCCGCCGAGGAACCTCTGGTCGATGACCCGCAGCGCGGCGCACGCCGAGCGCAACTCGCCCACCCGGTAGCCACCCAACTGGTCGGCGGCGTCCGCGACCAACTGGGCCAGATTCTCGGGAATGACCTCGCCCTGTTCACCGAGGGTGCACGTGACCACGGTGACCTGGACGCCACGCGCGGCATACCTGGCGATCGTGCCGCCGGTCCACAGGCTCTCGTCGTCCGGGTGCGCGTGTACCAGCAGCAACCGGGGCGGCGCTGTCAACGTCACCGCAACACTCTCATGATCGATCTGGCGGAACAGGGGGACCGCCACACCGTAACCCACAGGCGTCACCCTGATGTGACGCGACTCCAGCCCGCAGCGCTGAAGAACGGGCCAGCGAACGGCGGTCCCGGCTCAACGCCGTTGACCCCGGAGCCGACCGCCAACTCGTCGGACACCTGGAACAACGGGATCTCCACCGCCTGCGCCCACAGCGCCGGCTCCACCTTCGCCAGCGCCGTGGCCAACGGCGTCTCCCCGGCCAGCGCCGACTCGATGGTGGACTGGACGGAGGGCTCACACCAGCCGAGCGGGCCGGACGACGTCTGGCTGCCCGTTGTCGCGGTACAGCCGAACCAGGACGCCAACGCGGTCGCGGTGTCGCCGCCGGTCGGCTGCGGTCCGACCACGATGTCGATCGGCTCGGCAGGACTGTTGGTGCCCGCCGTCGCCGTGGTCGGGTTGGTGGTGAGCTCCTGGTCGTAGAGCTGGCTCGCGGTCGGCGTCACCACGCTGGCCGGGATGCCGGCCCCGACCAGCTGGGCACGTAGCTGGGTGGCGACGGCCACGTAGGGCTGCTCGCCGGCGGGCGCCGCGATCACGATGTTCAGCGAGTGGCCCGATCTGGTCCAGCCCGACCCGTTCTGCACGTAGCCGGCCTGGGCCAGCAGCCCCGGCACCTGAGCCGGATCGGGTGCCGCGCCGGGCGCGTGCGCCGGCATGCTCGCCCGGTAGCCGGACTGGGTCGGCGCGGTCAGCAGGTCGCTGGCGACCAGCGATGCGGACGGCCCGCCGTCGGTGCCGGTCGCGATCAACGCCGCCCGGTCCACCGCGGCGGCCACCGCTTCACGCACCGACTTGTCGGCCAGCTGCGGAGAACTCGGCCGCAGCAGCAAGGTGGCGATCTCCGGCCTCGGCACGGTGGACAGCGTCACCGACTTGCCCAGTTTCTTCAGCGCGGCGAGGCCGGTCGAGTCCACTCTGCTGTAGGCGAGCTGATCAGCGTTGCTGCGCAAGGCATCCGCCATGCCCTGGGTGTCCGACTTCCGCAGCACGATCTGGTCCAGCACGCTCGGCGTGCCCCAGTAGCGGGCACTGCGCTCCAGCACGATCTCGCCGCCACCGGTGTCCACCGTCTTGATGTCGAACGGCCCTGCCGACGCGGGAAAACTGTCGTTCAGCCCGCTGGCGAAACCGCCGGGAGCGTCCTTGAGCAGGTGTGCCGGCAGCAGGTTGGCGAACAACGACCGCCACGCCGGATACGGCTTGGCGAAGGTCACCGTGATGACCTTCGCGTTGTCCCGCGCCGTGATGCCGGAGATCAACCGGTAGCCGGCCGGGTCGATCACGCCCGGCTGACCGGACATCTGGTTGCGCAGGTAGACGAAGTCGGCGGCGTCGATCGGTGTGCCGTCGGTCCAGGAGGCGTCGGTGCGCAGCATGTAGGTCACCGTGAACGGGCTGGCATCGGTGACCTGTGCGGACACCATCAGATTGCTGTCCAGCTGCGGTGTGCCGTCCGGCGCGGTGCGGAACACCGAGGGCAGCAGCAGCGTGGACAGGGCCGTCGTCGTCATCGACTGGTCGGCCAGTTCGTGCGGGTTGTAGCCGCCCACGATGCTGTCCACACCGACCACCACCTGCTCGGTGTCGGTCGCCACCGGAACGGACGTCGGTGCGGCGGACGGGGCCACCAGGGGCGGTGCGGGAGCGGCTGTGCAGGCTGCGAGCACGACGAGCAACGCCGAACCGACTGCCAACGCACGACCTCGGGCGCACCAGCCCACGAAAGCGACCTCCCCGTTCTCCCCCGGCCGGGAGAACGGCTCCGCGACCTACCCCACCGTGCCACCGGGCACTGTCGGCCGCACGGTCTTTTCGCGGAAACGTCAGGGCGCCGCGAGAGGTTCCGATTAGATCACGAGACGAGTTTCGAGGGTCGCTTCGCTCCTGGCCCCAACGCGCCGGGGCCTGGCTCAGACCTGGTCGCGGCTGCGCGCCCTGGCCCGCTCACGGCCGCGCGCGGTGCTGTCCAGCACCAGCTTGCGGATCCGCACCACCTGCGGGGTCACCTCGACACACTCGTCGGAGGCGCAGAACTCCAGCGACTCCTCAAGACCGAGCTTGCGCGGCCTGGCCAGCCGCTCCAGCACGTCGGACGTCGACGACCGGACGTTGGTGAGCTTCTTCTCGCGGCAGACGTTCACGTCCAGGTCCTCGGCGCGCGGGTTCTCGCCCACCACCATGCCCTGGTACGCGTCGGCGCCCGGCTCCACGAAGAACGAGCCACGGTCCTGCAGCTGTGTCAGGGCGTAGGCGGTGATCATGCCCGACCGGTCGGCGACCAGCGAACCGGTGTGCCGGGTGCGCAGTTCGCCCACCCACGGGTGGTAGCCCTCGAAGACGTGGTTGGCGATGCCGGTGCCGCGCGTCTCGGTGAGGAACTCGGTACGGAAACCGATCAGGCCACGTGCCGGCACGATGTACTCCAGCCGGACCCGTCCGGTGCCGTGACCGCTCATCACCTGCAACTGGCCCTTACGACCGGCCAGCAGCTGGGTCAGCACGCCGAGGTGCTCCTCGGGGGCGTCCACGGTCAGGTGCTCGAACGGCTCGCACAGCTTGCCGTCGATCTCCTTGGTGACCACCTGCGGCTTGCCGACGGTCAGCTCGAAACCCTCGCGGCGCATGATTTCCACCAGGATGGCCAGGGCCAGTTCGCCACGGCCCTGCACCTCCCAGGTGTCCGGCCGCTCGGTGGGCAGCACGCGGATGCTCACGTTGCCGACCAGTTCGGTCTCCAGCCGGGCCTTCACCACACGCGCGGTCAGCTTGTTGCCGCCACCCCGACCGGCCAGCGGCGACGTGTTCACGCCGAAGGTCATCGAGATCGCGGGCTCGTCCACGGTGATCCGGGGCAGCGGCTGCGGGTCGTCCGGGTCGGCCAGCGTGTCGCCGATGGTGATCTCCGGGATGCCGGCGATGGCCACCAGGTCGCCTGCGTGGGCCTCCTGGGTGGGCACCCGGTCCAGCGCCTCGGTGATCAGCAGTTCGGTCACCTTCACGCGCTCGACCGAGCCGTTCTCGCGGCACCAGGCGACGATCTGGCCCTTGCGCAGCCGGCCCGCGTGGATCCGGCACATCGCGATCCGGCCGAGGAAGCTGGACGCGTCCAGGTTGGTGACCAGGGCACGCAGCGGCGCGTCGGCGTCACCGGTGGGCGGCGGCACGTGCGCGAGCAGCATGTCGAACAGGGGGTCGAGGTTTTCGCTGTCCGGCATGCCGCCGTCCTCCGGCCGGTGCAGGCTGGCGCGGCCGGCCCGCGCGGACGCGTAGACCACCGGCAGGTCGAGCACCGAGTCGTCCACCGAGTCCAGCTCGCTGGCCAGTTCCAGCAGCAGGTCGTGGGTCTCCTCGACGACCTCGGCGATCCTGGCGTCCGGCCGGTCCACCTTGTTCACCACGAGGATGACCGGCAGGCTGGCGGCCAGCGCCTTGCGCAGCACGAACCGGGTCTGCGGCAGCGGGCCCTCACTGGCGTCCACCAGCAGCAACACGCCGTCCACCATGGCGAGACCGCGTTCCACCTCGCCGCCGAAGTCGGCGTGGCCGGGGGTGTCGACGACGTTGATGGTGACCGAGTCGTTCGGGCCGTCGGGCGTGGCACGGCGGACCGCGGTGTTCTTGGCGAGGATGGTGATGCCCTTTTCGCGCTCCAGCTCACCGGAGTCGAGGACCCGGTCGACGAGCTCGGCGCGGGCAGCGAAGGCACCCGACTGGCGGAGCATGGCATCGACCAGGGTGGTCTTGCCGTGGTCGACGTGCGCCACGATCGCCACGTTGCGGAGGTCGGTGCGCGGACGCGCGACCGAGACTGGGCCGGACACGGTGGCCGTGGACACGCGAAACTCCTTGTGGGTGACGGTAAAACGGAAAGAAGAATGGCCGCCGGCGCTGCGCTACGTTGTACTGCTCTGTGCTGTTCGCCCAGGTGCGGCACTGTCCAGACTACCGGATGGCCGGCCAGGCACCCCGGAAACCGCAGGACGGGAGACGCCAGCGGGCACTACGCTGCTCCCATGCGTACACATCGAGGTATGTGGTGGGCCGCCGACCAGCGGCCCTGATACGCGTTTCGAGCAACCACAGGCCGCCCGACCAGGCGGCCTGTGATCTTGACCACGGGTGGTCGGGCGGGTGGCCCGCAACCCGAGGAGCACTTCGATGACCCGGCTCTCCGGCATCACGCCGTCCGGTCACGTCCAGTTGGGCAACTACCTCGGCGCCATCCGGCGCTGGGCAGCCGACACCGCCCCTGACGACCTGTACTTCATCAGCAACCTGCACGCGATGACCACGACGCACAACGCAGCCCGGCTGCGCTCGCTGACCAGGGAACAGCTGGCCGTGCTGCTGGCCGCCGGCATCGACCCCGACCTGGTGTTCGTGCAGTCCGACCTGATCGCCGAACACGCGTCGCTGACCTGGGTACTGGAGTGCACCTGCACGTTCGGCGAGGCCCGCAGGATGACCCAGTTCAAGCAGAAGTCGCACGACAACGAGTCGGTCCGGCTCAGCCTGGTCACCTACCCGGTGCTGATGGCGGCCGACATCCTGCTCTACGGCGCCGACGAGGTGCCCGTCGGCGAGGACCAGTCCCAGCACGTCGAGCTGGCCAGGACCCTGGCCAGGCGGTTCAACGGCACCTACGGCGACGTGTTCACCGTGCCCCGGCTGGCACTGCCGGACGCGGCGGCACGGATCAGGGACCTGGCCGACCCGGCCCGCAAGATGGCCAAGTCGGCGCAGGACACGGCGGGTGTGGTGTTCCTGCTGGATCCGCCGGATCTGGTGCGGCGCAAGGTGGCCAGGGCGAAGACGGACGGTGTCGGGCAGGTCGACTACGAACCGGAGGCGCAACCGGGCGTGGCCAATCTGCTGGAGATCCTGGCCGCCTGCACCGGTGTGACACCGGAGAAGGCGGCCGTCGGCATCAACGACTACGCGACGCTGAAGGCCGAGGTGGCCGACGCCGTGATCGCCGAACTGGGACCGGTACGGGAACGCACCACCGCGCTGCTGGACGACCCGGCCGAGCTGGACCGGATCAGGGCGGCGGGTGCGGAACGAGCCCGCGAACGGGCCCGGCCCCGGCTGGCCGCGGCGCTGCGGGTCAGCGGCCTGGGCTGAGGGCGGCTCGCAGACCGGGCAGCACGATCCGGTCGGCGGGCAGCCAGTCCACGTCGGCCAACTGGTCGGCCGCCACCCAGCGCAGCGCCCGGTGCTCCGTGGCCACCGGCTCGGTGCCGGGTGCCGGCCTGGCCAGGTACAACCGCAGCACCCAGCCGTTGGCCAACACCAGATCGGGGCCGAGCCGGTCGTCGACCAGCACGTCGGCGGCCAGTTCCTCCTTGCACTCCCGGACCAGAGCGGCGCGCTCGTCCTCACCGGGCTCGACCTTGCCGCCGGGGAACTCCCAGCGACCGGCCGCGATCGGCGGCCGGTCGCGCTGGGCGGCCAGTACCGACCCGTCAGCCACGATCGCGGCACCGACGACCACCGGGGCGTCGGCCAACTGCTCAGCCCGGTCCCGCACCGCGATCAGCAGCGCGCGCACCACGCGTAGCGGCACCGGTCGCCCGACGTCGCAGGTGAGCAGCGCGCCCGTTCCGCTGGGTACGACCGTCGCCTGTAGCCGTACCGGCCCGGTGACCAGCAGGCCGTGCTCGTCGGCCTGGACCACCCGGAGCCGTACCGGCCAGCGGAACACCTCGATGACGAAGTCGTCGCCTGCCGCGAACTGGTCCACCGTCGCCCGGAGGCCGAACGGGGCGAGACCCTGGCGCAACAGCCACGGCTCGGCCAGCGCTGCCGCCACCGTGCGGGGTGGCGCCGCCACCGGAATGGTCTCGATCACCTCGGTGATCCTGCCCGGCCGGCACCTGCACCGATCGGGTGACCTCAGTCCGTTCGGCCGGCCAGCCCCGGCCAGCGCGCCTCGAACCGGGCGCCGCCGTCCGGCGACTCGCCGACCGACACCGTGCCGCCCCGCCGGTGCACCACCTCGGCGACCAGCGCCAGGCCGAGCCCGAACCCGCCGGTCGCCCTGCCCCGGTCGTCGTGCACCCGGTAGAACCGGTCGAACACCCTGGACCTGTGCTCCTCGGGCACGCCGCCGCCGTCGTCGTCCACCAGCAGCCGCGCGCCACCACCGGCCGTGGGCAGCACGAACACGGTGACGTGGGCCCGCGCGTGCCGGACCGCGTTGCGCAACAAGTTGTCCAGCACCAGGTCCAACTCGCCGGCCGACGCCCACACCGAGGACGACCTGGCAGGCACCCGCAGCCGGACAGAGGGCCCGTCGGCGGCCAGCCGCCCGACCGCCGTCTGGGCGGCCAGCGCCAGGTCCACCGGACCGGCCGACGGCAACTCGCCCGCATCCGAACGGGACAGCACGAGCAGGTCGTCGATCAGCGCGGACAGCCGTTCGGACTCGGTGACGACCTCGGTCAGCACCTCCTGGGCGAACGCAGCGTCCGGGTGCAACACGGCCACCTCGGCCTGCGCGCGGATCGACGCCACCGGTGAGCGCAACTCGTGGGCGGCGTCACCGGTGAACCGCTGCAGCCGCAGCCTGGCCTCGTCCCGACGGGCCAACAGGCCGTTGATCGCCTCGGCCATGGCCCGCAACTCGTCCCTGGCCTCGGGCACCGGTAGCCGCTGACCGGGCGGCAGCGCGGTCGCGGCCAAGCGGGTCCGGTGCACCGGCCGCAGCGACGCACGCACCGTGAACCAGGCGGCCACACCGGTAACGGCAGCACCGAGCAACGCGACCAGCAGCAACCACTGGAACGACAGCCACCGCACCCTGTCGTAGCCGACCAGCGCCGCACCCGCCACGACCAGCCGCTGGCTGCCGTCCGGTGTGGTGATCACGACGCCGAGCCAGCGGACCGGCGGCACGGCCTGGCTCAGCACCGCTTCGCCGGCCTGCAGGGTCTGCACCTGATCGGCGTCCAGCGGCACCGGCGGGCCGCCGTCCATCGGATCGCCGGCCCGGTCCAGCACCCGGACGGTGATGTCACCGGGTGCCGACGAGGGCTGTCTACCCTGTGTGACCAGGGCGGATGCCGAGTCCAGGTGTGTACGCAGGTCGGTGTCGGCGGCGTCGATCAGCAGGCTGCCCTGTAGGCCGCTGACCAGCTTCGCCAGCAGCACCAGGCACAGCAGCGTGGCGGTCGCGACGACCAACGTGATCCTGGATCGCACCGTCCGCCGTAGCCACCAGTGGCGCAGCCAGCCCTGTGGTCCGGTCAAGCCCGCGGCCCGCCAGCATCGCCCAGCGCCGTGTCCAGGTCGGCCGTGGTGACCACGTAGCCGTGTCCCCTGACGGTGCGCAGTACCTCGCCCGCGCCCGCCGCTTCCAGCTTCCTGCGCAGGTAGCCGACGTAGACCTCGACGGCGTTGCGGGTGGCGGCCTGCTCGTCACCCCAGACGGCGCGCAGCAACTCGTCCTTCGTCACCACGACGCCCGCCCGGCCGGCCAGCACGTCGAGTACGGCGAACTCCCGAGGGCTCAGCGGCACCAGCACGCCCGCCCAGCGCACCTGGCGTTTCGACCGCTCGACGTCCAACTCGCCGATCCGCACCGACTGCCGGGCATCCGATGTGGATCGCCGCAACAGGGCCCGGACCTGGGCCACCAGCACCCGGAACGAGAACGGCTTCACGAGATAGCCGTCCGCGCCGAGATCGAGCCCGTCGGCCTGGTCGACCTCGCCGTCCTTGGCCGAGACCAGCAGGACAGGGGTGTGCACCCCCTCGGCGCGCAGCCGTTCCAGCACCCGGTACCCGGACAGGCCGGGCAGCATGATGTCCAACAGGACGACGTCGAAAGCGCCGGTCAGCGCCGCGCGCAACGCGCCCGGCCCGTCCGCGGCACCCACGACGTCCATCCCCTCGGCGGTCAGGCCGCGCTCGAGCGCACGGCGGACCCCCGGTTCGTCGTCCGCGACAAGCACCCGTGGCCTCACAGGGACAGAATGCCGGTATCCGGGGGTTCCGCACTGGTGGTTCTCAGTGGTCTCTCAGCAAGCGCGACGCTCTCAGCGCCATCTCAGCTTGCCAGGTGCAGTCTCGGAGTCACCGGAAACGGAGGAGGAGAAATGGACCGCAGGAAAGCAACGCTGGGGGCAGCGGTAGCTGGTGTCGTGGCGGGCGCGGTGGCACTCGGGTTCGTCGCGGCACCCGCTGGGGCTGGTCAGTCCCCCACACTGCCGACGACGACGCCGGCCGCACTCGTCCAGTCTGTGCTGACCGCGTCGGCGCCCGCCATGGCGGGCACGGTGCAGATCGTCAACAACCTTGGCCTGCCCGCGCTGCCCGGCCTGCCCGAGGCGGCCGACGGCACCAGTCAGATCAGGGTGTGGACCGACGGCAACAACCACAGCCGCATCTCGGTCCCGTCGGCGGACGCCGAGCAGACCATCGTGGACACCGGTTCGACGATCTACGAGTGGAACTCGGACGGCCGCACGGTCACCGAGCATTCACTGAAGGACGACGCCGAACACGCGAAGGCCAAGGCGAACCAGCAGGACCTCGACCCGGCCACAGCGGCACGGGATCTGATCTCGGCGGTGCGGGCGACCAGCACGGTGAGCGTGGACGGCACCGACACGGTGGCCAACCGGCCCGCCTACGACCTGGTGCTCGCGCCGAAGCCGGGCGAGCGGACGCTGCTGCGTGAGGTGCGGATCGCGGTCGACGCACAGACGCACATCCCGCTGCGACTGACCGTGCTGGCCGACAACACCAACACGCCGGCCGTGCAGATCGGGTTCACCAGCATCGACATGGGTCAGCAGGACCCGGCGCTGTTCAGGTTCACGATCCCGGCGGGCGCCACCGTGGTCAACGGTGACACGCACGACCAGCACTCCACCGACGTGGCGGGCACCACCGAGCCGAAGTTCGTCGGTACCGGCTGGGACACCGTCGTGGTGGCCCAACTGCCCAGCGACTCGGGCAAGGGCAGCGTCGGCAACGCGCTGGGCCTGGTGAAGCAGTTCGCCACTCCGGTGCACGGCACGTGGGGTTCGGGCTATGTCATCGGCACCAACGTCGGCAACGCGCTGCTCACGTCGGACGGCAGGGTCGCGATCGGGTTCGTGCCGCAGCAGGTGCTGATCCAGGCACTGGGCGGCGGAAAGTGACCACGGTCAGGACCGAGGAGGTGGTGGGCGCCGAGACATCGGCGCCCGCCCCCGGTTTCGCGGTCCGCACGACGGGCCTACGCAAGATCTTCCGTGGCACGGTCGCGGTCGACCACCTCGACCTCGACGTGCCGGCGGGCAGTGTGCTCGGCATGCTCGGCCCGAACGGATCGGGCAAGACCACCACCATCCGCATGCTGCTCGGTCTCGTCCGGCCCACCGAGGGTCAGGTCGAACTGCTCGGGCAGCGGATGCCGGATGGCGCGGCCGACGCGCTGCCCAAGGTCGGCGCGCTGGTCGAGGGGCCGGGTTTCCACCCGTTCCTGTCCGGTGTGGACAACCTGCGCAGGGTGGCGGCCGCCGAACCCCGGCTGCCCACCAACGCGATCAACAGGGCCGTGACCGACGCGCTGGACCGGGTCGGACTCACCGCGGCGGGCCACCGCAAGTACCGGGGCTACTCGCTTGGCATGAAGCAGCGGCTCGGCCTCGCGGCCGCGCTGCTGGTGCCGAGGGACCTGGTGGTGCTGGACGAGCCGACCAACGGCCTCGACCCCGCGGGTACCAGGGAGATCCGCAGAGTCATCGGCGAACTGCACGCCGTCGGCACGACGGTGCTCGTCTCGTCGCACCTGTTGTCCGATGTGGAGGCCACCTGCACGCACGTCGCCGTGCTGCACAGGGGGAACGTGGTCGCCCAGGGCGAGCTGGCGCCGCTGCTGGAGGCCGGCAACCCGACCCTGCTGGTGACCACACCTGCTCGCGCCGAAGGCGTGGAAGCATTGCGGGACAACAAGATTGGCGTCCGCATGGTGGACGACGGGCTGCTGGTGGACCTGGCAGGCACGTCAGCGCCCGTCGTCGTCGAGACGCTGGTGCGGGCGGACGTGCCGGTGCACGAGGTACGCAGGCAGCGGGCCGAC
>DASXYT010000093.1:0-20559 GCA_036502345.1 Pseudonocardiaceae bacterium | reverse complement strand
GATGACCGTGATCGGCACGCACGACCGGTGCACGGCGATCCTGCGCGACCCGACGTTGAGCAGTGACCGCAGCCGGACCCTGCTGCCCCGCAGGTTCGGCGACGACCGGGAGCGGGACGCCACGCCGTCGTTCCTGTCGCTCGACCCGCCGGATCACACGCGGCTGCGCAGACTGGTGTCGAAGGCGTTCACGCCGAGGGTGATCGCGGCACTGGAGCCCAGGATCAGGCAGATCGTGGACGACCTGGTCGCCGGCTTCGCCGACGCGGACAGCTTCGACGTGGTCGCCGGACTGGCCTACCCGCTGCCGGTCCGGGTGATCAGCGAACTGCTCGGCGTGCCGGAGGCCGACCACGAGCAGTTCGAGGCCTGGTCACGCTGGCTGGTGCGTGGGCTGGACCCGGTCATGGCCGTCACCGACGAGGCCGAACTGGCCGCCATCCTGGCCGCGCAGGCCGAGTTCCACGACTACTTCAGCAAGCTGATCGCCGCCCGCCGCGCGCAGCCGGGCGACGACCTGCTGTCCAGGCTGGTGCTGATCGAGGAGCAGGGTGACCAGCTGACCGAGAGCGAGCTGATCTCCACCTGCGTGTTGCTGCTGGTCGCCGGGCACGAGACGACGGCGAACCTGATCGCCAACGGTGTGCTCGCGCTGCTGCGGCACCCCGACCAGTTGGCCGCGCTGCGTGCCGACCCGTCGCTGATCACGGGCACCGTCGAGGAGGTGCTGCGCTACGACCCGCCGGTGCAGCTCACCAACCGGGTGGCCCGCAGCCCACTGCCGCTCGGCGATGTCGTCGTGCCGGCCGACGGCATGATCCTGATGCTGCTCGGTGCAGCCAACCGCGACCCCGCCGTGTTCGCCGACCCGGACCGGTTCGACATCACCAGGGACGCCAGGCAGCACCTGTCCTTCGCCGCAGGCGCGCACTTCTGCCTCGGCGCGCCCCTGGCCAGGCTGGAAGGCACCATCGCGCTGTCCGCGTTCGCCGGCCGGATCACCGACCCTGTGCTGGACGTCGATTCGCTGCGCTACCGGCCGCACGTGAACCTGCGCGGCCCGGAACGACTGGTCGTCGGGTTCAGTTCTGCAGCGTGACAGCGTGCCGGGCGTGGTAGGGCAGTACCGTCCTGCTGCGCAGCGCCTCCGCGTCGATGGTCCTCGGCTGGTACCGGCTGCTGGCCAGCCGTCCCATCATCAGCCCGGTCGGGTCGGCCACCACGTCGGCCCGGCCGCTGACGAACGCCCACTCGTGCTCGTCGGAGCTGAAACACGAGACGGTGCCGAAGTTCTCGTCGAACGTGCGCAGTGATCGGATCAGCGTTTCGTTGCGCCACAACGTGGGGCAGCCCGCCTGGTTGACGACGACGCCGCCGATCGTCGTCGCGGCACGGCACATGGCCATGAACTCGGGTCCGTAGAGCCGGTTGTGCTGTGCCGTCGCGTCGTCGGGCCGCTCGTCGGGCAGGTCCACCAGCACCACGTCGTATCGATCGGTGGTCCGGCGGACGAACTCCCAGCCGTCCCCGTAGTGCACCGTGATCGGACCCGACCCGCGTTCCGCACTGTCCAGTTCGGACGGTGTGTAGCCGTAGGGCAGGTGTTCCGCGCACAGCCGGACGGCCTGCTCGTCGATGTCCACGTGGTCCACGTGGGCGGCGCCGAACTCCACGGCGATCTGGCACACGACGCCCTCGCTCGACCCGACGACGAGCACCCGCTCGACCTGGTCGGCCAGCAGCAGCGCGGGCACCAACAGGGCCTCGTGATAGACGAGTTGGCTGAACTCGGTGCTCTGCCTGTCGTTGTCGCAGAACAGCGACATGCCCTGGGCCGTCCTGCCGATCAGCACGTGCTGGAACGGTGTGTCGCCCTCGTGCACGATGTCGTCCACATCCCACACCCGCGTCATGCCGGGCGCCAGCGGCTCGTGGATCCGCCGTGTGGTCACGACTTCACCCCGCGTTGCAACGTGGTGATGTTCGTCGACGTCGCCGCCAGCGCGTCGGCCAGCAGCCGCATGGCGACTTCGGGGTCGGCGCGGTTGCCACACGTGAACACGTCGAGGAACACCGAGCCGAGTTCGGGATACGTGTGCAGCGAAGCATGCGACTCGGACAGCAGTGCGAGCACGGTAACCCCTTGCGGCGCAAAGCGTTTGCTGATGATCTCGCAGACAGTGGCACCGGCATCGTGCAGCGAGCGCTCCATCGCGCCGCGCAGGAACGCGACGTCGTCCAGGAGCAGCGGGTCGATCCCCTCGAACTCCGCGAAAACATGTTGCCCTGCAAAGACCCCGACGGCCGACATCTAGGCACCTCCCTGCCCGACACAGTACGTCGGCAGCGGGGCGAAGCCGTTGAAGGCCACCGAGGAATAGCTTGCCGTGTAGGCCCCGGCGGCCAGTATGTCGACGTGATCGCCCGCGGCCAGCCGCATCGGCAGCCGGTAGGGGGTGCGCTGGTAGAGCACGTCGTCGCCGTCGCAGGTCGGGCCGGCCAGTATCACCGGGCCGTCCTCGGTGCCGTCGAAGCGCGTCACCATCCGGTAGGCGATGGCCTCGTTCTCGGTCTCGGCGAGCCCGCCGTACCGGCCGACGTCCAGGTACACCCAACGGTGCTGGTCGGCCGCTGACTTCCTGGCCACGAGCACGACCTCGCTGCGGATCAGTCCGGCTGTCGCGACGATCGCCCTGCCCGGCTCGATCATGGTGGCCGGCGGGTCGGCGCCGAAGTGCTCCGCCACACAGGCGTCGATTGCGGCCGCGTAGCGCTCCGGCGCCGGCACTGCGGTCAAGTACGCGGCGGGTAATCCACCACCGAGGTTGATCAGGTCCAGGTCGATGCCGGCGGCGGCCAGTCGCGTGCCGATCCTGGCCGCCTGCTCGATGCCGGTACGCCACGCGGCCGGGTCGGTCTGCTGTGAGCCGACGTGGAACGACACACCTCGGCTGCGCAGGCCGAGTTCAGCCGCGCGGGTCAGCAGGTCACCGGCCATGTCCTCGGCGCAGCCGAACTTGCGCCCCAGCGGGGTCGCGGCACCGGGCGGGTTGACGACCACCCGGCAGCACACGCCGGCACCCGGCGCGTGGGCCGCGATGTGCTCGACGTCGCCGATGCTGTCGGTGGTGAACAGAGAAACGCCGTGTTCGTGGGCGAACGCGATGTCGGCGGCCTTCTTGATGGTGCTGCCGTAGGACAGTGTCGCCGGGTCCGCCCCGTTGGCCAGGCACAGCGTGATCTCGGCGGGGCTGGCCACGTCGAAACCGGCGTCGAGTCCGACCAGCAGGCGGATCACCTCGGGCGTCGGATTGGCCTTCACCGCGTAGTAGATCCTGGTCGCCGGCATGGCGGCGCGCAGCGCGAGGTAGTTGTCCCGCACCAGGTCCAGGTCGATCACCAGGCACGGCGTCGGCGGGGCCGTTCCATCCAGGAACTCCTGGATGGCGAGGCTCTTGGTCATGTCCCCGGAGTTTAGGGCTCCTGGTCAGCGAGCCTCGCGCAGCGAGTAGCCGAAGCCGCGGACGGTGTGGATCAGCGGATCGCCCGCCGAGTCGATCTTCCGGCGCAGATAGCTGATGTAGGACTCGACGATGCGGCTGTCGCCCTCGAAGTCGTAGCTCCACACCCGGTCCAGGATCTGCGCCTTGCTGACCACCTGCTCCGCGTTGACCATCAGGTAGCGCAGCAGCGCGAACTCGGTCGGCGACAGGTCGAACACCCGGCCCGCCCTGCGCACCTCGTGCGCGTCCTCGTCCAGGCTCAGGTCCGCGTAGCGCAGTTCGCTGTCGTCACCGGAGGTCCGGCGCACGATGCCACGCAGCCGCTGCACGACGTCCTCGACGCTGAACGGTTTCGTGACAACATCGTCACCGCCTGCGGTCAGCCCGGCGATCCGCTCGGCGGCCGGCACCCGCTCGGTGAGGAACAGCACGGGCAACGGCACGCCGTCGTGCGAGGCACGCAGCGTGCGGGCCAGCGTGGGGCCGTCGATGTCGGGCAGCAGCACGTCGAGCACCAGGACGTCCGGCGGATGGGTCCTGGCCGTCGCGACGGCCTGCGCGCCGTCGCCCGCCGCGACGACGTCGAACCCGCTGGACCGCAGCGCGGCCGCCAGCAGGTCCCTCACCTGTGGCTCGTCATCCACCACGAGCACCCGTGCATCGCCCATACCAGCAGCCTGACCGGCGAACATGGGTGTCTGCTTGGGATGGGCTGGGAGCTTCCTGTGAGGATCAGCGGATGTGCAGGCGCTTGAGCAGGCGCAGCCCGGCGGTCAGCAGCCTGGCATGTTGGCGGGCCGAGATGCCGGGCGGCGGGTCGAAGCCGAGCAGGTGCTGGCTGGCCACGGTCTGCGCGTCGGTCAGCTTGAGCAGCCCCTCGGCGCCGTGCCTGCGGCCGAGACCGCTGGACTTCATGTCGCCCATCGGCGCGGCCTGCGACGCGTAGGTGGCGCCGTAGCCCTCGTTGATGTTGACGGAACCGGCCTCGATCCGGCCGGCGATCGCCCGGGCGTGCTGGGTGTCGGTGCTCCAGACGCTCGCGTTCAGCCCGAACTCGGAGTCGTTAGCGCTGGTCACAGCCTCGTCGTCGGATTCGACGCGGTACACGGACACCACGGGACCGAAGGTTTCCTGCCGATACGCGAGCATGCCCGGCGTGACATCGGACAACACGGTCGGCTCGTAGACGAAGGGGCCGATGTCCGGCCGTGGCCTGCCGCCTGCCAGCACCGTGGCGCCCTTGGCCCTGGCGTCCTCGACGTGCCGTGTCACGGTGTCCAACTGTCGACCGGACGTCAGCGAGCCGACGTCGACGCCGAAGTCGGGGCCGATGCCCAGCTTCAACCCCTTCACCCGGCGCACCAGTTCGTCGGTGAACCGGTCGTGCACCGCCTGGTGCACGTACAGCCGCTCGATCGAGATGCACAGTTGGCCCGCGTTGGCGAAGCAGGCCCGCACAGCGCCGTTGGCCGCCGCGGCCACGTCGGCGTCGGCGAGTACCACCATCGGGTTCTTGCCGCCCAGCTCGAGCGAGCAGCCGATCAGCCGCTCGCCGGCCCGGGCTGCGATCCGCCTGCCGGCCGCCGTCGACCCGGTGAACGCCACGAAGTCGGCCTCGTCGATCAGCGTGTCGCCGATGACGGCCGGATCACCGAGCACGATCTGCCACACCTCACGCGGCATACCGGCCCTGACCAGGGCTTCTCGTAACCAGAGCGCGGTGAGCGCGGTCTGCGTGTCCGGCTTCTGCACGACCGTGTTGCCGGCTGCGATGGCGGGTAGCACGTCTGCCGTCAGAGCGAGCGGATAGTTCCAGGGAGTGATCACGCATACCACACCTTTGGGGATCCTGGTCTCCACTGTTCGGGTGAGACCGGGCAACGCCCCCGCCCGGCGTGCCGGGCGCAGTGTCTTCGGCGTAATTCGGGCCAGATACAACGCGTTCATCGCGACTTCGAGAACCTCTTCGAAGGCATGTTTCCGAGCCTTACCAGTTTCCCATTGCACAATGTCCAGAATTTGTCGCTGTTCCGTCAGTAGGAGATCGTGGAGTGTCGACAGTGGCGCCACTCGCTCCCGTACCGGGGTCGCCGCCCATCCCGATTGGGCGGCCCGCGCGGCCGCGAACGCCGCCGACACGTCGGCGGAGGTGCACTGCGGCATGGCCGTGATGGGGCGCCCGGTGCCCGGCTCACTCGTGGTAACCGGGTCGCCGCTGCTGGTCACATGGGTTGTCAGCGCTGCGAGGATGGCCGACCGCGACGTGTCGGAGGCCGATGCCGCCGGGCGGCGTGCGGTGCTGGTCATGACTCCAGATTACGGAACATGACGGTGTCAACACGGCCGGACACCGGATTGACTTCCGGGCGGAAGAGGCGTGCGATGTAGAAGGCCGCAGGGTGAACGGCCGGGGGAGTTGTCAGGATGAAAGCCCTTGTCGAAGTTCGACCAAGAACTGGTTCTTCTGGATACTAGGTATCAATAACCTGGATTTGGATGGACAAGGGTCCCAAAACGTCATGACATCCGTACGTTCCCGGCGGGTAGCGCTGGCTTGACACACGCACGGGGGGTACTCTCCGTGATGCCTGGCAGATCACATGGCGGGATCTGCCGCGAGGGTAGAGGTGATGTCCGGTGCCGGTCAGGAACCAGACGGTGGGAGTCCTCCACGGAGTGACTCGACCAGTGTGTGGTGACCTGGCGTACGGCCTGGTCGGAGCTGTTAGGGGCTGGCACGCGCGCCGCGTGTCGGTAGTGGGGTCGGGGGTTTCGTTCGGTGAGCTTGGGGGCCGGGATGACCGAACTTGTGACTGGTGAGCCGCTCGCTGTGGCGTTGCCTCGACCGACCGTGGTGGCAACCCCGGTCGAGTCGAGCAACAACTCGTCCACAGTCGACGGCATTGATCTCGCGGTGGTCGTCGCCGCCGCTGTCGCTGGAGACCGCACAGCGGTCGACCGGCTGCTGGGGTACGTGCGACCGCTGGTGATCAGGTACTGCAGGGCGCGGGTCGGCCGGCAGGAGCGCTCGTTCGCCTCCGCCGACGACGTCGCCCAGGAAGTGTGTCTCGCGGTGCTGACGGCACTGTCCAGCTACCGGGACCAAGGTCGCCCGTTCCTGGCGTTCGTCTACGGCATCGCGGCGCACAAGGTAGCGGATGCCCACCGGGCGGCCGCTCGAAACCGGGCTGAGCCAGTTGCTGAGGTTCCGGACGAGCCGGAGCTGGACGCGGGGCCGGAACAGCGGGCGATGCGCGAGGAGATGACCGCGCGGATGGCCGAGCTGCTGAAGGTGCTGCCGGCCAAGCAGCGGGAGATCCTGGTGCTGCGCGTCGTCGTCGGCCTGTCCGCCGAGGAGACCGCGACCGCCGTGGGCTCGACCCCCGGTGCGGTCCGCGTGGCCCAGCACAGGGCGTTGGCCCGGCTGCGGACCGTCGCCTCCCGCTGGGACCTGATCTGATCTGAATCTCGCGAGCCGGCCCTCCAGACGATCGGGGCCGGCTTTGTCAGCTCATCATGTGGTTTCTGGCTAGGCGCCGAGCAGTCGGTCGAGCGCGGCCCGTGCCGCGGCGTCCCGTTCGGCCAGCTTGCCCAGTTCCTCGGCGAGCATCGTCAGCCACTCGTCGATGCCGATCGTCTTCCTGCTGATCACCACGTCCCGGACGACCTTGCGCACCTCGGCGGCCACCCCGCGCTTGCCCTGGCGCAGTTCGAGATCGCGGTCCAGCCCGTGCACCTGGACGGCGATGGCCAGCCCCGGCCGGCCGGACACCCGGTCGCCCATGGTGCGCCGGTACTCCACCTCGACCATGCCGTCGGGCAGCGCATCGCCGAGAGTGTTGGTGAGCACCCTGGTGTAGGACTCGACGTCCGACCGGTCAGCGCGCAGCGCGGCGATCATCACGTGCATGTCCCACGCCGGGCCTACCGGCTCGACCTCTCCACTCACGAATCCACCAGCGGCAGCACGAGTTGCGGCTTGGCGATCGTGTGATCCGTCCGCAACGGGCGGATCGCCGTGCCGATCGCGAAGAACTCGGTCGTGTGGCCACCCCACCGGTGCGCCAGCGACAGCAGTTGCACGCCGACGATGCCCTCGGCGTGCAGCGCCTCGGCCTCCGCCTGCATCCGGCTCATCGCCAGTTCCCGCGCGTCGTAGAGCGCCTCGGTGAACTGCGGGACCTCGACGTTCTGGCCGATGTTGCCCATCGCCTGCCAGAACCGCTGGTGCGCGATGTGGTAGACGCACGAACCCATCACCATGCCCAGCGGCGCGTAGCCCGCCTGCACCAGAGTCCAGAAGTCCTGCCCGTTCAGGTCGGACGTGAACGGCTTGCCGGTGTTGTTGCGCCAGGTGCCCGGCTGGTCCTCCGCCTTCACCGCGGTGCCGATCGCGATGAACTCGGCGAGGTCGTTGCCGAACTCCTTGAACTCGATCTCCAGCCGCACACCGACGATCCCGTCGGCGCCGAGCACGTCCGCCTCGGCCTCCATCCGGGACATGGCCAGTTCCCGGGCGTGGTACATCGCGTTGGACAGCATGTCCAGTTCCTGGTTCTTGCCCCACCGGCCGACCTGGAAGCCGACGTGGTAGATGCTCGAACCGAGCACCAGCCCGAGCGGCCGGAAACCCGCCTCCCGGACCAGTAGGAACTCGTTGACCGAAAGGTCCGACGTGAACAGCGTGGTGCTCTGGCCTGGCTTCATCTCGGCGAGCCGGCGCATCGCATCCTCTGGGATGCTCTGCCCGTCGACCTCCGCACTGCTCATCGCTTCTCCGTCCGCGTGTTCACTTGCTGCTGCCCGGCCTGCCGGAGCGGCATGATGGTCAATGCTTTCGTCGGAGCGCGCTGCCCCGTGTGGAACCGGGCGATCGTGGTGCCGAAGATCGAAGCCTCGGCACACAGCAGCGGAGCGTTGCCCGCTTCCTGGTGCCAGGACCGAAGTCCCATGCTGGCCACGATCGCGCCGTCGGCCCGGGTGCCGCGAGCATGCGAAGCGAAGCTCTGCCGGGACTTGGCCCGCACCCGGTTGATCAACTGCGTGTACGCGGTGACCTCGGTGTTGCCGGCCATCACGGACATCTGCGAGCGGCTGGCCCAGTCCAGGAACTGGCTCTCCACGGCGATCCCGATCGCGATCCTGGTCGGTACCCAGCCCGCCTGCATCAGCTTGGCCACGTCCTGGCCGGCCAGATCGGTGGTGAACACCCGCCTCGGGCGCCGGGTGGACTCGGCCCGTACCGCGGTGCCCAGCGCGACGAACTCCTGGCTGCTCTCACCGAGCCTGCTGCGGGTCAGCCGGATGCCGACGATGCCGTCGGCGTTCATCGACTTCGCCTCGGTGGTCATCCTCGCCAGGGCGGTATCAAAACCGTGATAAAGCGCTTGCACATAAGGCTGAAAGCTCACCGAACCGACATAACCGCCCATGCCGTAGTTGAGTCCACCGGTCCAGCCGATGTTCTGCACGATGCAGCCCATCACCTCGCCGACCGGCTTCAACCCGACCGATTCGACCCCGACCGTGCCGGCCACGGACAGCAGTGACGTCTTCAGTCCGATCTCGTCGTACCTGGCCATACGGGCACGAGCGGCGTCCGGCAGCCAGTCCCCGTCCGTGTTGGCCACGGCGACCTCCTCAGCTACCAACGGCTACTCAACGTCCTGTTGTTCATCGTGCCACGCGCTTGCTCGATGCGGTGGTTGGGCGTTGGTTGAGCAGCGGTTGGGCGGGGCACTCCTAGTGATCGTTACGTCGCTGACGTTTCTGCGGAGTGGAGGGCGTGTGACTACTATCACCGACAAAATGTGTAACGCTCAAGACGGGGAGCAGTGACGTGGCTACTCCAACAGCTCAGCAGGACACCGGTGGCACGGTTCGAAGTCTGATTCCGGCACGCATCGACCGACTGCCGTGGTCCTCCTTCCACACCAGACTCGTGGTCGCACTCGGTGTCGCGTGGATCCTGGACGGCCTGGAGATCAGTGTCGCCAGCTCGATCGAGGGTGTGCTGACGAAGCCGGGCACGCTGAACCTGTCAGCCGCGGGCGCGGCGGGCATCGCGACCGTCTATCTCATCGGTGAGGTCATCGGCGCACTGTTCTTCGGCAACCTGGCCGACAAGTGGGGCCGACAGAAGCTGTTCATGATCACGCTGGGCGTCTACCTGGTCGGTAGTGGCCTGAGCGCGGCGACGGCGGGCGCGGGCGCAGGCTGGGTCGTGTTCCTCTACGCCACCCGCATCATCGCCGGTATGGGCATCGGCGGTGAGTACGCGGCCATCAACTCGGCCATCGACGAACTGATCCCGGCCCGCCACCGCGGCCGTATCGACATCGCCGTGAACGGCACCTACTGGGCCGGTGCGATCATCGGCTCCGGCGCCACCTACATCTTCCTGACCGCGATCGACCCGAGTCTTGGTTGGCGGCTCGGCTTCCTGCTCGGCCCGGTGCTGGCCGTCGTCATCATCTACGTGCGGCGCAACCTGCCGGAGAGTCCGCGCTGGCAGTTGATGCACGGCCGTGCCGAGGAAGCCGAGGCGACCATCGCCGCGATCGAGCGGGAGGTCGAGGAAAAGGGCGGCAAGCTGGAACCGGTCGACGAGAGCAGGGCGATCGACGTCCGGCCCGCGGACAAGACGGGCTACTTCGCACTGCTGATCGTGCTGCTGCGGGACTACCGGCCACGGGCCATCCTCGGCCTCGGCCTGATGGTCACGCAGTCCTTCCTCTACAACGCCATCTTCTTCAGCTACACGATCGTGCTGACCGTCTTCTTCCACGTGAACGGTTCGGCGGCTCTCTACGGCATCGCGTTCGCCATCGGCAACCTGATCGGCCCACTCGTGCTCGGACCGCTGTTCGACACGATCGGCCGCAAGAAGATGATCTCCGGCAGCTATCTGATCGCCGGTGTGCTGCTCGCCGTCAGCGCGTTCCTGTTCAAGGCGCAGGTGTTCAACGCGACCACCCAGACCCTGGCCTGGGTGATCATCTTCTTCTTCGCGTCGGCAGGGGCGAGCGCGGCCTATCTCACGGTGAGCGAGATCTTCCCGCAGGAGGTCAGGGCGAAGGCGATCGCCGTGTTCTTCTCCATCGCGCAGATCGTCGGTGCGCTCGCCACGCTGTTCTACGGTTCGCTGATCGACAAGAACCACCCGGACTTCAACAAGCTGTTCATCGGCTACATCACGGGTGCGGCCATCATGGTCATCGGTGGTCTGATCGCCGTCTTCTTCGCTGTCGCGGCGGAAGGCAAGTCGCTGGAGGACGTCGCCAGCCCGCTGGGTGTCCTCAAGGCCAAGATGACCAAGTCCGGGGGTGAGGAGGCCACGGCCACCAGCTGACCGGGCACCGTCACCACCACGGCCACCCCGTCCCCGTCGGTTGTTTACTCGCCAGTAGGTATGCTCTACGGTAATTGCTGGCGCTGGACGATCGACAGGAACGGGGTGGCCGTGGCCGCGCAGGAGAACGGGCGCCGGGACCCGATGAGCGCAGCGTTGTCAGTGCTGAACCAGCTCGCGGGCACCCGCATGCTGACCAGGCTGGGCCTGCGCGCGCCGGCCCAACAGGCGGTGTTCGAGGCCACGAAGACCGGATTCCGGGTCGCGGCTGCGGCGGGCCGGACCTTCCAGTCGGCACAACGGCTGGGCAAGCCCGCCAGGCTGCCGGCCGGCGAGGAACGCGGCCTGCTCGACCTCACACCGACCGACGACCAGCGGATGATCACCGAAGCGGTCGGTGAGTTCGCCGCCGAGCGGTTGCGCCCGGCCGCCGCAACTGCCGACGAGGCGTGCGCCGCACCCGCCGAGGTGCTGGCGACCTCCACCGAACTGGGCATTCCGCTGCTCGGCGTGCCGGAGTCGCTGGGCGGCGTCGCCACCGAGCGCGCCACCACGACGACGGTGCTGGTCGCCGAGGCGCTGGCCAGGGGCGACATGGGGCTCGCCGTGGCCTGCCTCGCGCCTGCCGCCGTCAGCAACGCGCTCGCCCTGTGGGGCGATGCCGACCAGCAGGCCACCTACCTGCCGGCGTTCACCGGTGACGACGTGCCGGCCGCGGCGCTCGCGCTACTCGAACCGCGCCCGTTGTTCGACCCGTTCGTGCTGCGTACCAAGGCTCGCAGGAGTGCCGGCGGATTCGTGCTGGACGGCGTGAAGTCGTTGGTGCCACGGGCATCGGAGGCTGAGCTGTTCGTGGTCGCCGCCGACCTGGAGGGCCGGGGACCTGCGTTGTTCATCGCGGAGTCGGGCACCTCGGGTGTCAGCGTGGAATCCGACCCGTCGATGGGGCTGCGTGCCGCCGGTATGGGCCGGTTGGTGCTGGAGAAGGTCGCGGTGCCGGCGGGTGCGCTGCTCGGTGATTCCGCCGCCTACGCCGAGTGCGTCCGGCTGTCCCGGCTCGGCTGGTGTGCCCTGGCGGTCGGCACGGCGCAGGCGGTGCTGGACTACGTGATCCCGTACGTCAACGACAGGGTCGCGTTCGGCGAGCCGGTCAGCCACCGGCAGGGCGTCGCGTTCCGGGTGGCCGACATCGGCATCGAACTGGAAGGCATGCGGCTGGTCACGTACCGGGCCGCCAGCAGGGCCGAGCAGGGCAAGCCGTACGCCCGCGAGGTCGCGCTGGCCCGGAAACTGTGTGTGGACAAGGGAATGGCCATCGGCAGCGACGGTGTGCAACTGCTCGGTGGGCACGGCTACGTCAAGGAGCACCCCGTCGAACGCTGGTATCGGGACCTACGGGCCATCGGCGTCGCCGAGGGTGTCGTGCTGGTGTGAGGGGGAGTTCGCGGTGATCAACCTTGAGGTGCCGAAGAAGCTGGGCATGCTGGTCGGCCAGGCCCACCGGTCGGCTGCGGAGATCTTCCGGCCGAACTCCCGCAAGTACGACCACGCCGAGCACACGTACCCGGTCGAGTTGGACATGCTGGCCGCACTGATCGACGGTCTGAACGCGTCCGGTGCGGGCGGTGCGGGGGCGGCCGGTGTGCGCAAGGGCGGTGATCGGCCTGCCGGCGGTGTGCGCAACGGCGGCAACCTGGCCACCGTGCTCGGCACGATCGAGATGTGCTGGGGTGACGTCGGACTGCTGCTGTCCATGCCGAGGCAGGGCCTCGGCAACGCGGCCATCGCGTCGGTGGCCAACGACGAGCAGTTGCAGCGGTTCGCCGGCAAGTGGGCCGCGATGGCTATCACCGAGCCGGACACGGGGTCCGACTCGGCCGCGATTCGGACGACCGCGGTGTTGGACGGCGACCACTACGTGCTCAACGGCGAGAAGATCTTCGTGACGTCCGGCGAACGTGCCGACGCCGTTGTCGTGTGGGCCACCCTGGACCGGAGCAAGGGACGCGCGGCCATCAAGTCCTTCGTGGTCGAGAAGGGCACGCCGGGGTTCGAACTCGTTCGGCTGGAACACAAGCTGGGCATCCGGGCGTCGGATACTGCGCACTTCCGGCTGGACAACGTGCGCGTGCCGGCGGAGAACCTGCTCGGCAACCCGGAGATCTCAGCAAGCGGTGGTTTCGCCGGCGTGATGCAGACGTTCGACAACACCCGGCCGTTGGTCGCCGCGATGGCGGTCGGCGTGGCGCGGGCGGCGCTGGAGGAGATGGCTTCGCTGCTGGCGGATGCCGGTGTCGTCGTGGACTACGACCGGCCGGCGAACAGCCAGTCGGCGGCCGCCGCGACCTATCTGGGGCTGGAGGCCGACTACGAGGCGGCCTACCTGTTGACGCTGGAAGCCGCGTGGATGGCGGACAACAGCAAGCCGAACTCGTTGCAGGCGTCCATGGCGAAGGCCAAGGCGGGTCGGACCGCCACGGATGTCGCGCTGCGCTGTGTCGAACTGGCCGGCACCCTCGGCTACTCCGAACAGAGCCTGCTGGAGAAGTGGGCGAGGGACGCCAAGATCCTGGACATCTTCGAAGGCACGCAACAGATCCAGCAGCTGATCGTGGCCCGCAGGCTGCTGGGCAAGACCAGCGGCGAACTGAAGTGACTGGTGGCTAACGGTTTTTGAGTTCGTCCATCGTGAGTTGCCTGGTCGGGTCGGCCGGGTAGGTGGCCGCCGCCGCCTCGGTCAGCGTCCGCAGGCGTAGTGCCGGGAGGTCGATCCCGACAACGCCGTAGCACGCGAGCCGGGTGCCGACGAAGAGATAGCCGACGACCGCGTCGTCGACCCGTGTCGTCTCGGTGGCGACGGACCGCCCGTCGACGACGACCTCGCCCATGGTCCAGGCATCGTCGTCGTGAGTGTGGCTGTTCAGCATGTCGCGGGTGGCGGCGGGATCGGTTGGCCTGCCCTGTATCGACAGTTGGGTTCCGCCGAGCACCAGGAACACCGCGTTGAAGCGCCCGTCATCGACCGAATACCGGGACGACAGGGCCGTCGAGACAACGGCTTGTCGGCCGTCGCCGCCGATCCAGCCGAGACACACGTCCTCGGCCGCTTCGTTCGCCGGGCCCTGCCAACCGGGCAGCCAACGCTTGGCGGACCGCAGGTCGGGCACGGCCGAGTCGTCGAATTCGAACAGCGGGAACGGAGCCGGGATGAACATGACACCTACACAAGTCGTCAGTTGGCCAGTGCGGCAGACAGTGCGTTGACCTGAGCGGTCATCCACTGTAAGTAGCCGGTGACTCCCTGCGGCAGTGTTTCCGTCACGTCGACCACCGGGACACCTGCTGACCGGGCTTCGCCGGTCAACTGATCCGTCACCGTGGTCTGAGTCTGCGCGTTGTCCACGACGGCCGCCACCTGATGGCCGGTGATCAGGTTGAGCGTGGCGCTCAGCGCCGCAACCGGGACGTCGGTGTCCGACTCGACCGCGCGCTCGAACTCCGCGGGCGTGGCGTCGGTGACGCCCGCCGCGTGCAGCAGGTAGTCGGTGACCGGTTCGGTGACGACGACCCGCCGGCCGGGATGGCGCACGCCGATCTGCCGCGCTGTGGCCAGCAGGGCGTCGACATGGGCGTCGAAGGTCCTGGCGTTGCTGGTGAACGCCGCCGCGTGTGCCGGCTGGATCCTGCCGAGTCGCGCGGCGACCGCGTCAGCCACCTTGGTGACCGTCGGCAGGTCGTAGAAGATGTGTTCGTTGGCGCTCGCAGGCTGGCCGGACAGGTCGAACGCGACGATGGTGGCGCGCTTGGCCGACGGGGTGGCCCGCAGATCGGCCGAGAAGAAGTCGTCGTAGCCGTCGCCGTTGTAGACGGTCAGTTGGGCCGCCGCGATCTTGGCTGCGTCCAGCGGTGTGCTCTGGTAGTCGTGCGGATCCTGGTTCGGGTTGTGGATGATCGCCGCGACGTCCACGTCCCGCCCACCGACGGCGGCCACCACGCTGCCCCAGACATCCGTGGACGTGACCACCTGGACCCGGCCGTCGGCCACGGTGCTCGGCGTGCCGCAACCGGCTGCCGCGAGCACACACAGCATGAGGCCGACCAGGGCTGCCCGTGGGACAGCACCAGGTGCCAGAGCCATGCCGTGCCCTCCCGGAGCGGACATTGGGAATCATTTTCGGCACGAGCCTACCGGGAGTGCTCAGGCCTCTGACCAGCCGGTGCGCGGCGACGATCGCAACAGGAATGCCGGCAATTAGTCCCCCACCGTTCCGGAACTGGTCACGGAACGGTAATCCCCATGTCGCTGGTTTATCCCGCTGGTGGAACGAACTTCAGAGCTCCAGCGCCTGTTCTGCCGCACATGCGGGTCGGCACGGCCACTCCTGGCCGCACGAACTGCACAGCGTGCCAACACACTGGTGGCTGACCAGCACGTGTACGGCTGTCTCTCGGTAGTGCTCCAGCCATCCGTCGGTGGACGAGGATGCGGCCTCGGCAGGGTTCTGCATCGCGATCACGGCCTTTCAGCAATCCGGCTCGTTGTGGTTGACGGCCCGATGTCTCGAGTGTGACGCCGGTTTCCCGTCAATGCCACTATCGACGCGCGCCTTGCTGTAACGGTTCACTGAACTTGCTGACTGGTCGTTCTGTACCGGTCAGCGGTCAGTAGTCGTTCCGGCCGACCGCGGCCGCACGACGATGCGCGCACCCCTTGCCGGGACCAGCGTGATGTTGCGCGCTCGCTGCCGTTCCGGCCGCTGTTGATCGGTGCCGATGGTCGAAGCGCCGCAATACTTCGCCGAGCACAACCGACGCCTCCAGCAGGGAGAATCCCGCGCCGAGACAGCGCCGCACACCGCCACCGAACGGTATCCACGTGTTCGCCGGAGGTTGGCCGTGCAGAAATCGGTCCGGTCGAAATCGTCCGGCTCGGGGTGATTGCGCGGATCGGTCTGGACCAGTCCGATGGCCGGTGCGACGACTGCGCCAGCCGGTAGGCGGTAGCCGCCGACCTCCACCGGCTCGGTCAACTTGCGCGCGACTTCGTAAATTACCGGCCGCAGCCGCAGCGTCTCCTTGGCGACCGCGGTCAGGTACTCCTCGTCGTGTTCGTCGGCCGCCCGCTGCGCGGCCCGCAACTGCCCGGGTCGCCTGGCCAGTTCGTGCAGGGTCCAGGCCAGTGCGGTGGCCGTGGTCTCGTGGCCGGCCAGCAGCAGGGTGACGAGTTGGTCGCGCAGTTCGGAGTCGGTCAGCGGGTCGCCTGCGTCCTCGTCGGTGGTGCGCAACAGCCTGGACAGCACGTCGTCCCGGTCGGCGAGGTCGTCGGCCGTCCTGCGCTCCGCGATCAGCGCGTACAACTGCCGGTCCAGCTCACGTTGGACCGCCGCGTACCGGCGCCACGGCCCCATGCCCTGCAACCGGGGGTTGAACCAGCCGAGCATGATCAGCGGACCGACCCCCACGATTCGGCGGACCAGCGGGCGCAGTGCGGCCAGCCGCTCCGCGTCGGTCACGCCGAACACGACCTGGAGGATGATCTCCAAGGTCAGGGCGTGCATCCTGCCGTGCGCCCTGAAGACCCGGCCGGTCGGCCACCTGTCCACCTCGGCCTTCGCCAGCGGGCCACCAGGTCCTGGTAGCCATGCAGCGCCGGGCCGTGGAACGCGGGCATCAGGAGCTTGCGCACCCGCCGGTGCTGCTCCTCGTCGACCAGCAGGACCGAGTGCTCACCCATGATCGGGCCGAGGATCGCGTTGCCCTCACCGGCATGGAACACGGTGCTCGGGCCGCTGAACACCGTCTTGATGTCCGCGGGCCGGGACAGCAGGACCACCAGCCGGTTGGCGGGCGCCAGCCGCAGCGTGGAGATGTCGCCGTAGCGACGGCGGACCAGCGGCAGCAATGCGGCCCTGAACTGGCCGAACAGCAGTGTCTGGACCAGTACCGGCAGGCGGATGCCCGGCGGCGTGACAGTGCCGGTCGCGGTGGCTGTCATACGACGTTCATACCGCTCAGGTAATTGTCCACAGTGGACTAACCGGCTCGGTCGGGTGCGTCGCGGACGCCCAGGCGCAGGTGCTCGATGTGGTAGACGGCCTCGTCCAGCAGCATCGCGACGTGGTTGTCGTAGAGGCTGTACACGATCTGCCTGCCGTGCCGGGCGCCGGTGACCAGGCCGAGCGCCCGTAACAGGCGCAACTGGTGGGACACGGCCGACTGCGCCATGCCGACCTCTTCGGCAAGTTCGCCAACCGGGCAGGAACCGTGCCGCAGGCGCGTGAGGATGAGCAGCCTGCTCGGCGTCGCCAGAGCCTGCAAGGTGGCCGCCACCTTGGCCGCGTCGTCGGGATGCAAGCGGGCCGGCGGGGTATCCCGACCTTCGACCCCATGTCCCATGAGAGAATCTTAGCTGGTCAGCACCTGGTTTCGGACACTCCGTACGGGTGCTCTCGTGCTCATCGGCCCGCGCCCGGACGGTGGTACCGGGATGCAGTAGGCTGGTGATCAGTTGAAGGGGAGTAGCCCCCGCCGGTGGATCGACACGCTGGCGTCCCAGGACGCCCGGTCGCCGGGCCTGGCGCAATCGCCAGGTGGGCGAGACCTTCCGCTAACCGACCTTAACCACAGGCCGGCGCGGAAGCGTTCCCCTGGACACCTCCGCGCAGGTCGGAAGCGGAGCATCGTGTCCCTTGCCGCCCTCGCCACTGTGTTCGGCGTGGTGTTCATCGGTGAGTTGCCCGACAAGACCATGTTCGCGTCGTTGCTGCTGGCCGCCCGGGGTAGGAGCGGGTTGGTCTGGCTCGGCGTCGCCATGGCCTTCCTGGTGCACGTGGCCATCGCGGTCACCGTCGGCGGCGTCCTGTTCACCCTGTTGCCGCACCGACTGGTGTTGGCTGTGGTCGCGCTGATGTTCCTGGTCGGCGCCATGATGTCGTTCCGGGATGCCGGTGACGGCGATGACGACGCGCACGACACCGGCTACCGGTCCGCGGGCGGCGCCCGCACGGTCGGCACCGCGTTCCTGGTCATCTTCATCGCCGAGTGGGGCGACCTGACGCAGATCCTCACCGCGAACCTGGCCGCCCGCTACGCAGACCCACTCGGAGTGGGTGTCGCGGCCGTCGCCGCGCTGTGGGCGGTGGCCGGCGTGGCCATGGTGGCCGGCAGGCTGATCCGCCACCTGCCCGCGGCGCTGATCCGCAGGGTGACCGGCGTCGTACTGCTGGTACTGGCCGCGCTGGCCGCTTTCGATGCCCTGACCGGCGCCGCTACGCTGGTCTGACCGGTGGCGAAGAGGGGTCGGAATGGTTGCGGCGGAGCCGTTCCAGCAGGCCGTGCTGGACGCGGTGCTGGAGCGCGTGACCTTCGCCAACGAGGAGACCGGCTACACCGTCGCCAGGGTGGACACCGGCCGGGGCGGTGATCTCGTCACCGTGGTCGGCGCGCTGCTGGGCGCCCAACCCGGTGAGTCGCTGCGCATGCGGGGCCGCTGGGGTTCACATCCGCAGTACGGCAAGCAGTTCCACGTCGAGGACTACACCACCGTGCTGCCGGCCACCGTGCAGGGCATCCGGCGCTACCTCGGATCCGGCCTGATCAAGGGCATCGGACCGGTGCTGGCCGACCGGATCGTCACGCACTTCGGCGTCGACGCGCTGGACGTGATCGAGCGGCAGCCGGAACGGCTGATCGAGGTACCCAAGCTGGGCCCCAAGCGCACCAAGCTGATCGCGGCGGCGTGGGAGGAGCAGAAGGCCATCAAGGAGGTGATGGTCTTCCTGCAGGGCGTCGGCGTGTCCACGTCGCTCGCGATCCGGATCTACAAGCAGTACGGCGACACGTCGATCGACGTCGTCCGCAAGGAGCCCTACCGGTTGGCCACCGACGTGTGGGGCATCGGCTTCCGCACCGCGGACACCATCGCGAAGGCGGTCGGCATCCCGCACGACAGTCCACAACGGATCAAAGCGGGCCTCCAGTTCACGCTGTCCGAGGCGACCGGCGGGGGCGACTGCTATCTGCCGGAGCAGCGGCTGATCGCAGAGGCGATCAAGATCCTGCAGGTGGACACCGGTGCCGTCATCGACTGCCTGGCCGAACTGGTGGACGAAGAAGGCGTCGTCCGCGAGCGGTTGCCCGGCGACGACGACGACCCGGTCACCGCGATCTACCTGGTTCCCTTCCACCGCGCCGAGATCTCGCTGGCCAACCAGTTGCGATCGCTGCTGGTCACGTCGGCCGACCGGATGCCGGCGTTCGACGGTGTCGACTGGTCGAAGGCGCTGGCGTGGCTGCGTGGGCGGACCGGCGCCGACCTGGCACCGGCCCAGGAGGAAGCCGTGAAACTGGCGCTGACCAGCAAGGTCGCCGTGCTGACCGGTGGTCCCGGGTGCGGCAAGAGCTTCACCGTCCGGTCCATCGTCACGCTGGCGCTGGCCAAGCAGGCCAAGGTGGTGCTCGCGGCGCCGACCGGCCGCGCTGCCAAGCGGCTCACCGAGTTGACCGGGCACGACGCGTCCACCGTGCACCGGTTGCTGGAACTGCGGCCCGGCGGCGACGCGGCGTACGACCGGGACCGCCCGCTGAACGCGGACCTGGTCGTTGTGGACGAGGCGTCCATGCTGGATCTGTTGCTGGCCAACAAACTCGTCAAGGCGATCGCGCCCGGCGCCCACCTGTTGCTGGTCGGCGACGTGGACCAGTTGCCGTCGGTCGGGCCGGGCGAGGTGCTGCGCGACCTGCTGGTCGAGGGCACACCGATCCCGAGGGTGCGGCTGACCCAGGTGTTCCGGCAGGCGCAGGAGTCGGGTGTGGTGACCAACGCGCACCGGATCAACGCAGGCGAGTATCCGCAGATCACCGGCTTACCCGACTTCTTCATGTTCATCGAGGACGACGCCGAGGCCGCCGCCGCGCTGACGGTCGATGTGGTGGCCCGGCGGCTGCCGGCCAAGTTCGGGCTCGATCCTCGGCGGGATGTGCAGGTGCTGGCGCCGATGCATCGCGGGCCTGCCGGTGCCGGTGCGCTGAACGCGCTGCTCCAGGAGTCGCTGACCCCCGCCAAGCCGAACCTGCCCGAGCGGCGGTTCGGCGGCCGGGTGTTCCGGGTCGGCGACAAGGTCACCCAGATCCGCAACAACTACGACAAGGGTGAGAACGGCGTGTTCAACGGCACGGTCGGCGTCGTCGTGGCGCTCGATCCGGTGGAGCAGAAGCTCACCGTCCACACCGACGAGGACGAGAACGTCGACTACGAGTTCGGCGAGTTGGACGAACTCGTGCACGCCTACGCCATGACGATCCACCGGTCGCAGGGCAGCGAGTACCCGTGCGTCGTCATCCCGATCACGATGGGCGCCTGGATGATGTTGCAGCGCAATCTGCTGTACACGGCGGTGACCAGGGCGAAGCGGCTGGTGGTGCTGGTCGGCTCGAAGCGGGCCGTCGGCCAGGCCGTGCGGGCGGTCGGCGCCGGTAGGCGGCACACCGCGCTGGATCATCGTCTCCTGAACATGCCTTGACGCGTATATACGCGTCGGGTTATGTTCGAGTCGTGGGGACGACATTCGACATACTCGCCGAGCCCAACCGCAGGCGCATCCTGGACGCGTTACTCGAAGCGCCCAGATCGGTGAACGAGCTGGTGGACGGCTTACACCTGACCCAGCCACAGGCGTCAAAGCACCTGCGGGTGCTGCGCGAGGC
>DASXYT010000092.1:0-21354 GCA_036502345.1 Pseudonocardiaceae bacterium | reverse complement strand
CGCAACTGGTGAAGGCCGTGCGCGACCTCGCTCGCGGCGGCGCCGTGCTCGACCCCGGGGTCGCGTCTCGCGTGCTGGCCGCCGTGGCCAGCGGTGAGCGCGCCGCCGAGCCCGCGCGCAAGCTGCTCACCGTGCTGTCCGACCGGGAGCGTGAGGTGCTGTCGCTGATCGGGCGGGGCCTGTCCAACGCCGAGATCGGCGGGTCGCTGCACCTGTCCGAGGCCACGGTGAAGGGTTACGTCTCCGCTGTGCTGGGCAAGATCGGCGCGGCGAACCGCGTGCAGGCCGCGCTGGTCGCCTACCGCGGCGGCCTGATCGCCTGAGAGCTCAGCGCTCGTTGGCCAACTGGCTCATGCCGTCCAACGACTGGTAGACGGCCACTCGGTTACGCCCTTGCCGTTTCGCCTGGTACAGCACGACATCAGCAGCGGCGAACAGGTCGTCGAGCACACACGAACCGCTGGCGACGCCGATGCTGACCGTCGGGCGCCGAGCCGCGCCGAGCACCATCGTCCAGTCGTGGCCTGCCACCGACGCCCTGATCCGCTCCGCCACCACGGGCCCGGCATCGCGGTCGCCGCTGGCGTCGCCGAGCAGGATCACGAACTCGTCGCCCGCCCAGCGCGCCACCAGGTCGTCGCTCCGGCACTCGTGCCGGATCAACTGGGCGATCTCGCGCAGCGCAGCGTCACCGGCCGCGTGGCCGGCATCGTCGTTGACGCCCTTGAACCAGTCGACGTCGATCAACACCAGCCACGGTGTCCTGCCGTCGTCGTGCGCCCTGGCCAGCATGGCGGGCGCCGTGCGCTCCAGGCCGAGTCGGTTGGCCAGTCCGGTCAGCGGGTCACGTGCGGCGGCCTCCTGCGCGGCCATCGCCATCCGGTGCGCCGCTGCCGCCAACCTGCGCTGCTCCATGGCCTGGCCGAGTCCTTCGCGCAGGGTCTCTGCCGACTTCCGTGCCGCGGCGACGCTGCACCGCAACGCGGCGGCCTCGCCGACCGGATCGTCCAGTTCGGCGCAGATGTCGGCAAGATCGGTGGAGAACCGCAGCAGCAGTGACGTGTCGGTGATCGCCTCGGCGTTGGCCACGGCCCGCGCCGCCAGGGTCCGCGCTTCGGCGAGTTCGCCGCGCGCCCGGCCGACGATGGCCAGCACCCATTCGCCGACCGCGATGGCCCACAGGTCGTCGGACTCGACGCCGAGGCGCATCACCTGCCGGCCCGCCTCCGCGGCCGCGGACAGTTCGCCGAGCCCGGCCAGCGAACGGCCGTACGCACCGAGCAGTGCCCGGTGGATCCTGGGTTCCACGCTGAGCCCGAGGCCCTCGGCCAGCACCGACCGGGCCTCTTCGAACGCCGCGCGGGCGATCTCCTCGTGACCCTCGGCCGCGCGGAAGTTCAGCGTTCCGCCGAGGCGTTGCAGGCTGTGCGCCAGTACCACCGGATCGCCGGCGTCCCTGGCGTAGCGGACGGACATCCGCAGCATGTCCAGCGCCGCCCTGCGGTTGCCGAGCCCTTCGAGCAGGTAACCCAGTTGGCCGAGAGTCGTCGCGGCAGCGGGGCCTTCGGCCTTGGCGGCATCGAAGTCGGTCCAACCCTCGGCGGCCAGTTCCAGCGCCAACGGGATGCGACCGAGCCGCCAGGCGATCACGGCCCTACTCACCAGCAGTGATGCCCGGGCGCCCGGATCGGAGGCGGCTTCGTTGTGGCCGACGACCTGGTCGAACAGGACATTTGCCTCGGTGAGTCGGCCAGCCTCCAGCAACCGGCGCACCTCGATGTCCGCGTCCGGCAGCCGGCCTGGACTCAGCGGTTTGTCCTGCTCCACCTCAGTCTCGACGCTCCCTGCCCGACGGTCGTATCTGCTACGAACGGTCTTGTCGCCGGTGTGCTCAGAGGTTACCGGTGCCGGTCGCGCCTTGTACTGTCAGTCGCCGCCAATGTCGCCGGATCGGACTAATTGTTGACCTCTGGTAGGCACCGGGTGTGGTCGGACGGTCACTCACCTGATGCACGCCGCCGGCCATGGCTCGGCACTAGGGTCGATCACATGTTCAAGTACATCGCGCTCTACCAGAAGCCCGCCGATCCCGAGGCGTTCGAGAAGCAGTACTTCGGTTCGCACGTGCCGCTGGTCGAGAAGACTCCCGGCCTGCTGCGGGCGGAGGTGGCCAGGGTCGCACGGGTGTACGTGCCCGGCTTCCTCGGCGAGACCGAGCCGTACCTGATCGCCGAGCTGTACTTCGAGTCGAAAGAGGCAGCCAAGGCCGGGTTCGCATCGCCGGAATGGCAGGCGGCGGGCGCCAACCTCTCCGAGATCGGCGGGATGGCGCTGGTCGCGATGTTCACCGCCGACGTGCTCGAGTGACCTGGGGTCAAGCCTCTCCTCATTGACATACAGACTGTATGTATGTTTCTGTGTCGCTATGACGACCAGTGAACTTCTCGGCAGCACGCACTCCGTCGACCTGCCAACCGGCCGGGTGGACTATCGCGAGCGGGGTACCGGGGCGCCCGTGGTGTTCGTGCACGGTCTGTTGGTCAACGCCGATCTCTGGCGCAACGTGGTGCCCGGTATCGCCGACGCCGGCTACCGCTGCATCGCCCCGGACTGGCCGCTCGGTTCGCACAGCACGCCGCTGCCACCCGCCGCCGACCTGAGCCCACCGGGGGTCGCGCGGCTGATCGCCGAGTTCCTCGACGCGCTCGACCTGACCGACGTCACGGTCGTCGCCAACGACACCGGCGGCGCGCTGACCCAACTGCTGATGACAGCGCATCCCGAGCGGCTGGCCAGGGTCGTGCTCACCCCGTGCGACGCGTTCGACTACTTCTTCCCACCGGGTTTCTCGCTGCTGCCGAAACTGGCCGCGGTGCCGGGCATGGTGTGGGTGCTCAGCAAACTGCTCAGGATCCCGTTGCTGCAGCACTCGTCGGCAGGCTTCGGCATGACGACCAAGACCCGGATCCCGGCGTCGACGCTGGACTCGTACACCGCGCCGAGTGCCGGAAACGCCGGTGTACGGCGGGATCTGCGTCGATTCCTGCGTGGCGTCCACCGTCGCTACACCCTCGCCGCGGCCGAGCAACTGCCCCGGTTCGAGCACCCCGTGCTGCTGGTCGGCGCGGACGGCGACCGCATCTTCCCCGACCGGCTGGCCGCCCGACTCGCGCAGTTGCTGCCCGACGCCCGCAGGGTCACGGTGGCCGACTCGTATACCTTCGTGCCGGAGGATCAGCCTGCCGAACTGGCCAGGCTGGTGGTGGAGTTCCTGCGGTCCGAGTGATCGCTGGACCTGGTGGCTCGGCGGGATGAGTTGGCACGGCACACCCAGGAGGACAGGTCGCGGACGACCAGGGGAGCCCTGGTCGCGACGGCCCGCAGGCTGTTCGCCGAACGCGGCTACGCCGACGTGTCCGCCGCCGAGATCGTGTCCACGGCCGGGTTGAGCAGGGGCGCGCTGTACCACCACTACGCCGACAAGGCGGACCTGTTCCGCGCCGTGTTCATCGAGCTGGAAACCGAGCTGAGCGCGGAGATCCAGGCCGCCGCGGACCGCGCCGACAACCCGGCCGAGGCGATGGTCGCGTCGCTGGATGCCTATCTGTCCGCGTGCGAACGGGACGACATCGTCCGCATCGTGCTCACCGACGCGCCGGCCGTGCTCGGCTGGCGGGCGTGGCGGGAGATCGAGACCGAACACGGGCTCGGCACGATCACCGAGAGCCTGGAGCGCGCCATGGCGGCCGGCCTGATGGTCGAACAGCCGGTGCGGGTGCTGGCCCAGTTGCTGCTCAGCGCGCTGATCGAGGCCGCGCTGCTGGTCGCCGACGCCAGCCAGAGCGATCAGCGGGCGACCGTCCGGGCCGAGGTCAGGCAGGGCCTGATCACCTTGTTCGCCGGCCTGTCCGTGCCGCCGGCCTGACCGTACGCTCCCGTCCGTGCTGCTCAACGTGCTGCAACTGATCGGGATCGGCGTGTTCGCGGCGTCCGGCGCGTTGGCCGCCGTACGCGCCAGGTTGGACGTGTTCGGTGTCGCGGTGGTCGGCCTGACGACCGCGCTGGGCGGCGGGCTGATCCGGGACGTGCTGCTCGGCGTGCACCCGCCGACCGCCCTGACGCACTGGCCGTTCCTCGCCGTACCGGCCATCGTGTCGCTCGGCGTGTTCTGGCTGCACCCGCAGATCGCCAGGCTGCGCAGGGCGATGCTGCTCGCGGACGCCGTCGGCCTCGGCCTGTTCGTCACGTCGAGCACCGCGACGGCGCTGGCGCTGGGCGTGCCCCGGTATGACGCGTGGCTGATCGGCATGACGGCCGGCATCGGCGGCGGGGTACTGCGTGACCTGCTGCTGCGCGAGATCCCGGTGGTGCTGCGCAGGGAGATCTACGCGCTCGCGGCGCTGGCCGGCGGTGTGCTGGTGGTGGTCGGGGACTGGCTGCGGCTGCCGTCCGGGCCGATCACCGTGCTCGGTTCGGCGCTGGTGGTGGTGATCAGGGTGGTGGCGCTGTGGCGGCGGTGGAACGCGCCGACGGCCCCGGGCACGGCGTGAGCTAGCGCAAATCGGGTGAAATCCGTGCATAGGACCGGGCTTCCACAGGCGTCTCTCAGGCGCTTCTCAGGACATGTCGCGAGACTGTCCACATGCGCATCCTCGTTGTCGACGACGACCGCGCCGTGCGGGAGTCGCTTCGGCGGTCGTTGCAGTTCAACGGCTACCAGGTCGAACTCGCCGGCGACGGCCAGCAAGCCCTGGACTCGGTGATCCAGCAGCGCCCCGACGCGATGGTGTTGGACGTGATGATGCCGAGGCTGGACGGGCTCGAGGTGTGCCGCAGGCTGCGGGGCACCGGCGATGACCTGCCCATTCTGGTGCTCACCGCGCGGGACGCGGTGTCCGACCGGGTGGCCGGCCTGGACGCCGGCGCCGACGACTACCTGCCCAAGCCGTTCGCCCTCGAGGAGTTGTTGGCCAGGCTGCGCGCGCTGCTGCGCAGGGCGGCCGCCGAGACCGACGCGCTGAACGACGCCCCGCCCGCGATGCGGTTCTCCGATCTCGAACTGGATCCCGGCACCAGGGACGTGCGCCGGGGCGAGCGGGCGATCAGCCTGACCAGGACCGAGTTCGCGCTGCTCGAACTGTTCATGGCACACCCGAAACAGGTGCTCACCAGGGGGCGCATCCTGGAGGACGTGTGGGGCTACGACTTCCCGACCTCCGGCAACGCCCTTGAGGTGTACGTCGGCTACCTGCGCCGCAAGACCGAGGCGGACGGCGAGTCACGGCTGATCCACACGGTGCGCGGTGTCGGCTACGTGTTGCGGGAGACCCCGCCGTGACCGAGCTTGCGAGGTCACCATTGAACGCAGCACCGACGGTCGCGAGGCCGCTGAGCGTCAGCGAGGCGGTGTCGTGACCGATACGGATGTTGTTGTCGCGAAGATCGAACCCGAGGACGATCCGCCGAAGCCCACACCGCCGCGTGGTGGCAGGGGCCGGACCACCCAGCGGATGTCGTTGCGGGCCAGGGTCACCATGCTCGCGGCGGCGTGCGTCGCGGGTGCGGTGGCGCTGGTGTCCCTCGGCGCGTTCGTGACGGTGCGGAACAACCTCTACAGCCAACTGGAGAACGAGTTGGTGCAGCGAGCGCTGGAGGTGGCCGCCTCGCCGATCCAGCCGGACTTCCAGGGCAACCGGCGGATCAACGCGGGGCCGTTCCAGTTCTCCGACATCCAGTTCGACATCGTGGACGCGGACGGGAACACCAAGGTCGGCATCAGCCCGGCCAGCAACCGGCTGCCGCACGACCTGCTCGGCCCGGACGAGAAGGCGGTCGCCGCGGGCAAGATGACGTCGTCGGCCAGGTCCGTGTACGGCTACGAGGTGGTCGCCGTGCCGTACCCGGCGATCGCAGGCTCGGCTCTGGTGGCCAGCGAGCCGCTGAAAGAGGACCAGAACATCCTCAAGTCGCTGAGCCTGGTGTTGATCCTGATCAGCGCGGCGGGTGTGTTGGTGGCCGCCGTCGCCGGCACTGCCGTGGCCAGGGGTGGACTGCGTCCGGTGCTCCGGCTGACCGAGGCGACCGAACGGGTGGCCACCCAGGGCGACATGCGCCCGATCCCGGTCAGCGGGGACGACGAACTGGCCAGGCTGACGCAGAGCTTCAACGTGATGCTGGGCGCGCTGGCCGAGTCGAAGGAGCAACAGCGGCGCCTGGTCGCGGACGCGGGCCACGAGCTACGCACGCCGCTCACGTCGCTGCGCACCAACCTCGAACTGCTGATCGAGGCCCGCAAACCGGGCGCGCCGATGCTGTCCGAGCAGGACACCGCGGAGCTGTACAGCGATGTGCGCGGGCAACTGGACGAGCTGACCACGTTGATCGGCGACCTGGTCGAGCTGGCCAGGCAGGACGCTCCGCAGGTGGTGCACGAGCCGGTGGAGCTGGTCGAGGTGGTCGAGCGCGCGCTGGACCGGGCACGGCGCAGGGCGTCCGGGGTGCGGTTCGACGTGACACTCCAGCCGTGGACGCTGCTCGGTGACGCCAGTGCGCTGGAGCGTGCGGTGTTGAACCTGTTGGACAACGCTGTGAAGTTCAGCCCGTCCGACGGTGTGATTGGTGTCACACTGCGGTCGCTCGGCGACGGCTCCGCGGTGATCGAGGTGACCGACCAGGGGCCCGGCATCTCGGACGAGGACCTGCCCAAGGTGTTCGACCGGTTCTACCGATCGCAGGAGGCCAGGACGCTGCCCGGCTCCGGCCTGGGGCTGTCCATCGTGTTGCAGGCGGCGCAGCGGCACGGTGGCATGGCGTACGCGGGCAAGGTGCCCGACGGTGGTGCGCTGATGGCGATCCGGCTGCCCGGCCGACCCGGTTGACGGTGCAACAGAGCCGAACAACATCCGTGTTGGACTGTGTAGTCTTTTGACGTATTTTGGGTAGGGCGGGAGGGGAGGCACGTGCTCGCGCGGCAACGACAGTCGGTGATCCTGGACGAGGTGCGGCGCACCGGCGCGGTCCGGGTCAGCGAACTGGTGGAGCGCCTCGGCGTCTCCGACATGACGGTCCGCCGCGACCTCGACGTGCTCGCCGCCCGTGGCCTGGTGGACAAGGTCTACGGCGGGGCCACGTCCGTCGCGGGCCGCAGCGTCGACGAGCCGGGCTTCGAGGCCAAGTCGGTCCGCCAGTTGCAGGAAAAGGAAGCCATCGCCCAGCGGGCCGCCACCTTCGTGCGGCCGGGCACCGCCATCGGCCTGTCCGCCGGCACCACCACGTGGACCCTGGCCAGGTTCCTGGCCGACGTGCCCGACCTGACCGTCGTCACCAACTCGATCCGGGTGGCCGACGTGCTGCGCCAGGGCGGTCGCACGGATCGGACCGTGGTGCTCACCGGCGGCGTGCGGACACCGTCCGACGCGCTGGTCGGCCCCGTCGCCGTGCAGGCACTGCGCACGCTGCACCTCGATGTCGTGTTCCTCGGTGTGCACGGGGTGGCCCAGCGGTCCGGGTTCACGACGCCGAACCTGAACGAGAGCGAGACGAACAGGGCTTTCGTCGAGGCCGGTGGCCGGCTGGTGGTGGTCGCCGACCATTCGAAGTGGGGCGTCGTCGGCATTTCCACCATCGCGGCGCTGGACGAGGCCGACGTGCTTGTCATGGACGACGGGCTGCCGGTCGACGCCCGCGAGATGTTGCCGGACGAGGTGGGAGAACTCGTCGTCGCGCAGGTTCGCGGCGGGCGGGAGGAGACCGCGTGAGCGACCTGGCGAGTGAACCGGCGGTGCTGCGCAAGACGGTGCGGCACCTGGCGGACGGCCGGGAGATCATCTACTTCGACGACACCCCCGACGCGCCGGAACGCACGGCCGTCGACACGAGGGATCTGCCGCCGCAGGCGCCGCACTCGGAGATCCGCCGCGATCCGCTGACCGGCGAGTGGGTCGGGATGGCGGCACACCGCCAGACCAGGACCTACCACCCGCCCGCGGACCTGTGCCCGTTGTGCCCGAGCAGCCCCGATCGGCCCACCGAGATCCCCGAGTCCAGCTACGACGTCGTCGTGTTCGAGAACCGGTTTCCCTCGTTCGCCCAAGGTGTTCCGGACACCGCGCCGACCGTCGACGGGCTGCCCATGGTGCCGCTCGCGCCGGGGCTGGGCCGGTGCGATGTCGTGTGTTTCACCCAGGACCACGACAGTTCGTTCGGCGAGTTGAGCCCGCGCAGGGTGCGCACCGTGATGGACGTGTGGGCGGACCGGACGGTCGAGTTGAGCGCACTGCCCGGCGTGGCCCAGGTCTTCCCGTTCGAGAACCGGGGCGAAGAGATCGGTGTCACCCTGCATCACCCACATGGTCAGATTTACGGCTACCCGTTCGTGACGCCGAGAACGGAGCGCATGCTCGCCACCGCCCGCGACTACCAGGCGCTGCACGGCAGGCCGGTGATGGGCGACGTACTGGCGGCGGAGCGTTCGGTGGGCAGGCGGGTGCTGGCCACCGGCGAGCACTGGACGGCGTTCGTGCCGGCGGCGGCGCGCTGGCCGGTGGAGGTGCACATGGTGCCGCACCGCCAGGTGCCCGACCTGCCTGCGCTGACCGGCGAGGAGCGGGACGACTTCGCCGACCTTTATCTGAGGGTGCTGCACATGTTGAACGCCCTCTACGACCGTCCGCTGCCCTACATCGCGGCGTGGCACCAGGCCCCGGTGCGCGGCGACCGGGACCTCGCGTGGCTGCATCTTGAGGTGTTTTCGGTGCTACGTACCGCTGACAAGCTGAAGTACCTGGCCGGCTCCGAGTCCGGCATGGCGGTGTGGATCAACGACGTGACACCCGAACAGATGGCTGATCGGCTGCGTGCCAACGACGCCGCACTGGTCCACTGAGCGGAACCGCAGGATGATCTCAGCGTGTTCTCAGGCGGATGGCGCAGAGTAGTCGTATGACCGAGAACTTCCCAGGCGACGGCCAGCCGATGGACGCTGTGCCCCCCGCCGAGAAATCCGGTCCGGCCGAACCGCGTGCGGAGCAGCCGACCGAGCAGCCAGCCGTCCAGCAGCCGGCATCCCAGCAGCCGGCCGACCCGCAACACGACATCGAGCAGCCGACCGTCCACCAGTCGGGAAGCCAGTCGCCGCCATCCCAACAGCCGGAATGGCAACGGCCGCAGCAGAACACTCCGTCGACCGGCTTACCGGCCGGCACGCACGGCGGTCCCACTCATTCCGGTGCCATCCCGGTGGCCCAGGTTCCGCAGAGCCCGTGGGCAGGTGGTGGCTACGGCCAGCAGAGCCCCGGCCAGCAGCCTCCCGGCCAGCAAACCTATGGGCAACAGGGGCTCGGGCAGCAGTCCGGCTATCACCAGCCGGTCGCGCCGCCCCAGGGTGGTTACGGCTACCCGTCCCTGACCGGGCCGCCCACCGGCCCGATCACGACGAGCTACCAGATCGGCGGCCTGCCGCCGGAACCGCCGCGCCGCAGGGGTTCCGGTGGCCTGATCGCCGGGATCGCCGTGCTGGCACTGGTGATCGGCGGGGCGGCCGGTGGCCTCGGCGGGTACCTGGTGTCCAGCAACAACGGCAGCGTCATCAGCTCGCTCGACCAGTCCGTGCCGGCGAACCAGACGGCGAACGCGCCCGCCGGTAGCGTGCAGGCGGTGGCGGGCAAGGTGCTGCCGGTGGTGGTCACGATCGCCGCCGAGTTCCAGGACCAGAGTGGCCTCAACGGTGACACCGGATCCGGGTTCATCATCAGCTCCGACGGCGACATCCTGACCAACAACCACGTGATCGCGGACGCCGCCAGCGGTGGCCGGATCCAGGTGATCTTCGCCAACGGCAAGTCGGTCAACGCGACCGTCGTCGGCCGCGACCCGACGAGTGACATCGCGGTGATCAAGGCGCAGGGCGTCACCGGCCTGCCGATCGCGCAACTGGGCAGGTCCGACGCGCTGTCGGTCGGGCAGAACGTGGTGGCCATCGGAGCGCCGTTCGAACTGTCCGGCACGGTGACGTCCGGCATCATCAGCTCGCTGCACCGGCCGACCGAGGCCGGCGACGGGAGCGCGGCCAGCCAGACCACGGTGCTGGACGCCATCCAGACCGACGCGCCGATCAACCCGGGCAACTCGGGTGGTCCGCTGGTGAACATGCAGGGCGAGGTGATCGGCATCAACTCGGCGATCTACTCGCCGAACTCCGGTGGCGGCCTGCAGGGGCAGACGCAGGGCGGCAACGTCGGTATCGGCTTCGCGATCCCGATCAACCAGGCCAAGCGCACCGCGGACGAGATCGTGAAGACCGGCAAGGCCATCCAGACCGTGCTCGGTGTGCAGGTGTCGGACAACACGCCGACCCAGGGTGGCCAGCCGAGCATCCTGCCCAACGGAGCGTTGATCAAGTCGGTCACGTCGGGTGGCCCGGCGGCCAAGGGTGGCCTGAAGGCCGGGGCCGTGGTGGTCAAGGCGGACGGCAGGATGGTGACCAGCTCCGACGGCCTGGTGGCCGCCGTGCACGCCGCAGCGCCCGGCGACAAGATGCAGTTGACGCTGAGCAACGGCAGCACGGTGACCGTGACCCTGAGCGGGCAGCAGGTCACGCCCAAATAGCAACGACGCACCGCATACAGGGGCCTGGTCGGGCGGTGACGCCGGACCAGGCCCTTGGCGGCGCTACCGTTCGGGGTGTGGCTGACCACGGAAATCGATGAGGCCGATGACGACTCGGGAGAAGCGGGTGCTCGTCGTTGACGACGACGTCAACGTGCGGGATGTCGTGCGCAGGTATCTCGAACACGCTGGTTACCGGGTGGCGCTGGCCGGGACCGGTGAGCAGGCGCTGCGGCTGGCCGAGGACGGCGACCCGGATCTCGTGGTGTTGGACCTGATGTTGCCCGGTATGGACGGGTTCGAGGTGTGTCGGCGGTTGCGCCAGCGTGGGCAGGTGCCCGTCGTCATGCTCACCGCACGCGGCGACGAGGACGATCGGATCGCGGGGCTGCAACTGGGTGCCGATGACTACGTCGCCAAGCCGTTCAGCCCGAGGGAACTGGTGTTGCGGGTGACGTCGGTGCTGCGCAGGGCCGACGCAGAGCCCGCCCCGCCGCGAGACGAGTTGGTGGACGGTGATCTGGTGATTGACGTCACAGCACGGCGAGCCAGCCTGAACGGCATGGCGCTGGCCCTGACCACCCGCGAGTTCGACCTGCTGGAGTTCCTCGTCACCCACTCGGGCACCGCGTTCACCCGGGCTGAGCTGCTGTCCAGGGTGTGGGGCTGGGACTTCGGCGACCAGTCCACGGTGACGGTGCACGTGCGGCGGCTGCGCGAGAAGGTCGAGGAGGACCCGGCACGGCCTGGGCGGATCGCGACCGTGTGGGGCGTCGGCTATCGATACGACCGGGTCGGCTGACATGTTCAGGGACCTGTTGCACATCGCGCCGTACGTGCTGGCGTTCTCGTTGCCGGTCGCTCTGTTGGGTTTGCTGGCGCTGCGGATGCTGAGGGAGCGGTCGCTGGCGGCGTCGATGACCGTGCTGGTGCTGGTGCCGCTGGGCGCCGAGTTGTCCGGCGTGCTCGGTGTCAGCGGGTTCATGTTCGACAACGTCGTGCTCAACACCACGTTGCTGGTGTGTCTGACGACGGCGGTGATCACGGTGCCCACCGCCGTGTTGCTGGGTAGGGGCGTGGCGCGGCGGAGTGTGTGGGAGCGGCAGGCCAGGGACCGGGAGCGGGCCGCGGAGGCGGCGCGGCGGGAACTGGTGGCGTGGATCAGCCACGATCTGCGGACCCCACTGGCCGGTATCAAGGCGATGGCCGAGGCGCTCTCGGACGGGCTGGTGGTCGCGCCGACCGAGGTGGCCAGCTATGCGGACCGGATCAGCGACGAGTCGACACGGCTGTCCGGCATGGTTGATGATTTGTTCGAGCTGTCCAAGATCACGGCGGGTGCGCTGCGGCTGACGTTGTCCGCGGTGCCGCTGCGGGACGTGGTGAGCGATTCGGTAGCGGCGGCGTTGCCGGTGGCGCAGCGCAAGCGGGTGAAGGTGTACGCCGACGTGCGAGCGTGGCCGGTCGTGCTGGGCAGCGATCCGGAACTGGCCAGGATCGTGCGGAACCTGTTGTCGAACGCGATCCGGCACACGCCGCCCGAGGGTTCGGTCATGGTCGGCCTGGGCGTGGTCGGCGAAGAGGCCCTGCTGCACGTGGACGACGGTTGCGGCGGCATCCCGGAACACGAGTTGGCCAGAGTGTTCGACGTGGCGTTCCGGGGAACGGCGGCCAGAATGCCCGGTGGCCGGTTGGAGGAGCCGGCGGGAGCGGGGCTGGGTCTGGCGATCGCGAGGGGCTTGGTCGAGGCACACAGAGGTCGGATCGATGCGTCCAACCACGGCCCAGGCTGCCGCTTCGAAGTCCGCCTGCCCCTGGTGCCGGCAGCAGCCCACTAACCGCGGATCGAGCCGAGAACGCCCCTACGAAGAGCCGACACGGCCGGCAACTTTGTCCGCGAACGGTCGACACGCGCCCGCTTTCGAGTCAAGTCAGCCGCGCCGGGGGTCGACACGCGGGCTGGAGGCCGAGACGCCATCCGGCGGGGTCGACACAAGCCGGCTGAGGGTCGACACGTCCGCGCGGAGGGTCGACACGCGTGGGCTCGGCGGTCGACTCGGGCCACCGCAGGAGTCGACACGCGCGCCAGAGGGGTCGAAACGCCCGCGTCGGGGTCGGCACGGTCTTGCCGGCGGGCTTGGTCACATGTGGACGAGGCGCTGGTCGGGGCCGCGGCGACCGAGCAGTGGACGTCACGAAACAGCCGGATCCTCCGACCGCTACCGTGAGCCGCATGGAGCGCAGTACGCAACGACTCGGCCGGGCACTCGTCGTGATCGTCGACGATCGAGTCGTGCACGGAGAGCACGATGACAAGACCGGGCCACTGGTCACCGAGTTGTTGGAGGAGACCGGGTTCATCGTGGACGGCACCGTTGCCGTCGCGGGCGAAACGGTCGACATCCGCAACGCCCTGAACACCGCCGTCATCGGCGGCGTCGACCTGGTGATCACCGTCGGCGGCACGGGCGTGTCACCTCGGGACGTCACCCCGGACGCCACGCTCGGTGTGCTGGACCGGCCGATTCCCGGCATCGCGGAGGCGCTGCGGGCATCCGGGCTCGCCGCCGGTGCCGTGGACGCGGGTATCTCTCGCGGGCTCGTCGGCGTGTCGGGCAGCACGCTGGTGGTGAACCTGGCCGGTTCGCGCGCGGCTGTGCGGGACGGCATGGCCACGCTGTCCGCGCTCGTGCCGCACGTGATCGAGGAACTGTCCGGGTTGGACGAGGCCTGATCGGAACCGGCGTGCCGAGCGCACGCCACTCCGAACGCCCGTCGTGACCACCCCGGAACGCGGGTAGGGGACCGGGGCGGCCGGCCGTCAGGACTGGCTGTTCCCCGGCTCCTCGGTCTGCCCGGGGCGCCCGTCCCGGTTCAGTGCCTCGCCGAGCTTGCCGCTCACGGTGCCGAGCTTGTCGCTGACGTTCTCGATCCGGTCGTGGTACTTGCCACCGGTTGCTTTGTCCACTGAGGACGCTGCGTTCGAGACGCCCTTGGCGGCCAGCGTCGCTGCCTTCTCGGCGTAGGGCGCTGCCTTCTCCGCCAGCGGCTTGGCCTTCTCGGCGAGCGGGCCTGCCTTGTCCGCGAGGTCGTCAGCTACCTTGGACGCCATTTCTTTGGCCTTGTCGAAGAACGTCATCGCGTTGCCTTACTTTCATGTCGTGTTTGACCGGGTTCTGGTTTCCATGCTGCCACCATCCGCGAGCGGCGGCTTGCTGTGATGATGGTGAGGTGACCGAGCCAGCTGAACCGGAACCCCGCCCGCCAGCGCGCACGCCCAAGAAGCGCCCGTCGATCGCGGACGTCTTCGGCGACGTGCTGCCCGACGTGACCAGCGACGAGCGCTCGCCGGAGCCAGACACCCCCAGCGCTGACACCTGGTATCAGGACAACCGGCCGCCCCACCACGAGGGCTGAGCTGCCCGGTGTCTGAGCGGCTGCCGGAACTGGATCTGTCTCCATGGGCCGCACCGACCGTCCCGGGAGTTGGGGTGTCGCGCAGCCGACGCCTGGGTCATCATCCGAGAACATCGGGCTGTCTCGATGGCCGCGTTGCCACCGAGAGCGCCACTCCTGCTTGCGGCCTGACACCCGCTCGGGTGCCGATCAGATCCGGCGACCTCCCTGCTGTGCCCTGAGCAGATCGCGGATCTCGGTCAGCAGGTCGACGTCGGTGATCACCGGTTCCTCCTCGACCGTCGGCTGCCTGCGCCTGCGGGCCTCGAGGATCCTCTGCATCGGCATCACGAACACGAAGTAGACCACCGCCGCGATGATCACGAAGTTGATGATCGCGGTGATCACGGTGTCGAAGTGCATGACCGTCTTCGTGTTGCCGGACACCAGGGTCACGCTCAGGCCGTTGACGCTGTGGCCGCCGATCGCCGCGATGATCGGGTTGATCAGGTTCGTGACCACCGCGGTCACCACCGCGGTGAAGGCCGTGCCGATCACCACCGCGATCGCGAGTTCGAAGATGTTGCCGCGGAACACGAATTCCCGGAAGCCCTTCAGCATGTCCATTCCCCTTTTCGGGCGTACGGTGCGCTCCCGTCGGACCGCATTTGCCTAGCGGAGGGTAACGGTCACCGGTTGCCGCAGTGATGCCGCCGCGAGCCGTGTCGCCAACTGCCTCGGCAGAGCCACCAGCACCAGCCGGCCGGGCTGGCCCTGCGTCTCCCGGGTGTCCCTGATGGTCACGACGGTCGCGTTCTCGGCCAGCACCGGGTCGCTCTGCTGGTCCGGGTCGAGAGTCACGACGTCCACCCGGATGCCCGGCCGGAGCAGATCCGCCACGTCGGGATCGGCCAACCGCACCGGCACCGTGGCCGCGTTCGGGTCACCCGTGGTCAGAGCTGTGTCCGCCGGGCCGACCAGCCGCACGTCGGTCAGCGGTTCGCCTGCCCGGACGGCACTGGCCAGCACCCGGCCGATGACAGCATCACGGCTGGTCAGCGCACCGCTGGGCACCACCGCGGCGGGCAGTTGCCGGATCGACAGGTCGGCCTGCGCCAATGTGTTGCCCGGGGTGAGGTCTCTCGCGGCCACGACGACGTCCACATCGGCCGTTTCCCGCGCACCGGCAGGCCGCAGCGCGAGCGCCCCCGCCAGCACGACGAGACCGATGGCGACCAGCCTCCGCAGCGCCATGGTGCGGGGCCAGCCTCTGGTCCGCAGCACGCTGCGCAGCCGATCCGTGGCCAACGGGCCGAGACGGGTAGGGCGGGACCTGGGGGAACGCGGGGATCGCACGGTGCCTCCAACGACGACTGCTGCGGTGCCCGGCGGACGTGCCGGGCAGCTCTTGCGCAATCGACGTTAGGCAGATGTGCGGGGGAAGGTGATCAGCGAAGGCGAACCTGTGGACAACGACCCCGCATGTGGATAACTCGGGGTCTCAGGACGCCGCAGCGGCCTTTCCGGACGACGAACCGGACGAGCCGGAGGACCCCGAGGAGCTCGTAGAGCCGGACGAGCTCGATGAACCGGAGGACGACGACGAGGACGTGGTCGAAGCGGGCTTGTCCGACTTACCGCCGTCGCTGGACTTCGACTCGCTGGACTTGGCTTCGGCGCTGGTCGTAGCCGCCTTCTTACCCTCGGCCCTGCTGTCGTTGCGGTAGAAGCCGCTGCCCTTGAACACCACGCCAACGGCCCCGAACAGCTTGCGCAGCTTGCCCGAGCATTCCGGGCACTCGCTCAGCGACGCGTCCGTGAAGGACTGCACGGCCTCGAACCGGTGGCCACAGGCCGTGCAGGCGTACTGGTAGGTCGGCACGTTCGGCTCCCTTGCGGACTACCACGACCCTGTATTGGCACTCGGCAGTCAAGAGTGCCAATACGATGATGCGCCAGCCACCGTACCGGGCGCAAACAACCTGGCACACATCACGTCAACAGCTGCCCGGACCAAGTCAGCCCAACCGCCGCAATCCCCCGATCGGGGTAAGTACGGCCGTCATCGGTATGTCGTGCGGCTCAGCGGGCAGCATCGCCACCACTTCACTGTCCCGCACCACGGCTACCAGGGGCGTTGTCGGCCTGGCCAGCGGCAGGGACCGGTCGTAGTGCCCGCCGCCCTTGCCGATCCGGTGTCCTGCCCGGTCGACGGCCAGTGCCGGCACCAGCACGGCCTCGGCCAGGCTGATCGCCGAGGCGCCGAGCCGGGGGCCTGCCGGTTCCCGCAGGCCGAACGGGCCGGGCGCGAGTGAGTCGGGGCCCTCGTAGTACGCCCAGTCCAGCGGCGCCGGGCCGACCACGACCGGCAGCAGTACTCGCCTGTCCTGGCCGATCAGGGCCGTCAGCAGGTCGAGTGACCCCGGTTCGGTGCCGACCGGCAGGTAGCAGCACACCGGGTCACCAGGAATTGAGTCCGCGGCGGCGGCGAGCGCGGTGGCCTCCTCCGCACGCTGCACCGGAGGCACCAATCGCCTGGCCGCGAGCAGTCGGGCGCGCCACTCGCGTTTGGAGTAGCGATCTTCTCCCGGGCCGCCCACGGCATGAGGTTAGGCTCGCTGACCATGAGCCCGACGCGCGCCTTCCGGACCGCCATCGTGCCCGCCGCTGGTCTCGGCACCAGGTTCCTGCCGGCCACCAAGTCGGTGCCCAAGGAACTGCTGCCAGTGGTCGACACGCCCGGCATCGAAATGGTCGCCGCCGAGGCCGCGGCAGCCGGTGCCACGCGGCTGGTCATCGTCACCTCGCCGGACAAGTCCGCGGTGATCGACTACTTCCAGCCGCAGCCCGAGCTGGAGCGCACGCTGGAGAAACGCGGCAAGCCCGAGCTGGCGGCGAAGGTGCGCAGGGCCAACGAGCTGATCGAGGTCATCGAGGCCACCCAGGACAAGGCGCTCGGGCTCGGGCACGCGGTCGGCTGCGCCGAACCCGCCCTGGTCGACGATGACGACGCCGTCGCCGTTCTGCTGCCCGACGACCTGGTGCTGCCCAACGGCGTGCTGACCAGGATGGCCGAGGTCAGGGCCAGGTACGGCGGCAGCGTGCTGTGCGCGTTCGACATCCCGCGCGAGGAGATCTCCGCGTACGGCGTGTTCGACGTCGCCGACACCGAGGATTCCGACGTCAAGCGGGTACACGGCATGGTGGAGAAGCCGGCGCCCGAGGACGCGCCGTCGACTTTCGCGGCCGCCGGACGATATCTGCTGGACAGGGCCGTGTTCGACGCGTTGCGGCGGATCACGCCGGGTGCCGGTGGTGAGCTTCAATTGACTGACGCTGTCGCCTTACTGATCGGAGAGGGACACCCCGTGCACGTAGTCGTCCATTCGGGAGGCCGACACGACCTCGGCAATCCCGGCGGATTCCTCCGTGCCGCTGTTGACTTTGCACTGGAGCATCCGGACTACGGCCCGGCGCTGCGCGAGTGGCTGCGAGAGCGACTCGACAACTCCTGACGATGTCCGGCCCGGCGCCGGGACACCGCCGAACTGCGAGGACCAGCCGATGAGATCAGTAGACGAGCAGCTAGCCAGGGTGCTGGCCGGTGCGGTGCGGCCGGCCCCGGTCCGGGTGGCGATCTCCGAGGCCCAGGGCCTGTTGTGTGCCGAGGAGGTAGTGGCCGAACGGGCCCTGCCAGGCTTCGACCAGGCCGCTGTCGACGGGTACGCGGTGCGCAGCGTCGACGTGCAGTCCGCGGGCACCGACGCCGTCACCCTCCCCGTTGTGGGTGAAATTCCGACCGGCTCGCGGCAGCCCAGGCGGCTCCAACCCGGCCAGGCGGTCCGGGTGGCCACCGGTGCGCCGCTGCCGACGTTGGCCGACGCCGTCGTGCCAACCGAGTACACCGATGGGCACGACGCCCGGGTGACCATCCAGCGCCCTGTGCCGTCGGCCGCGTTCGTCCGGCGGACCGGTGAGGACGTGCAGCCCGGCGATGTCGCCGTCCGGCGGGGATCGGCCATCGGATCGGCCCAGGTCGGACTGTTGGCCGCGGTGGGCAGGGACAAGGTGCTGGTGCACCCGAGGCCCAGGGTGTCGGTCATCTCGGTCGGCGACGAGTTGGTCGACATCGGCCGCACACCGGGACCTGGCCAGGTCTACGACGTCAACTCCTACGCGCTGGCCGCCGCCGGCCGGGACGCGGGCGCCGAGGTGACCAGGGTCGGCATCGTTGCCGGTGACGCCAAGCGTTTGCGTGAGGTGGTCGAGGGCCGACTGCTGCTGTCCGAGGTGGTCGTCGTGGCCGGTGGCGTCGGCGGTGCCGGCGGCCAGGAGATCCACGAGGCACTCGTCGAACTCGGCAACGTCGACGTGACCAGGGTCGGCATGCACCCAGGATCGGTGCAGGGCTTCGGCAGGCTCGGACCGGATCTGGTGCCGACATTCCTGCTGCCCAGCAACCCGATGAGCGCGTTGGTCGTGTTCGAGGTGTTGGTCCGGCCGCTGATCAGGGTCGCGCTCGGCAAGCGGAGTCCGCACCGCAGGGTGGTCAGTGCCCGGCTGCTGTCACCGGTCACGTCGAGCAAGGGCCGCAAGGGTTTCCTGCGTGGCCAGTTGCTCAGGGACACGAGCACGGAAGAATACCTGGTGCAGCCCCTCGGCACGTCCGGAGCGCACCTGCTCGCCTCACTTGCCGAGGCGAACTGTCTGATCCTGGTTGACGAGGAAACCACCGAGGTCGCGGTCGGCGACGACGTACAGGTGACCTTCCTCGCACAGCGCGGGTAGCTGATGTTCATGGCGGGCGCGGCCCCGGATATGTTCGGGGCATCCCGGAGTGAGGAGTCGAGGAGCCGTGTCCGCCGAACGTGGGCTACCCGCCGGAGCAGGTGACGCGGGCTGGGTAACTGGCGGCTCGACCGGCCGGCACCCAGGCTGGCCGACGCGGCTGGGTCCGCTGGCCGTCCCCGCCGGGCTGGTCGAGTTACGCCCACCGCACCTGTTCGACGCGTCGGCCTGGAGTCGGATCCGACTGCGGGACCGTACGCACCTGGAGAACTGGGAGCCCAGCGGTCCCGGCCGCTGGGAGGAGCGCAACGGGTCGCTGGCCTGGCCGTCGCAGTGGTGGGCGCTGCGGGCACTGGCCCGCAGTGGTCAGTCGCTGCCGCTGGTGATCACCGTGGACGGCGAACTCGCAGGTCAGATCACCGTGGGGAACATCGTCCGCGGCGCGCTGTGTTCGGCGTGGATCGGCTACTGGGTGGCCAGTCACCTGGTCCGGGGCGGCGTGGCGACCAGTGCGGTGGCGCTGCTGGTGGACCACTGCTTCGCCGAGGCCGGGCTGCACCGACTGGAGGCGACCGTGCGGCCGGAGAACGCGCCCAGCCTGCGCGTGTTGACCAAGCTCGGCTTCCAGCAGGAGGGCCTGTTCCGGCGGTACCTGGACGTGGCGGGCGGCTGGCGGGACCACTACTGCTTCGCGTTGACCACCGAGGACGCGCCAACCGGCCTGGTGAACCGCTTGGTGGGACAGGGACGCGCCCGAATCCCGTGACCGGTTCGCCCGTTCGGGCGATTATCACGTGTGGTAAGGCCGAACTCGTATCTCCCGGCGTGGCTCCGACACGTATGTGACTGTTGTGACTAGCGTGGCGACGGCACCAACCGTGCCAGGGTGTGTACAGGGGGAGGTGACGGGGGCGTGCCTAGTTCATTGATGATCGTGGCGCTGGTCGTCGCGTGGCTGCTTGTCCTCGTCCCGATCGTCGCCCGCAGGCGCCAGGAGGTGGCCAGGACCGCGGACTCCACGCTCGCGGCGCGAGTCGTTCGCAGCGGGGGCGTGCGCAGCACGGCGGGGAGGGAGCCCACCATGTCCGATGCCGGAGAGGTCGACACAGAGCGCGAAACCGACGAGTTCGAGGACGAATTCGACGAAGAGGACCTCGATGAGCTGGAAGAACTCGATGGGGACGAGTTCGAGTCCGAGTTCGAAGAGGACTACGAGGTCGAAGCCGAGTACGACGAGTACGACGGGCGCCAGCAGGACCGGTCCAGGCCTTATCGGCCGGGCAGGGGTGGGTTCGACGCCGACGCCGCCGCTGCGATAGCGCGCGCCAGGTACACGTTCCGCCAGCGCATCGTCGTTCTCATGCTGTTGTCCGCGCTCGTCAGCGGTCTGCTCGCGATCACCATGTCGCCGCTGCTGTGGTGGCTGCACGCCGCCATCGACATCGGGCTCGTCGGCTACCTCGGGTACCTGCGTCGGCAGGTCCGGATCGAAGAGGAGATCCGCGAACGCCGCACCGCGAGGCTCGGCAGCCAGCAGCGGCGGGTGCCCGCTCCGGTGGTGCACCAGGAGCACGACGCACACGGCCCTGCTGACGAGTACGACGAGACCGACGCCGAGGAGCCGCAGCAGTCCGTGCTGGCCCCGAGGCGGCCGATGACCAGGCACGTCCACCCGGGCACCGTCGTGGTGGACACCGACGACGAGGACCCTGTGTTCGCCGAACTGGACGAGCCCGGCGCGCTGCCGTACCGGCGAGCAGTGGGCGAGTAACTGATCGGGGGGTGCACGGAAGCACAGCGGGCGACTGCTATGCTTCCGCTGCACTCCAAGGGGCTGTAGCGCAGTTGGTAGCGCGTCTCGTTCGCATCGAGAAGGTCAGGGGTTCGATTCCCCTCAGCTCCACCAGACAGGTCTCATTCACACCAGCGACCATCTGAACACGATCACATGTCGTGTCCGGATGGTCGCTTTGTGTTAGCACCGGATTGTCGCCGTGTATCGTCTGGAACACCAGATCAGGCCGTGTGTGGTCTTCTGGTGCGTGGTGCTCGTCGCGTCCGCCACCGTGCGTCTGGGCCGTTCCTCTGTCCGCCGTAGCGGCCTCCGTTCCGGCGTCGGTGATCGTCTGCCGGGCGTCAAGCAGGGCTTGGAACGGCTCGGTGAACACAGCACGCTCGACACTGCCGTCTTCACCGATGAACAGCTTCTCGAAGAACCCTTGATTGATTTGTCGCCGGATGTGGCTGGCTGCCTGAGCGTAGGCGGCCTGGCAGTTGGTGGCGGCCATGAGTGCGGCATTGAGGGTGGCTTCGACGTGCTGGTTCGCGGTCTTGGCTGCGGTGATGGCCAGGTCGGCTTCCTTGAGTTGGCGGGTAAGCCGCTGCATCTCCGAGGCGAGGAGATCTTGGGGGACGGCGCCGGCATAGTGGGCGTGCAGGAGCTTCTGTCGTTCGGCTTCCGCCTGAGTCCGGCGCTTGGTGGCGCGCTGGAGGTCGCGCCGGGCGTCGTGTTGCTGGCTCGCCAGTTCATCTCTGACGGCCTGCTGGATTGCTGCGGCGTACTTG
>DASXYT010000091.1:0-100417 GCA_036502345.1 Pseudonocardiaceae bacterium | reverse complement strand
GACGAATCGCTGTTCCCGTACCCGCGTGATCAGCGTGTCACTGATGGTGCTCCGCCCGAAGAATCGATTCGCGTCTGCCGTCTCGAACGGGGCCATTCCGACATAAGGAGCCGGGGTCGAACAATCCGGTTCGGGCCGATCGGACGTCTGCCGAGATGTAGCACGATCGGCCGCCAATGCATGCCATCGCCGTTCCCATTCGACCACGTCACCACCACACCCGCGGACATAGGCGAGCGTGACAGGCAGACTCGGCAGGACTCGGCCGCTGGCGGCATCGGACAATGTACTGACCGAATAGTGCGCCCTGCTGGCCAATTCGCGGTAGGCAGGCCGTCCAGCCTGCTCACGTAACGCGCGTAGCTCCCCTGCGAACATGGCGAGCCCATCATCACCTGGCACCAACGGACGTTCAGGTCTGCCCACTGCCGTGCCCCCCAACGCTGGAGAACCAAGGTTGCCCGGCCAGGGATTGTTCGGCAAGCCCCGCTGGACACCGGACAACTCGTAGACCGATCCCGCAGTCGGTGATTGCGCACAGCACGAGGTGCCAGTACAACTGGAAATCGCGCACGATCGACTGAGCAGCATGCCCGCTCTGGGAGGCCCCGGTCGACACGAAGGACTAGTCGTGAGCGAAGACCAGAAAGATCGCGCTGTCGTGCTCGGTGCCGGAATGGCAGGCTTGTTGGCAGCGCGTGTGCTGGCCGACCACTATCCCGAGGTGGTGCTGGTCGACCGGGACCGCGTGCTCGGCGTGCGGGACGCTCGGCGTGGCGTTCCGCAGGGCCACCACGCACACGGCCTGCTGGCCAAGGGACAGCAGATCCTGGAGCAGCTGTTCCCCGGTTTTCAGGCGCAGCTGTCCCACTCCGGTGTGCTGATCGGCGATCTGACCGGGGACATCCGCTGGTACTTCAACGGACGCAGGCTGGCCCAGGCGCAGTCCGGCCTGCTCAGCGTCGCCGCCAGCAGGCCGGAGCTGGAGTCGCACGTGCGGGCGCGGGTCGCGGCGCTGCCCAACGTCAGGTTCCTTGAGCAGACCGTGATCCAGGGGTTGGTGGCCACCGAGAACGGCGGTCGGATCACCGGTGTGCGGGTGACCGGTCAGTCCGACCGGACCGAGATCATCAACGCCGCTCTCGTGGTCGACGCCACCGGTCGCGGCAGCCGCACGCCGGCGTGGCTGGAGGGCATCGGCTACGAACGCCCGGCCCAGGACCTGCTGAAGATCGACCTGGGGTACGTGTCCCGGTTCTTCCGGCTGCGCAGCGATCCGTGGGGCAGCGACATCTCGATCAACTCGGTCGCGTCGCCGGTCAACCCGCACGGTGGCTTCTTCGGCCGGTTCCCCGACGACATCGCGCTGCTGTCGCTGACCGGCATCGGTGGCAACCACCCGCCGCGCGACCACGAGGGCTTCCTCGATTACGCGAAACACCTTGCGGCACCGGAGATCCACGCCGCGGTGCGCGATGCCGAACCGCTCGGTGACATCACCGGCTTCAAGATCCCCGCCAGCGTGTACCACCGGTTCGACAAGCTGAGCCGATTCCCGGACGGGCTGATCGTCGTCGGTGACGGGGTGTGCACCTTCGACCCGGTGTACGGGCAGGGCATGACGGTCGCCGCGCAGGAGGCGGTCGCGCTCGATGAGCACCTCAGGGCTGGCGAGCCGAATCCGTTGCGGTTCTTCCAGGAGATCGCGCCGATCATCGCCGTCCCGTGGGAGATCGGTGTCGGTGGCGACCTGGCCTTCCCCGGTGTGGAAGGCCGTGCGCTGACCAGGAAGGACAAGATCGGCGGCACGCTGATCGGCAAGATCCACACCGCCGCTGCCGAGGACCCGGACTTCACCACGGCGTTCTTCCGGGTCGCAGGCCTGGTCGATCCGCCGACAGCGCTGATGAAGCCCGGCCTGCTGCTCAAGGCCGCGCGGACCAGCAAGCGGGTGGTCAAGAACGCGCCGACGCCGGGACTGGTCGGCGAGCGTGCTGTCGTCATCGGCGGCAGCATGGCCGGCACCCTGGCCGCGCGTGTTCTGCAGGAGAGCTACCGCGACGTCGTCGTGGTGGACCGCGACACGGTGCTCGGCGTGCAGGAGCCACGAAAAGGCGCACCGCACACCGCACACGCCCACGCGCTGCTGGCCAAGGGGCAGCAGATCCTGTCCGAGCTGTTCCCCGGTCTGCTCCCCGACCTGGTCGACCGGGGTGTGCCGATGGGCGATCTCGGCGAGATGCACTGGTACTTCAACGGCCGCCTGGCCGCGCCCGCGCACACCGGGCTCACGTCCATCACGGTGAAGCGCCCGATCCTGGAGGACTACCTGCGCTCCAGGGTGGCCGTGCTACCGAACGTGGAGTACCGCGAGCAGACGCACCTGGTCCGCCTGCTCTCGGCGACCGACGGCCGGATCACCGGCGTGCGGTTGCGCGGGCCCGATGACGTCGAGTACGACCTGTCCGCCGACCTCGTGGTCGATGCTGGTGGCCGAGGCTCCCGGCTCCCGGCGCTGCTGTCCGAGTTGGGTTACGACCGGCCGGTCGAGGACAAGATGGCGATCGGCCTTGCCTACACCAGCAGGCTGTACAGGACGACGCCTGCGATGTTCGGCGACGTGCAGTCGTTCAACGTGATCGTGTCGCCGGACCACCCCCGTGGCACGTTCTTCGGCAAGGTCGCCGACGGCGAGTGCATCGTGTCGCTGGTCGGGATGTTCGGCGACCACCCGCCGACCGATCACGAGGGCTTCCTGCTGTTCGCCAAGTCGCTGCCGCTCGCGCACGTCTACGAGGCCATCGTCGACGCCGAGCCGATCACCGACCCGGTGACGTTCAACTTCCCGGCCAGCGTTCGTCGTCGCTACGAGAAGCTGGACCGGTTCCCGGACGGGCTGGTCGTGCTCGGTGACGCGATCTGCAGCTTCGACCCGGTGTACGGGCAGGGCATCAGCGTGACCGCCCTGGAGGCGATGGCGCTGCGCGACGAACTGCGCCGGTACGGCGACCCGCAACCGAAGCGGTACCTGAAGGCAGCCGCGAAGATCATCGACTTCCCGTGGATGACGGCGACCAGCGGTGACTTCGCCTTCCCGCAGGTGCCCGGCAAGCGGCCTGCCGTGGTCAAGATGGGGAACGCCTTCATGGCCAAGCTGCAGGCCGCAGCGGTGCACGACTCCTCGATCACCCACACGTTCATGCGCATCGCGGGCCTGGTCGACTCCCCTGCCGGGATGTTCAAGCCAGGGTTCGTGGCCAAGGTGCTGCGCGGTGCGCGGCGGGACAACGGCGCCGACTGACCGATCACCACCATCCACTGGCACGACGGCGGAAGAGACATCAGCGATGCGTCCTTACCGGATCAACATCCCCGATTCCGACATCGAGGACCTGCGCCGCAGGCTGGCCGACACCCGCTGGCCGGTCCCGCTCGCGGACGACGGCTGGGAGCGTGGTGTGCCGGTCGGCTACCTGCGGGAGCTGGCCGCGTACTGGCGGGACGGCTTCGACTGGCGGGCCGCCGAGGCGCGGCTCAACGCGTACCCGCAGTTCGTCACCGAGATCGACGGGCAGAACATCCACTTCCTGCACATCCGCTCGGCCGAGCCGACGGCGACGCCGCTGCTCGTCTCGCATGGCTGGCCCGGTTCGGTCGCCGAGTTCCTGAACGTGATCGGCCCGCTCACCGACCCGGTGGCGCACGGCGGCAGCGCCGAGGACGCGTTCCACCTGGTCATCCCGTCGCTGCCCGGCTACGGCTTCTCCGGCCCTGCCGGTGCCGGCTGGACCGGCCCCCGGATCGCGGAGACGTGGGCGGAGTTGATGCGCCTGCTCGGCTACGACCGCTACCTGGCGCACGGCACGGACACCGGGGCCGTGCTGTCCCTGGAACTGGCCAGGAACCACCCGGAGAACGTCATCGGTCTGCACGTGACCACGCTGCTCACCTTCCCCAGCGGCGACCCCGACGAGATGGCCTCGCTCACCCCGGCCGACCTGGCCAAGCTGGAGCGGCTCAGCCATTTCAACGAGGAACTGTCCGGCTACATGAAGCTGCAGGCGACCCGGCCGCAGACCGTGGCGTACGGCCTGACCGACTCACCGGTCGGCCAACTCGCCTGGATCATCGAGAAGTACAAGGAATGGACCTGCGCCGACAAGGTCCCCGAGGACGCCATCAGCCGGGACGACCTGCTCACGGCGGTGTCGATCTACTGGTTCACCGGGACGGCGGGCACGTCGGCCGCGATCTACTACGAGGACGCCGCAGGGCTGCGCGACATGCTGGTCGGCGCCCGCCCGGCACCGGTGTCGGTGCCGATCGGTGTCGCGATGTTCGGCGACGACGTGTTTCCCGCGGTGCGCACGCTGGCCGAGCGCGAACTGCCGATCGCGTGCTGGACCGAGTACGAGCACGGCGGCCACTTCCCGGCCCTGGAACGGCCGGACCTGTTCGTCGCCGATGTGCGGGCGTTCGCCCGGCAGGTGCAAACCGAGATCTGATGAGGAGTGGGGCAATGAGCCAATCCCAGAACAGTGCGAGCGCCGCCGCGCAGTTCGCCAAGCTGGACAAGGAACTGTTGATCCACCCGCACCAGGACGGGTCACGCACCGAGCGGTGCACCATCGTACGGGGGTCCGGCGTGTCCGTGTGGGACGCGGAGGGCAACGAACTGCTGGACGTGATGGGTGGTGGCAACTGGGTGGCGCAGGTCGGTCACAGTCGCCCGGAACTCGTCGCCGCCGCGGCTGAGCAGGTCGGCACGCTGGAGTACTTCACCAGCTTCGACGTCTACTCCAACGACCGCGCCATCGAACTGGCTCAGCGCATCATCGGCATCGCGCCGGCCGAGGTGTCGAAGGTGTTCTTCACCAATGGCGGTTCGGAGGGCGTGGAGACGGCGATGAAGGCCGCCCGGCTCTACCACCATCTGCGGGGCGATTCGGACCGAGTGGTGTTCCTCGGCCGGCACTTCGCCTACCACGGCTGCACCTACGGCAGCGGTGCGATCACCGGGTTCCCCGGCATCCACGTCGGCATCGGCCCGGGTTTCGGCAACGTCGAGCGGCTCACCCAGCCCTACCCCTACCGTGCCGCTGAGCTGTACGGCGACGTCGACCCGACCGACTTCCTCATCAACGAGCTCGAGGAGACGATCGACCGGCTCGGCGCCGGCAACATCGCCGCGATGATCGGTGAGCCGGTGATGGGTGGCGGCGGAGTGCTCGCCCCGCCTGCCGACTACTGGCCTCGGGTGCGGGAAGTGTTGTCCCGCAACGGTATCCTGCTGATCGCCGACGAGGTGGTCACCAGCTACGGCCGTACCGGGTTCTGGTTCGACTCGGCACAACGTGGCATGCGCGCCGACATCATCGTCACCGCGAAGGGCCTGACCAGCGGGTACGCCGCGTTCGGCGCCGTGCTGTTCAGCCCGGAGATCGCCGGTGTGGTGGCCGGGGACGACACCTACTTCTTCCACGGCCACACGTTCTCCGGGCACCCCGTGGCCGCCGCGATCGCCCTGGCGAACCTGGACGTCATGGAGCGGGACGGCCTGCTCCGCCGCGTGCCCGCCATCGCCGACTGGTTCACCGAGGCGCTGGCTCCGGTCGCCGGGTTGCCGAGGGTCGGCGACGTCCGTGTGGTCGGTGCGACCGTCGGTGTGGAACTGGTGGCGGACAAGGAGTCCAAGGTCCCGCTGATGGCGCAGCAGGTCGCCACGGAGATGCGTCGCAGGCACCGGGTGATCGTCCGGGACTACGGCCCGACCCTGGTGTTCGCTCCGCCGCTGGTGGTCGAGCAGGAGCACATCGTGCGCGCGGCCGATTCGCTGCACGAGGTGCTGACCCGACTCGGTGCGGACGGTGAACTGGCCGACAGGGCATGAGCTATGACTACGTGATCGTCGGAGCCGGGTCGGCGGGCTGTGTGCTCGCCGCCCGGCTCTCCGCTGATCCCGATGTCACCGTCTGCCTGATCGAGGCAGGGCCGTCCGACGACATCGACGAGGTGCGGATCCCGGTCGCCGGTGGGGCGTTGCGCCGGACGCGGTACGACTGGGACTACGACACGCACGACGAGCCGCACTGCGGTGGTCGCAGGCTGTACCTGCCACGGGGACGGATGCTCGGCGGGTGCAGTTCGTTGAACGGCCAGGTGTACATCCGGGGCAACCGGCTGGACTTCGACGAGTGGGGGCCGGGTTGGACGTACGCCGATCTGCTGCCCTATTTTCTGCGCGGTGAGGACAACGAGCGTGGCGCGTCGGCCTATCACGGGGTGGGCGGGCCGTTGTCGGTGGCGGACAACCGGTCGCGCAATCCGATGTGCACCAGCACTGTTCTCGCTGCCGTGCAGGCGGGTTACTCGGCCAACGACGATTTCAACGGTGTCGCGCAGGACGGGTTCGGCTACTACCAGGTGACCCAGCGGGACGGGCTCCGGTGCAGTTCGGCTGCTGCGTATCTGCATCCGTTGCGGCGTTCCAATCTCACGGTGCGCACGTCATGGCAGGCGGAGAAGATCCTGCTGCGTGATGAGACGGCGGTGGGGGTGCGCTGCCGGCAGCTGGACACGGTTCTCGACATCCATGCCGAGCGTGAGGTGGTGTTGGCGGCGGGGGCGTACAACTCGCCGCAGTTGCTGATGCTGTCCGGCATCGGACCGGCTTCCGACTTGGCCGCGCTGGGGATTCCAGTGGTGCTCGACCATCCCTTCGTGGGTCGCAATCTGCAGGACCACCCGTCGGTGTACTTGGTGTACGCGCACGACGAGCCGATCAGCTTGTTGGCCGCCGCGACGCCGGAGAACGCGCGACTGTTGGCCGACGAGGGGCGGGGGCCGCTCACGTCCAATGCGCCGGAGGCGGGTGGGTTCGTGCGCACGGTCGGCGGGTTGCCGGCGCCGGACGTTCAGTTCCATGCGCTACCGCTGATGTTCATGGAGGGGGCGTTGGCCGAGCTGACGGAGCACGGGTACAGCTTCGGGCCGACGGTGTTGAGGCCGACCAGCCGGGGTGCGGTGTCTCTGTTTTCGGCGGATCCATCGGCGAAACCGCGGATCCGGCATTTGTACTATGCGGAGCCTGACGATCTGGACACGATGGTCGCCGGCCTGCGGGTGGCGCTGGAGATCACTGGGCAGTCACCGCTGCGGCAGTACACGACGCGGGCGGTCAGTGTCCCGGAGTCGGCTTCGGATGGGGATTTGCGGGCGTTCATCCGGGCGAAGACGGAGTCGCTGTTCCACCCGGTGGGGACGTGCGCGATCGGCAGCGTGGTGGACAGTGACCTTCGAGTGCTGGGCGTCGACGGACTGCGGGTGGTGGACGCGTCGGTGATGCCGACGCTGCCCCGAGGCAACATCAACGCGCCGATCATGGCAATCGCCGAAAGAGCGGCCGACCTGATCGCCGGCGTGCAGCCGGCGAGCGCGGCTGATTGGGATACGCGAGCCGCATGAACATCGCCCGACCGCCGACATGGGCGACCCGACCGCAGGAGCAGACGAGTCGACCGCCGGCGTGGGCGAAACGACCGCAGGAATGGGCGAATCGACCGCAGGAATGGGCGAATCGACCGCAGGGGTGGGCGAGTCGACCGCCGGCGTGGGCGAATCGGCTGCCGGGGTAGGCGAATCGGCCGCTGCGTGCGACGAGTCGGCCGCAGAATGGGCGAGCTCCTGCGAGGGACGACTCGCCCTCTCTGGCGGGCGAGTCGGCTGCCGCAAGGGGCGAGTCGACCACGCGGGAACGCGAGCCGACCACCCCGGCGGTCGAATCGACCGCCGCAGCACGCGAGCCGACTGCCACAGAGGGGACGAGTCGCCTGTAGCGGTGCGCGAATCGACTGCTACAGGGGGCGAGTCGCCTGCCCCGGTGCGCGAATCGACTGCCAGCGCGGACGAGTCGCCTGCTGCCGCGCGCGAGTCGACCACTCCAACGGGCGAACCGGCTGCCGCCTGAGGCGAGTCGACCGCCCAACCGCACGAAATCGACCTCCCGGCAGGCGAATCGACACCTGCGGTGTGCGAGTCGACCACCCCCGTGCACGAACGGGCCGCCGCGCACGGCGAGTCGACCGCTGAGCCGCGAATCGACCACCCTGGCGGGCGAACCGACCACCCCCGTGGGCGAACCGACTACCCCGGCGGGCGAGTTGACCGCCGACCGCCCGAGTTCGCTACTTGAAGTTGGGCTGGGCCGGCTTCGCGAACTCGACCCTGCCTTTCGGCTCTTCCCACTCCTCCTGGCGGCCGAGTGCCGTCAAGTCCAGGAATGTGTACCCACCGCCGAGGTGGTCGCTGCCGCGAGCGTAGGTCGAGTAGGTGTGGAAGATGTCGTCCCCGTCGCGCAGGAAGCAGCTGATCCCCGGCTGCTCCTGGGGCGCGCCCGGCTCGACATCCCACGGTAGCGGCCGGTAGTTGTACACCGGCGCCTTCACAGCGGGATCCATCGTGACGTCGAAGTCGTAGTTGAAGTCGCTGCCCAACGACGAGTACCACGGCAGCGTCCAACCCTTCCGGTCCCGATACGCCGCGATCTTCTCGTAGGGCGTCCTGGACACCAGCACGAACGTCGTCTCCCGCTCAGCCAGGTGCGCGATGGTCCCGTCCGGCAACTCGTCCACCGACGACGTACAACTGTCGCACGCGTTCTCCCATTCGGGGTGGAACATGACGTGCTGGACGATGAGCTGCCGGCTGGTGAACATGTCCGCTAGCCCGATCTCGCCATCGGCCCCCAGGAACCGGTACGGCTTCTCGACCTTCACCATGGGCAGCCGACGCCGATCAGCGTTGAGTACGTCGATGCGCCGGGTGATCTCCTTCTCGTCGGCCAGCAGCTTCTTTCGCGCGGCCAGCCATTCTTCGTGACTGACGATCTCTGGCAAAGCCATTGGGAGGTCTCCTGGGTCAAGGGGTGTAGGTCCGGCGGTCAACGTTAGCCAGAGCCGGCGCGCCGCCGCATCTTCCACCGTGCTCTCATGCGGCAGCCAGACAACTCCGCCGCAATTCGTCGGTCACCAACGCGGCCAGCCGCTCGATACCGGTGTCGACCTCGTCGGCCATGACCACGCTGAAGGACAGCCGCAGTTGCCGGGCACCGCCGTTACCGCCATAGAAGTGGTACATCGGCGTCCACAACACACCGAACTCCGCCGCCGACCGTTCCAACAGTGCTTCGTCGGCGTCGAACGGCAGGGTCAACACCAGGAACATGCCGCCCGCCGGCACATTCCAGCTCACATCGGCCAACGGCCCGGATCGAGGGAAATGCCGATTCAAAGCAGCGAGCAGCACCCCCAGGTTGCGCCGGTAGATCTCCGACTCCCGGTACACCGCCCGCCGCAGGCTGCAGCCGTGTTCCAACAGGAACCCACCGATGACCGCCTGCGCCACCGACGACGTGTTCAGCGTGAGCATGCTCTTGATCTTCGCGAGCTCGTCGGCGAACAGCCCACCCTGGCTGGTCCGCTGGTCGGCGACCACGTAGCCGACCCTGGCACCCGCGAACACCGACTTGGCGAACGTGCCGAAGTACACCACCCGACCACCGGGATCGATGGACTTCAGCGTCGGTATCCGGGTCTCCTGCGAAGCCAGGATGGCGTACGGGTTGTCCTCCAGTAGCAGGATGTCCTCGCGCTCGGCCAGTTCGACCAACTCCCGCCGGGCGTGCGCCGACATCGTGGCACCGCTCGGATTCGCGAAATCGGGCACCACATAGCACGCGCGCGGCCGCAACCCCTCCGCGCGAGCCTTGCGGATGCCCCTGCTCAGCGCGTCCAGATCCATGCTGTTCCCACGCTCGGGCACCGGACGCAACAGCACGTCGACCAGCCGGGCCGCGCCGAGGAAACCGACGTACGTGGGCACCGACGTGAAGATGACGTCCTTCGGCCCGGCCCGCAGCGCCCGCAGCACCAGGACCATCGCCTCCTGGCACCCGGTCGTGACGACCACGGCCTCCGGGTCCACGGTCAGGCCCTCGTCCTGCGCCAACTGCCGGACGACCAACTCGTGGATCGTGCCCTTCGTCCTGTGGTACTGGAACAGGGTTCGGCACACCTGCTCCTCGGACCAACCGAGGTCGTCGCGCAGGTGGTCGCAGAAGCGGTCCAGATACCGATGCGCCGCCGCTACCTCGTAGAACCCCTCGAACGGCCGGCCGGCCGCGAACGACACGGCAGCCGGGTAGCGCCCGACGATCTCGTTCAGCAACGTCATCGACGTCAGCACCGGATCGGCGAGGCCGGCGAACAGGTCATCGACAACGAAGCCGGCAGGTGTCGCGGTCATCTGGCCACCCCCCGGTCACGAATTGAGTGCTTTCCGGATGCCCTCGACGATCTGCTCGGCCTCGGCCGCACTGGGTGCCGCCGCGACGACCGCGAGCACCGGCTCGCCCCAGCCCAGCCCTCGGATGGTGGTCGGACAGGCCCGCACACCGGACGCCCACAAGTTCTCGAACACCGGCCGGACATCATCCTGATAGGACAGTCCTTTCGGTACTCCGACGGTGAAGTGCGCGGAGATGGTCAGCCCGGCGCCCCACAGCTTCAGCAGGCCGACGGCATGCAACGAGCCGGACCGCCGTGCGTTGATCTCCGTCACGTACAACACGTCGTCGGCCCCGGCGACGCAGTCGACGCTGAGCCAACCTCGGTAGCCCAACCGGCTGGCCGCCACCGCGACATCACGGCTCACCCCGGCCAGCCGCTGCTCCCACACCGGTGGCAGCGCGTCCGGGCCCACGTTGACGTACTCGAAGCTGTGGCCACCGGAGACATCGATGGAGCACGGCACGATCTCGGTCGCTCCGTGCTCGTCCACGAACACGTCAGCCGCCGGGCACCCGACGCCCTCCGGTGGCTCGACGAACTTCTGGACCATCAGCGGGTAGCTGAAGAAGGAGTCGCCTGCGATGGCGTCATACAGCGCCGCGAGCCGTTCCGGGTCGGCCGTGGTGACGCCGGCGCCGAGCCCCGCGTAGCCGAGCATGCTGCGGACGATCACCTTGCCGTGCAGGGCGAGCATCGCGTCGACCGCGCCGTGCAGTTCCTCCGGGGTGTTCACGGTGAGTACCGGGGCCACGTTGACCGACGGCACCTGCTTGGCCAGGTCCAGCACGCTCACCTTGTTGTCCAGGTAGAGGCTGGACCAGTAGTCCTGCTCGCCGGTGCCCTCGACCTCGACCTCGTGCCCCCAGCTCCGGATCACCTGGGCCAGCCGGTACAGGTCCTTGGTCGCGCCGTGGCCGACCAGCCGGACGGTGCCGTGGTCAGCGAGCAGGGAACGCAGCCGAGCCTGTGCGGCTCCGTCGTGGAACAGGTCGTCCAGCATCAGGCCGGACCGCGGTACCGGCGACACGACAGCGGGCTCCGCCACGCCGAGCGCCCGGTGGACGTCGGCGAACCACAGCGGGTCGAGCCCGACGGGCAGCAGCAGCACCCTGGGTCCGGAGCCCCAGAACACCAGGTGGTCCGACTCGTACCTGCCGTTGAACTCGACCAGCAGTTCCTGGTCGGCGGCGCTGAGCCGCAGCGTGCTGTCCCGGAACAGGTACTCGACCTCGTTGGGCACGACCACCTCGATCGGGCCGGCATCGGGCTCGGCCGCACGGGGACCCCACCGTTCCGCCTGCGTCAACGCATCGGTGTCCGGATCGGCCAGGAAGGCAGGCCGCGGGGGTGTGTTCCCGACCGACGTGTTGTGCACGGAGTTGTAGACGAGGATCAGCATGCCGCGCCGGATCGGCGACATGTTCGGCGACGACGCGTGCAACAGGTTCGGGTGGAAGAACAGCACCGATCCGGCCGGGCCCTTCGGGCTCACCATGCCGTTGGACCTGGCCAGTTCCTCGATGACGTCCGCGCCGACCTGATACTTCTCGTCGGCGGTCAGGGTGGCCACCCACTCCGGCGCGTCCTCGTAGCCGACCGGCATACCGTCGGCGAACGCGGCCGACAGCACGCCCCTGTGGTGCGAGCCCGGGATGAACGTGAGCGGGCCGTTGAACTCGGTCACCTCGTCGAGGAAGACGGCCACGTTGATCAGGTCCGGCTTCGCGATCCCGTCGTTCTCCAGCCAGTAGATGTAGTCCTGGTGCCACTCCCACCGGTCCCCGGCGAGCGCCGCCTTGATGTTCACCTTGGACTGGTGGACGTACACGTCGTCGCCGACCAACTGCCGCACCGGGCCGAGCACGGCAGGGTGCCGGGCGACATCCTGGATGTCCGAGCAGCTCTGGTGCACGCCGTAGACGGACCGCACGGTCACGCCGTCCCGTTCGAGGACCACCTGCGGCCCGGACTCGCCCAGCAACTCGGGCAGCGCGGCGGACACGATGCCGAGCACGTCGCCGGACAGGTAGTCCGGCGGCAGCAGCACGAAACCGTCGCGGTTGTACCGGTCGAGTAAGTCGGCGTCGATGGGCATCTTGTCGCCAGCCATACCTGTGGACCTCCTCGTCAGCAGAGTCCGAACGGTGGTTTGTGGAAGCTCGACCCGCCGACCGACGCCTCGTCACCGACCAGGAGCGGCCGGAAGATCTCCTGCGGCAGGGGCCACTGCCACGGCTGCCCGAGCACCACGGTCGACGCGAGCCGGCCGATCTCGTCCGATCCCCTGGCGCCGTGACCGTTGCCGCCGACCGCCACGGTGAACGTCTCGTCGTCGTCCAGGTGCCCGATGTAGGGGTAGCGCGACGGCGTCTTGTCGATCAGGCAGCAGGCTTCGTGCACGTCCACCGGCCGCAGTTCCGGCAGCAGCAGCCGCACCATCGCACCGAGGAAGCCTGCCTGCCGCTCGGTGATCCGCTGCCGGGTGCACCAGGACACCATCTCCTGGGTGTCGGTGAACTCCTGCACGATGGGCTGCATGCCCGGCCCGATCCGGATGTAGGAGTTGCCGTCCGGATAGCGGATCGGCGGCAGCAGGTAGATCGACTTGTTGGCGTTGCCGGTGTCGTCCGGGTCGATCGTGACGACCGGGGGCAGTTCCTCGAACAGGGCGAGTTGCTCGTCGGCGACCTGGAACAGCAGGTTCGGCTCCGCGAAGACATGCATGGCGAGTTCACGGCCTGCCGGGAGCACGTTGTTCTGGTTGGTCAGGGCGCCCGCGGTGATCAGGACCCGTTCGGCACCGACCTCGAAGCGCCGGCCCGCCTGGTCCACCAGCAGTCGCCACCGGCCGCTCGGCGACTCCTTGCGCACCGCGAGCACCGCCGCACGCAGCACCTGGCCGCCGGCGTCCCGGGTGAGGTCCAACTGCGCCTTCACCAGTTGCCGGGGGTTGATGTAGCCGGCCTGCTTGCGCTCCCACAGTCCCTCTACCCCACCTGGCAACGCTGGCAAATTCAGCATCGGCAACGACTGGCGCAGCGCGTCGGCGGGCAGCCGCTCGACCAGGATCGCGTCGTCGTCGCACTGCCGCATCATGTCCTCGGTGCGGTGATCGATGGACTTCGCCATCAACACCAGCGAACCGCACTCGCGGAAGAAGTCCACACCGGACTCCACCTCGATGGCCCGGAACCGGTCCAGGGACCGCGCGTCGGTGGCCTGCCACACCGGGTCCCAGCCCAGCCTGCGGGTGATCCGTGCCTCGTCGAAGTGGGAGCCGAAGGAGAACTGGTCGATCGGCATGCCAGGATCCGGCTCGGCAGGCCCGATGACCAGCACGTTCTCGCCCGCCCGGCTGAGATACTTGCCGGCGGCAGCGCCGAACATGCCGGCTCCGACGATCGCGACATCGACGTCCCAGGACAGGTCGCGGCCGGAGGGAAACCTGTGCGGGGCTGGTGGTCCGCCGATCGACGTTGTCATCAGACCCTCCCACCGTCAGGCATTGAGTGTGACATCGATACAGATGACGTAATTCTCCGAATGTGCCAATCGGCTACGCCGCGGCGGCGTCCGGCTCGCCGGGCTCGAATTCGGTCTCGACCACCTGCAGCGCCTTGGGTCGGGTGCGCTGTCCCCAGGCCGAGATGGCCGGGCTGGCCAGGCCGAGCAGCAACAGGACAGCGGCCAGGCCGAGCCAGCCCACCCGGCCGAGGCTCAGCGCGACGCCCAGCAGCAGGGTCGGGGCGACGGCGGTGCTCACACCGGTCACCGTGCCGGCGACACCCTGGTACTGGCCCTGGGCGTGCTCCGGCGGCAGGCCGAACTCCAGGGCGAAGGTGCCGGACGTGTACCAGATCTCGCCAAGGGTGATCAGCACGGTGCCGATCACCAGCAGCACCACGGCGCCCCACGCCGGCACGCCGCGCATGAGGCTCATCGCAACGCAGCCCAACATCAGGACGATGCCTGCCTTGCGCAGCGCGGAGCCACCGTCCCCGATGGACTGTACCTTGTCACCGAGCCGGACCTGGAGCAGCGCGACCAGCACGGTGTTGATCACGAAGGCTGTGATCACGGTCCAGCCGGGGGCCAGTGTGTACACCACGATCCACAGCGGGAACATCATCTCCAGGATAAAATTCTGGATGGACATGAAGCCGCCGACCAGCGAGTAGGCGAGGAACGGCTTGTCCCGCAGGGCGATCCACCGCGAGACCGGCCTGCTCTCCTCGCCGTCGCTCGTCGTCTCCGCAGGCTTGGGCAGCGGCTGGTAGTGGGGCAGTGTGGTGATCACGATGCACGCCACCAGGAAGCTGGCCGCGTTGGCCAGCAGCAACACCCGGAACGCGGTGGGCGTACCGATCGTGATGCCGACACCGGCGGCAAGCGCGCCGACGGAGATCCCGATATTGCCCAGGGTGCGGATCTTCGATCGGAATGTCACCGTGTCGTCGCCACCGACCCGCCGCAGCAATGCACCGACAGCGGAGAAGAACGCGGTGGTGAACACCATCATGATCGTGTCGATGACCAGCAGTGACCAGAAATTGTGCACCAACAGATAGGCGGCCATCAGCACGGTCTGACCGAACAGGGCCAACGTCACCACTTTGCGTGGCCCCCACCGGTCGGCGAGGTCACCTGCCGGAATGGACACCGGAATGCCCAGCAGCCCGGAGATCGTGAACGCGAGACCGATCTGGGCCAGCGGCAGGTCGACCACCCGGGTGAAGTACAGCACGTAGACCGGCATGAACATGCCTGTGCCCACCGCGTTGACGAACGACGACAGTGTGTATCGCCGCTGCACACCCGCCGTCGGGAGCAATGACTTCGCAAAGGAAACAGGATTCAAATTCGGCATGGGATTTCCTTCTGCCGTCGGCGACGTTCACGGTCGTTGCTCCACCGCACGATGTTGTCACCGACTCACCCGAGTGGCTTATCCCAGCATGCCCGTTTCCAGCCGCGGCACCGACGGCAATCCGGAAGGTGCCGAACGGAACTGGCATGGCCATGCTGGTGCGCAGGCTTGACCCGCACGAAGGGAGGAGAACATGTCAGATCCGGCAGCGCCGGACGGGATTCCCGTTCGGTATCCACTCTCCTCCCAGCAGGTGGCGGTGTGCGAGGACCCGGATCCGTCCGGCTTCGTCCTGCCCTTCGCCATGCGGATCACCGGACACGTGGACACCGACGCGCTGCGGGGCGCCCTGGACGACCTGGTGGAGCGCCATCACGTGATGCGCACGCTCGTCAACCCGGGGACGGACGGCGAGGCCGGGTACCAGATGGTCCTGCCGCCGTTGACCGTGCCGTTCACCGTTCACGACCTGGCCCCGCAGCCGGGCAGGTCCCGGGACGAGATCGCCGACGAACTGCTCATCGCGCTGCACACGCAGAAGATGGACATGTACCAGCTGCCGCTGCTGCGGGCCGCGCTGTACCGGTTCGACGACGGCGACGCCGTCCTCACCATCCTGACGCACCACGGCGTCGGCGACGGCTGGTCGTGCAACCTGTTGCGGCGCGACCTGGCAGCCCTGTACCGCGCCAGGACCACCGGCACCGCGCACGAACTGGCGGAACCTCGGCAGTACTGGGAATACGGCACCTGGCAGCAGGAATGGCTGACCAGTGAACGCGCCACGACATCGCGTGAGTACTGGAAGAACAAGCTCGACGGCGCTGCCGTCTACACGATGCCCGCCGACCGCCCCAACGGTACCGGCGTGCTGCGGAGTCCTTACCAGAGCGCGGGCTTCGTGGTGGAGGCGGACGATTTCGCCGCTGTCGAGGCGCACGCGGGCTCGCTGCGCTGCTCCGGCTGGCACGCCCTGCTCGCGGCAGGTGTGCTGCTGGGTGAACGGCTGCGCGGCTGGCCCGAGGTCACGATGATGACCAACACCTCGGGCCGCACCGATCGGTCCTTCAACAACACCTTGGGTTTCTTCGCCGACTTCGTGCCGATCCGGGTCCGGCTGGACGACTGCGTGACCTACCAGGACGTGCTGCTCCGGTCGCGCAGCACCTGTCTTGAGGCCTACCGCCACCTGATTCCGATCAGCATCCTGGAACAGGACACCCCGACGTTGCCGCAGCCGAACGACGTACCGGTGAACCTGCCGTTCGTCTTCAACTACAGCAGGCCGCTCGTCGGCACCGAGGAGATCCAGTTCGCTGACGGTGTCGACCTGATGGCCCTGCCCAAGGAGGAGCCGAGCGACCGGGGCGGCTGGCACTTCTGGACGATGTGGCGGCACCCGAGCGGCGAGCTGCGTGGGGTCATCGAGTACGCCCCCGACCTGGTCGACTCCAGCACCGTCGAGCTGTGGATCTCCGAGTTCGTCAACCTGCTGTCCCTGATCACCACCGCACCACACGAGAACCGGAAGGGCCGGTAGGACCATGGACGGCTCGGCAATCCCTGACCTGAAGGTGCGCGTCCTGACCGCGGTGCTGACCGCCGCCCGGCAGGCCTTCCGCCAGGACGTGGACGCGGATCTCGACCCGATCGCGGCAGGCTTCGACTCGATCTCGGCGATGGAACTGGCCGCCGTGCTCGACCAGGAGCTCGGCGTGGACTGCACGCTGGAGGACGTCTTCGACGCCCCGTCGCTGGGCGCCCTGGCCGACGTGCTGGTCCAGCGCATCGACGCAGCGGGCGGCGACTAGCACCATGGGTGCCGCCGTGTGTCCGGTCGTCGACCGCGTCGGGCGGATCGTCGCCCGGCATCCCCGGCGCACGGCCGTCGTCACAGCGACCGAACGCCTGGACTACCAGAGCCTGTGGCAGCGGGTGGCGGCGTGGCGGCGGCGCTGCCACGACCTCGGTCTGCCGCTGGGCACGCTCGTGGCGGTACTGGCCGATGGCGCCGACCTGCCGGCCGCCTTCCTGGGCGCCCGTGCCGCCGGTCTGGTCCCGCTGTTGCTGGACGGGGCCCAGCCGCGGGCCAGGACCGATGCCGTGCTGGCGACGGCACGGCCTGCCGCGGTGCTCCGGTCCGACGGCGAGATCGAGCCGACCGGCGAGGCCGACCCGAGGACGCTGCCCCCGGCGGCCGGCTACGTGGTGTTCTCCTCGGGCACCCAGGGCAGGCCGAAGGGCATCGTGGGGCAGGCCGCCGGTCTCGCGCACTTCATCGACTGGGAGATCGCCGAACTGGGGCTCGCGCCCGGCACCCGGGTGGCGATGCTGACCTCGCCGTCGTTCGACGTGGTCTACCGCGATCTGCTGCTCCCGCTGTGTGCCGGCGGCGAACTGCACATCGCCGACCAGGCCGTCCGCGTGGCGCCCGGCGCTGTCCTGCCGTGGCTGGCCGAGCGCGGCATCGAGGTGCTGCACGCCGTGCCCAGCCTGAGCGCGAGATGGCTGGACGCCGCTGCGCCGGCGGTCGAGTCGTTGCGGTGCACGCTGTTCGCCGGGGAACCGCTGTACGGGCGGCACGTGCGACGCTGGCGGCTGGCGGCTCCCCGCGGCGCCGTGCTGAACCTGTACGGACCAGCCGAGACGACCCTCGCCAAGTTCCGGTACCCGGTGCCCATCGACTGCGGCCTCGGCCTGCAGCCGGTCGGCCGCCCGCTGCCGGGCACCGAGATCGACCTGGTTCCTGTCGGTCCGCAGAGGCAGCACGGTGGCGTCCGGCGGGTGGTCATCGCCACCTCGCACGGGTCGCTGGGCTACCTGCCGGACACCTGCTCGGCCGACGACCTGGACCGGCTGCACCGCAAGGAGGACGTGACCCGGTTCCACACCCAGGACCGCGGCCTGTACGACGCAGCGGGCGACCTGGTGGTCGCGGGCAGGCTGGACTCGCTGGTCAAGCGCCGCGGCACGTTCGTGGACATCATGCGCATCGAGGAGGCGGCGGCGAACCTGGCCGACGTGCGGGCGGCCTGCTGCGTGCAGCTCACGTCGAGCAGCGAGATCGTCCTGGCCGTCGCGGGTCCCGACCCGGGCGCGGCCGGGGCACTGCGCAGGCTGCTGCGCGCGCCGCTCGGCGCTGACCTGCCCGACCGCGTGCTGGTCCTGCCCACCCTGCCGCTGCTGCCCGGTGGCAAGGCCGATCGGCGGGGGGTTCGGGAGCTGTTGGTGCCGGAGGAGGTGACCGATGAACGCCAGGCAAGCTGACCGACACGGCACGGTCGTCGTCTGCAAGTACCAGCCAGAACTGCTGGCCGCCCTGCTGGACCGGCACGCCGACGTCTGCCTGGTGCTGGACACCGTCGACCGCAGATACGTGGCGCAGGACCACGCCCTGCTGGACCGGTGTCGCACGGTCTACGGCATCGGCAGCTTCGACTCGCTGCCCGAGTTGTCCGCCGTGGCCGTCGACCTGTTGGCGACCCGTTCGGTGATCAGCCGTGTGTTCAACCAGAGCGAGCTGAGCCAGTTCGGCGCCGGATATCTGCGCCTGTTGCTCGGCCTGGTCGACGACCCACTGCACCACGTGGCGCACCGGGACAAGCGGCTGATGAAGGATCTGGTCCGCGCTGCCGGTGTGCTGACTGCCGAGTTCCGGTCGCTGCCGGACGTCACGGACGACGCCGGTGTCGCCGCGATCGCGGCCGAGTTGACCGCGCCGCTGATCGTCAAACCCGTCGCGGGCTTCGGTGCGTCCACCACCGTCCGGGTGGACGACGTCGCCGATCTCGGCGCGGCGGCCAACGGCCTGACGTTCGACATCTCGCAGCGGTCGCGTCAGCTCATCGTCGAGGAGTACGTGACCGGGGACGAGTTCTGCGTCGACGCGATCTGGTCCGGCGACAAGCCGCTGACCTTCGTTGTACACCGCTATCTCAAGCCCCGGATGACCGTGCTGGACAACGCTTTGGACGGATCGGTGATCCTGGCCCCCGACGAGCACGCTGAGCTGTACAAGGGCCTGAAGGACATGCACGCGCGGTTCAACCCGGCGCTGGGCATCGAGGACGGCCTGAGCCATCTCGAGGTTTTCCAACGCCCGGACGGTGAACTGGTCTTCTCCGAGATCGCGACACGGGCAGGCGGCGGCTGGATCCAGTACATGATCGGCGCCTACCACGGTCATTCCACGTGGGAGCTCCTCGCCGAGGCCGGATTGACCGGCACTGTCCCGCCGTTGGTGTCGGCCCGGCCGCACGTCGGTGGGATCAGCATCCGGCCGACCAGTCCCGGGGTCATCACCGGCATGCCCACCGACGAAGAGTTCGCCGCCTTCCCGGGAATGCTCACGTGGCATCGGCTCCGCAGGGTCGGCGACCGGGCCAGGCTCACCGGGCCGTCCGACTGGTACCTGTTCCTCGTCCTCGGCGCCGACACCGAGGACGAACTGGTCGACCTGTGTGTTCGGGCGGCCCGCACGTTCACGGTCCGGACCGACGACACCAGCTGAGCCACAGCGGCCGAGGAGAAGCAGCCGATGGAATTCGCGATGACGCCACTGCCCGGCGGCGACTGGTCGGTGTTGTCCCCTGTTTCGCTGCGCACCACCGGGCTACCGGCGGATCTGCTCAGCGAGCTGTCCTGGGCTACGCCGGTCGACGACGCGGAGTTGTTCGCCGAGGAGCTGCTGCGGACGTCCAAGGCGATGGCGCGGATGGTCGGCTCGGCCGTCTTCCGGGAGGCACTGGCCTGGCAGAATCCCGGCGCGCTGCCGATGGTCGAGTCGTTCGAGCGCTCTGCGCAGGAGCCGGGCCGGGATGCCAAGCAGCGCAAGCGGGAGTACCGCATCGCGCGCTACCTCGCCAGGTACTGCGGGAAGACCGAGACGATCGGCTTCTTCGGGCCGGTGGGTTGGGGGCGGCTGACCGACGACCGGGGCCACCTAACGCAACGGCCAGGGCCTGCGCTGGTCGGCAGCCGCAGGACGTTCGCCGAGCCGTGGGCGGTCCGCACGCTGGCCGCCGCCCTCGCCGACGACCCGGAGACCGCCCGCTGGCTGCCGGTGCGGCTGCGCAGCCACCACTCGGTTCGCGATGGTCACCTGTACCAGCCGCGGGCCGAGCCGCAGCCGCTGTCCGAGTTGGAACTGGCCGTGTTGCGGTGCTGCGACGGCAATCGGCCGCGAGCGCGGATCGTGGCCGAGGTGGCCGACGGGCTCGGCATCGGTCCCGACGTGGTGGACGACTGTGTCACCGCGCTGGAGCGACGCCGATGTGTGGTGCGCGGGGCGAACCTGCCGCTCGGCCCGGACTGCGTCGCCGTGCTGAACGACCGGATCGCCGCCATCGGCGACGACCAGGTCAGGGATCGCGCGCTGGCCAGGACGACCCCGTTCCTGGCCGCGCTGCACGCACTCCGGGTCGCGAGCGGCGACGCCGACGACGTGGTGCGGGCGCAGGCCGGCCTCGCCGAGGCGTTCCACGAGTCGTCCGGCGCCGACGCCACCCGGCGCAGCGGCAAGATGTACGCGGGCCGGGGTATCGCCTACGAGGAATGCCTGCGTGACCTGGATGTCGAGCTCGGCGCCGACTTCCTGGCGCGGATCAGCGAAGGGCTGCCCGGGATCCTGGCGATCGCGCAGTGGCTGACCTGGCGCACGGCGACCGTGTACGAGGACCACTTCCGGCAGGAATGGTCGGGTGAGCCAAGGCGCCTGGACACCGTCTGGTTCGACGTGATGGGCAACTTCTTCGGTACCAGGCCGAAGCCGATGGACAGCGTGCTCGCGGAGTTCCACACGCGGTGGCAGCAACTGGTCGACGAACTACACACGTCGGCGTCCGGCTGGACCTTCGATCCCGGCGAGTTCCGCGAGGCCGTCGCGCGGCTGTTCCCCTCCCCTGGTCCTGGCTGGCCGGGCGCGGCGATCCACTCGCCGGACCTGCAACTCGTCTCCCGCTCCCGCGACGGTGTCCGGACCGGCGACTACGACGTGGTGCTCAGCGAGATCCACATCAGTGTCCCGACGATCATCGGGCCGGTCTTCGAGTGGAGCCTCGGTGACGGCTACCCGTTGTCGCGGTACCTGCGGTCCCGAACCGGGCCGTGCGTCGTGCCGGCGTTCCCCGACTCGTGGCCACGCAACACCGGGCGGACGATGCCGGCGCTATCCATGCCGGGTGACCTGACCTTCGCGTTCGCCGACGTGGAAGGGGCGCCCGCCGGCACCGTGGCGATGACCGCGATCGAGGTCGGGGTCGCCGACGGCGCGGTCTACGCCGAACTACCGGACGGCAGGCGGTTGGCCTTCAACGAGTTCTTCTCGCACTTCCTGTCGGCCGTCGTCCTGGACTCCTGGAAGGGCATTTCCGACGCGGCGCACACGCCGAGGATGGCCGTCGGCCGGTTCGTCATCGCCAGGGAGATGTGGCGGGTGGACGTCGCGGACCAGCCGTTCACCAGGCCGGCGGCCGAGTTCGACTCGTACCGGGCGGTGGACACCTGGCGGCGTGCGCTCGGCTGCCCGGACCGCGTCTACGTGAAGCTGCCCAGCGAGGTGAAGCCGTTCTACGTCGACTTCCGGTCGCCGATCTCGGTGCTGTCCTACCTCGCGGCGCTGCGGGCGGCGCTGAAGCAACCGAACGGCCCGACCGAGGTCACCCTGTCCGAGGCGCTGCCGGACGCTGAGCAGGCCTGGGCGGTGGACGGCGCGGGCAGTACCTATTTCGGCGAGGTCCGCATGGTTGTGATGACCAACCCAGCAGGTCAATAGCTCCGTCGGAAAGGTCGCTTTTCGGTCAGTAACACACGGTCTGTCAGAGCGATGCCATGTTGTGGACCGGTGTGCGACCGCCGCACCGGCCTTGGGGGCAAACGGTGAGTTCTGCAGGGAAGCGCGGCCTCCTGATCGGGGGCGTCGTGGTCATGGTCGCGATCGTCGTGGTGGCGGTGGTGACGCTCACCGGCAGCAAGGCCAACACGGCGACAGCACCCGCCGCGGAGACCACGGCAGCCACGCCGACCGGTCCATCGACACCCACCCCGACATCGGCCGCGCAGCAGTACCTGCAGGCCTTCGCGGCAGGCGACATCAACGACGCCAGCGAGCTCACCGACGACCTGAACATGTCGACCGCCGCACTACAGGACGCCTGGAACACCCTGAAGCCGTCCGAGATCCAGACCAAGCTGAGCAGCATCACGCCGGCCGCCGGCAAGGCGGCGACAGCCACGTACACAGCGACCTGGACGCTCGGCACCGGGCACGTCTGGTCCTACAGCGGCACCTTCGGCGTGGTCCAGACCGGTGACAACTGGCGGGTGCACTGGACGCCCGCAGTGCTGCAGCCGAAGCTCCAGGCAGGGCAGAGCCTGGCGCTGGACAACACCGTGCCGGACCGTCCCGCCGTGGTGGACCGGGACGGCACACCGCTCGTCACAGCGGGCCCGAGCGGCACGAAACTGGCCGATACACAGTTCGCCGTCCTGCGGTCGGCGCTCGTCAGTCAAGTGCCAGCCGCAGCGACCGCCTTCGCCGTCGAACGCGTGGACAACACGGGCCGCAACCTGGAGACACTGTTCGGCTCGACCGGTGGCCAGGCGAAGCCGGTGCGGTCCACGCTCAGCGCCGAGGACCAGTCGGCCGCGCAGGCGGCGGTGGACAGCCACAGCGGCCCGGCCGTGATCGTGGCGCTCCAGCCGTCCACCGGCGGTCTGCTGGCCGTCGCGCAGAATGACCAGGTCACCGAATCGCCGTTCAGCGGGCTGTACGCACCGGGTTCGACGTTCAAGATCGTGACGGCGACCGCCACCCTGGAAAACGGCATCGCGACACCGAATTCCGAGTTGCCCTGTCCGCTCACCGAGCAGATCGGCACCAGGAAGATCTCCAATGAGGGCTTCGACCTCGGCACGACCACGATGCACCGGGCGTTCGCTCGCTCGTGCAACACCACGTTCGGGAAGCTGGCGTCGCAACTGCCCTCAACCGGGCTGGTCACGGCGGCGGACCGGTACGGCCTGAACGCCGACTTCGACATTCCCGGCCTGGCGACGCAGACCGGCAAGGTCGTCCCGCCCGCTGATCCCGACCAGCAGGTCGAGGACGGCATCGGTCAGGGCAACGTGCAGGTCAGCCCGTTCGGTGAGGTGCTGATGGCGGCGACCGTGGCGGAAGGGCACTCGGTCACGCCCCGGCTGTGGCAGGACATCGACACCCACGTCCTGACGGGTTACGACGCCCCGTCGGCCAGTGTGCTGGCGGAGTTGCGGCCGATGATGCGTGAGGTCGTGACCGAGGGCACCGGAACCGGCCTCGCCCATTCCGGCACCGTCTACGGAAAGACGGGCACCGCGCAGTTCGGCAACGGCGACGAGGCGAACGGCTGGTTCGTCGGCTATCGCGGCGACTTCGCCTTCGTCGTCTTCCTGGCCGGCGCCAACGACTCGCATCCCGCCGTCACGCTGGGCGCGACGTTCCTGGCAGGCCTGAAATAGGTACCGACGACGCCAACGCGCTCCGTCGGATGGCCGGGCTGGCAACGCCCCGTTCCAGCTGAACGGCTAGCCCTTCGCGATCTCCGCGAGTTGCGCACGGGCGGCCAGCACGAGTTCCTCGTTCGTGTTGGCGTGCCCGTTCAGGCCCCAGCCGCCGTTGGGTGCCTCGGTGAGCAGCACCCAGGTCCGCTCCACCAACGACTCGTCACCCGCCGCCTTGGCCACGATGTCGGTCAGCTGCTGGACGACGGCGAGTTGCTTGTCCCGATCGAGAGCGCCGGCGTTGGTCAGCACCTGCACTCGCACATGGCGGCTGTCACCGTCGACATCGGACAGCGAGTCGGCCGGCAGGTCGTGCACGAAGGCCGCGGTGTTCTGGCGGAACATGGGGATGTCGGGCACCTGCAGTTGGTGCAGCGTGGCGAACTCGAGCTCGGCCTCCGTCTCGACACCGTCGAACCGCACGACGTCGAACCCGGCAGCGGTGGCCTGGACGTGGTTGAGCAACGTGGTCTTGCCTGCGCCTGCCTCACCGCGCAGGACGAGCAGGCCCGCACGGCCGTCGCGGGCGCGGTCGACAACCTCGCGGAGCCGCGTGCACTCGTCCGCACGGCCGACAAGCTGGTCCACGCGGGCAACCGTACCCGCAGGTAGACGGCCGTGCCGAGGCCCTTGTCGGCGATGCTGCGCATACTGGCTCGGTGACTGTTCCCCTGTTCGGCGACAACCCGGAGCCGCTGCCCGGCGAGGAGTGGGCCATCGAACAGTTCCATCACTACAACCTGCGGATCGGCCGCAACCGCACCGTGCACCGCAGCACGTTCCTGCCCGACGAGCGCGGCGTCCAGATCCCCGCTCCGGACTGCCACGCTGGCTACTTCGCAGCTGGTCGACCGTGGTGGAAGGTCTACACACCCACCACCGACCGGGTGGACTGTGGCCTGTGCCTGGACGGCCACCGTGGCCATGGCCAACAAGCCGACCTGCCGGGTCACCAGCTCACCCTTGAGTTCGACCTGCCGGCCGCCTGACTACTTGAGGAGCACGACCCGGCCGACCAGCCGGACGTGTGCTCGCATCGCGCTGGCAGCCTTCCGGCCGTCACCGGCGGCGATGGCGTCGGCGATGCGGTGGTGGCCGGCCAGCGAGCGGTGCGGGCGTCCTGGCTGGGTCAACGACTCGATCCTGGTCTCGGTGATCCGGTCGGACAGCTGCGCCATGATGTCCACCAGCAGCTGGTTGTGCGCTGCCGCCGCCACGGCCGCGTGGAACTGGGCGTCGGCGGCCACGCCGTAGCCGCCCGCCTCGATGTCGGCGGCCATGTTGTCCAGCGCGGTCGTGATGGCCGCCAGGTCGTCGTCCGTGCGGCGCACCGCGGCCAGTTCGGCGATCTTGACCTCCAACGCCTCGCGGGCCTCCAGCACGTCGGGCAGCCGCTGCCGCCGTTTGCGCAGCACCGCGACCGTGTCCTGGCGATCCGAACTGACCAGGAACGTCCCGCCACCGTGTCGCCTGCCGACGATGCCCTGCACCTCAAGGGCGACCAGGGCCTGTCGCACCGATGTCCGGCTCACTCCCAGCCGTGCGGCGAGTTCCCGTTCGGACGGTAGTTGCTGGCCGGGGACCAGCTCGGCCTCCTCGATGTGGTCGAGCAGGCGCCGGACCAACTGTTCGTAGAGGCGGTAGCGCTCGACGGGCCGCAGCGCCGGTCCCGGCCTGCCGGGCTCGTCCGGTGATGCGTCCACCATGCCTGTCGCCCCCTGCGTCGCCGGAATCGTCGAGTGAGTCAATTGTGATCCCCTTGACATGGCGACTGCGAGGTGGGGACTCTGACCAGTGGTCCAGTGGCTAGACCACTGGGCCGCTACGGGTCCCCGCGGGCCGTACTGGAGATGGGACACACCATGACAGGAAACCGCCGGAAAGCCGTGTTAGTAGCCGCAGCCGCCGTCATCGTCGCAGCAGGCGCCGTCGTGACGACCCCGATGTTCGCCTCAGCGAAATCCCCAGGACCAGCACCGAACTCGGGCTGGCACACGTCGTGGGCCCAGTCGCAGCAGCAACTGGCGACGACCCCACTCAACGACCAGTCGGTCCGCATGATCACGCACCTGAGCCAGGGCGGGGACGAGCTGCGCATCCGGATCCAGAACCAGTTCGGCACGACGCCCCTCACGGTCGACGCGGCGGCGGTGGCCATCACGCAAGGTCAGGGACCCGCCGAGGTAGCGGGAACCAGTCGTGGGGTGACGTTCGACAACGGTCGCAGGTCGGTCACCGTGCCGGTCGGTGGACAGGCGTGGAGTGACCCGGTCCGGCTGACGTCCCGACCGCAGGACAATGTGGCGGTCAGCCTGTTCGTGCCGGACACCGAGCAGGCCGGTCAGCACAACTCCGCGCTGCGCAACAACTATCTGACCGCGCCGGGGGCAGGGAACCAGGTCGGCGACGTGTCCGGCGCCGCATTCACCCAGACCGTCACGTCGACCTACATCGTCAGCGCGGTCGACGTGCACAACCCCGGGCTGCTCGGCACGATCGTCGCGTTCGGCAGTTCGATCGTGGACGGCACCGGCAGTACCAACTGCGGTCCCGGCTGCACGATCACGGGCAACAACCAGCGCTGGGCCGACGACCTGGCCCGCAGGATCGTCAGTGAACTACCCGCTAACCAGCAGCTCGCCGTCGCGAACGAGGGCATCGGTGGCACCACCAGCGCCGTCGGCTGCCCGGACGAGCCGGACAGCGTGAAGGGCCTGGAGGCCGGCCCTCGGCTGACCCGCGACGTGCTCGCGCTGCACGGCGTGACCGGCGTGATCTTCTACTACGGCACCAACGACCTGCAGGACAACTGCACGTCGAAGCAGATCCTGGACAGCTACGGTCCGGTGTTCCAGCGGCTGCACGCCGCCGGTCTCAAGGTCTACGTCGTCGCCACGACGCCTCGACCCATCTACAACGACCAGATGAACCAGTTCCGCTGGGACGTCGACAACTTCACGATGAACCAGAACAACTGCAGCGGCACCTGCGACGGCGTCATCGACTTCAGCCAGGTCATCGAGCAGCCGCTCAACCCGAACGCGATCAACCTGGCCTACGACAACGGTGATGGCATCCACGTCAACATCGCGGGCCAGTTGGCCGAGTCCAACACGCTCAACCTCGGGATGCTCGTGTCCTCGGCTCGGTAGGTCACTGATCGCCTCACCGTCGCGGCCTAGGCTGGGCGCGTCCGATCCGGACCGCGACGGTGAGGCGGCACGATGACCCAGGCTGGAGCGGCGCCCCGATCGTCTCTGTGGATGCCGTTGCGCGAGCGCACGTTCCGGATGCTGTGGTTCGCCCAGCTGGGCTCCAACGTCGGCACGTGGATGCAGACGGTGGCGGCACAGTGGCTGCTGGTCGGCCACGCCAACGCGGCGACGCTCGTGTCGTTGGTCGTGCGTGTGCGTCGGGCTGCTGGCCGTGCTTACCGCCGTCGGCACGCTCGATCCGGTTGTCCTGCTGCTGTTCACGTTCGCCATCGGCTGTGCCGGTGCGCTCACGACTCCGGCGTGGCAGGCGATCCAGCCAGATCTGGTACCGCGCGCCGAGATCCCGGCAGCCGCGGCGCTGGGCAGCATCACGGTCAGTGCCACTCGCGCGATCGGGCCTGCGCTGGCCGGTTTCCTGGTGGCGTGGTTGGGCCCTGCGCCGGTGTTCGCCGTGAACGCGGTGTCGTTCCTGGGCCTCTCGATCACCGTGGCCCGGTGGCGGGAGCCCGCGCGGGGATCGAGGCAGGACCGGGAACACATGGGCGAGGCGATCGCGGCCGGTGTGCGCTATCTGCGGGCCGCGCCCGGCGTGCGGCGGATCATCGTGCGGTCGGTCCTGTTCGCAGGTCCGGCCAGTGCGCTGTGGGCGTTGTTGCCGTTGGCAGCCCGGCAACACCTCGGGCTCGGCGCGGGCGGATACGGCGCGTTGCTCGGTGTGCTGGGCATCGGTGCGATCGTGGGCATCGTGGTGCTGCCGCCGCTGCGCGCCCACTGGTCGGCCAACGTCATCCTGGCGGCGTCGGCCCTGGCGTTCGCGGTCGGCAGCGTGGCGATCGTCGTGTTCCCGCTGGCTGCCGTCGTCGTCCTGCTGGTCATCGCGGGTGTCGCGTGGATCGCCACGTTGTCCACGCTCAACGCCACGATGCAGTTGAGTCTGCCGGCGTGGGTGCGTGCGCGTGGCATGGCCGGCTACATCCTGGCGTTCATGGGCATCCAGGCCGTCGGCTCGTTCGTGTGGGGCCTGGTCGCCCAGTACACCAGCCTGGCGGTATCGCTGGAGATCAGCGCCGCGCTGCTGGTGCTCGCGGCGGTGAGCGTGTGGCTGCTGCCGTTGAGTTCGCGGACCGGGCACTACGACCGCACGCCGGTGAGCTACTGGCCGACGCCGACGCTGATGCTCGAACCGGATCCGACCGACGGGCCGGTGGTGGTGACGATCGCCTATCACGTGGTGCGGCAGAACCAGGAGCGATTCATCGCGGCCACCAAGGCGCTTGAGCTGTCCCGCCGCAGGACCGGTGCGCGGAACTGGCGGCTCTACCGCGACGGAGCGGACACCAACAGGTTCGTGGAACAGTTCACCGTCCGGTCCTGGGGTGAGCACCTGCGCCAGCACGACGATCGGATCACCGGCGCGGACCGCGACTTCCAGGAGGCGGTGCGGCAGCTGGCCGACGCGGCGCCACCCGAGGTGACACACCTGTTCCCGGCACGCTGAGTCGGTTACGCGAGACTGGACCAATGCGCTCCGACGAGATGCACGACATCGCCACGGCACTGGGCCGTACCGCAATTGAGGCACAGGTGCTCGCGGGCGGGTTCTCGCACGAGACATCCCTGCTCACCCTCGCCGACGGCCAGGTCGTGGTCCGGCTCGGTGGGCAGGACCCGGTCATCGAGACCGCCGTGATGGCAGCGGCGCGACGCGACGTCCCGGTTGCCCGGGTGCTGAAGGTCCTCCCGGTGCTGCCGACCATGGTCCTGGACTACATCGTGGGGACGCCGCTGGATCAGGTGCTCGCCGATGCCGGTGGTGCGGAAGCCCGGTTGGGTGCCGAGATCGGTCGGACCGCGGCGGCCATCAGCTCGACCAGGTTCGACCAGCCGGGCTTCTTCGCCGACGCCCAACTGCGGGTCACGCCGCAAAGCCCCTGGTCGGAGCAGCTTCCCGGGATGGTCGACGGCTGCATGACCACCACCCCGGACGAGCGTCTCGACGTGGCCACTCGTAGCGCGTGGGCGGCCCTGTGCGCCACCCATGCGCAGGCACTGACGGCCGTCGACCACCAGTCACGCCTGGTGCACGCCGACTTCAACCCCAAGAACATCCTGGTCACCCAGGTGGCTGACGCATGGCGCGTCGAGGCTGTCCTGGACTGGGAGTTCAGCTTCTCGGGCTGCCCGTACGCCGACGCGGCCAACATGGCCAGGTTCGGCGCCGACTATCCCCCGGGCTTTCTGGACGGCTTCCGGGCCGCATTCGCCGATCACCAGCCTGCTGGCTTGGACCTGGTCCCGGACTGGGCCTATCTCGGCCGGGTGATGGACATGTTCGCCCTCAGCGACCTGGTCACCCGTTCGGTTGGCAATCCCATCGCCGACCAGGCAGCACAGGAGATCCGGCGGTGGGTCGCCGAGGGCGTACCGGACTCCCCGTGAGCGGGCGCTGTTCAGCTCTGATCAGCGAGGGATATGGCCTTCTGGTGTACGTCTCCGGCCTGCTCCATCGTGAGGTCGCGGAGCTGCCAGATCAGCCCCGACATCGTCGGCTCCTGCGCAGGCAGGGTTTCTTCGATCGCCGCGACAGCAGTCAGATCACCGATCTGGATACCGAGCACAGTCGCGAATGCCACCAGTAGGTCGATGGTCAGATCCTTGCGCCCGTGCCCGATCGCCCCGATCGTCGCAGGTGAAAGATGCACACCAGCCAGCCGGGAGAGCACCCGAGCCGCAGTCGACCGGCCGAGATTCCTGTTCTTCAACATGCACACGAGTACGGCACCAACACCCGGCGAATACCGCTCCCACACCGGCGATGGCACAGCCGGCCGGCGCTCACGAGTATGTCGCGGCAGAGCATCGACATACTGCCGCAGCTCGGCCGACCCCTTCGGCGACAGTCGCGCAGCGGATCCGACGATCTGCGGAATCGTTCGCCCAGCCTTCGGGTCGAGTGGCGTGAGTTCGTCCGGAGGTTCCACCTGCGCGATGGCGAACAGGTCCGCGGCATTGAGGTCCAGCGCGGGCGAGAGCCGCAGCAGGAACGACGGATTCGGTGTCTCGCCGTCCGCCACTGCCGCCAAGTCGCGCTCGGCCACGCCTGACCGCCGAATCAGCTCGTCATGGCCGAGGTGTCGCCGATCCAGCAGTCGTGTCAGCAGGACGCCGAAACCCGGATAGCCAGTCATCCGCCTTGCGCCTGTTCCGTTCGCCGGGCGAGTTGCGCTTGCGCCCTGTCGCGCAGGATCTCGTCCTCGGAGTCGAGCAACCGACGCAATGCCTGATCAGCCTCGGGTCCCGGGGTTTTCCCGAGGGCCCAGATCGCTTTTCTCGCCAACGCACGGGAGCCGAAGTGGCGAAGGACATCCTCCGGCGTGCCCTTGGTAGGCCGGCCAGGCACGATGACCAGCGACAGGATCACAGCCCGATCCTCTGGTGTCGTCATGAAACCTCGCTCACAGCAGCCCAGTCGCCGAACACACTCCTGGATCAGCGATCAACTAGATCGACCAGGCTGATCAAAAATCTGGGTTGACTGGGCGGGCTCGATCGAGTTGCGCCCGAGCCCGCTCGGTCAACCCAATACCGTCCATGCTTCTAATAGGCCGACGAAATCCGAGGTGCGAATTATTCGGTCTGGCATATTTCGTTCAGCAGACAGCAGGGGCTCGACGATTCCGCGAGCATCCTGAGATCCCAACCCGCCAACCGTCGGCCATACGTGCGTACCGGGCGAAGCGTCGCCGAACTCATCGACTAACATTTTGGAGTCCGGATTCTGGATTGACCATAGACCAAACAGTCGATCATCCAGGTCAGACGAACTGGGGCGCTCCGCAAGCAGTTTGAAATACCAGCAACCAGCGTCGGCTCTCTCCCTCAGAACTCCCTCGCAGGGTCCATCGCGCCAGTCGAAAATAAGCATTACATCTGCCTGCATCAATCCTCGCTAAATTTTACCGCTATTATTTTACTGTCACCGACCGAGCATTGAATTGTAGGATTTCTGGACTGCGGTGTCAACCTGATCTGGAAAGATCAGCATGTGATGTTGCGAAAGGCTCTTCGTAGGTGTAAAGAGCAGGGAGAATCCCGTATCTTCTGCCTGCTGCTTCGTGAAGATCGAAGCGCCTTCAACAGGTCCCTCTACTGGCCTAACGGAGACTCCGTAACCGAACGACTTGGGATTATCCAATGCACCCTGCGCTTGACTAGCCAACCGCCGTCGGCGTCGTAGGCCGTGGTGAACGTCCGATCGGCCGTGCTGCTGTACGCGGCCGTGCCTGGCTCGATGGTGGACTGCGGCACGTTCCACGAGTTGTACGTGTAGTCCCAGGCGTTGCCCCGCCCATCGGTCATCCGTGTCCGGTTGCCGACCGCGTCGTAGCCGAACAACGTGGTGATCGACGACGTAGGTGGCCGAGGTCGCGGCCAGCAGTGTGCCGCTGGCGTCGTTCTGCGTGACCCGCACCGGGTCCTCGGCCGGGTCGTAGCTGACCGTGCTGGAGGTGCCGTCCGGCAGCGTCGTGGTCTGCTGGTCACCGAGGAAGTTGTATGTGGAGTGGGTCGTGTTGCCTGCGGCGTCGGTGATCGACGTGCGCTCACCGAGGTTGTCGTAGCCGTACGAGGTGACCGCGCCGTCCTGCGTGCGGCTCGACGCGAGGAACGCACCACCCGGGTTCGTCGCCGACGCGGCATACGAACTGGTCGTCGTCGAGCTGACCGCGGTCGGGACGCGGTCCAGCACGGTCGACGTGACCGGGCGGCCCATGAAGTCGGACGTCGACTGGGACTGCGCGCCGGTCGGGTCGGTCTCGGACAGCTCGTCACCGTTGGTGTCGAACGTGGAATCGGTGTTGCCACCGGCCGGATCGGTCGTCCTGACGAGGTCGCCGACCTGGTCGTAGACGTAGTGCGTCGTGTTGGTCAGTCCGTCGGACTGAGAGGTCAACTCGCCGACCTTGTCGTACGTGTTGACCGTCGTCGACGTGACCGGCGCGGTCGCTCCCGGTGGTGTGTAACCGGGTGCGGTGACCGACGCCGGGTTGCCGTCGGGGTCGTACACCGTGCTGGTGATGTTGCCGTTCGAGTCCTGCGACTCGACCGACTGGCGGTGGTCGTCGCAGTGGTACTGCTTGTCGCGCTATGGCCGTCCGCGCCGGCGCGGACCTCGCCACCGACCAGGGCACGGCAGTACACCGCGTTCGACGCCTGCCTGCTGACCGGCTCGCAAGGCCTGGCCGACCCGGCCGTGCGCCCGGTGTGGGCCGGCATGCAGGACGCGTCGCTGGCGACGAGGGCCAAGGTGTCCTATCTGGTCGTGGCGGGCCCACAGACATCGGGTAACGCCGAGCCGTACGCGAACACGTTGCTACAGCGCCGTTGCTCGCTCGTGATCGGAGTTGGCAAGTCCCAAGTGGACGCCGTAGCGGCAGCGGCCCGCAGTCACCCCAAGAGCCGCTTCGCCGTCGCCACGATATGTCCAGTCGACGCCGTTGCTGTTGGTCGTCTCGCAGCGCGCGATCAGCTTGTTGCCCGGCTGACCTTCGCCGACCGCGGTGCACGAGGTGAACGGGCCGGTGCGGATGTTGACGTTCGTGCCGTTGAAGTGGGCCTTGCTGTTCCCGTTGGCAGCCGGATTCTGGATGCAGTTCACGGCAGGCGCTGCTGCCGCGGTGATCGGTAGCACGCCGACCAGGATCCCCGCCGCGGACAGAGTGGCGAAGGTGGCGGCCGTCAGCCTGGTTCGTCCTCGCATGCGTCCTCTCCCCGTACTCGAGTCGAGCAAGCATCGTGCCCCGCCCCGCTAGCGATCCGTTGGCACGGCACCTGCGCCGCCCGGTTCAGCGGGTCTGACCGGCTGAATGTCGGCGTGCACCACCAGGGGTGTTTCAATGGGCGAGTTGGGTGAGCCGGGTTCGGACGCGGTCGGCGTCCGGTGCCATGAACAGGCGTTGGAAGATCTCCAGCGCCTGCAGCAGATGTGTTGTGCCGGTCTCGGTGTCGCCGTCACACAGTTGGCATTCGCCGATCCCTTCCAGCGCACCGGCCTCGTGCTCCGGCTGGTGCGTCCGCCTGGCCAGGTGCAGCGCGTCCCGATGCATGGTCAGGGCCTGCCTGCGATTGCCGGCCGCCGCGAGCGTGGTGGCGTAGTGGTTCATCGCCCAGACCTCCTGGCCATGGGCACCGGTACGCCGGAACAGGTCAAGGGCCTCACCGAGGTCACGCATGGCACCGGCATGGTCGCCGCTCATCCCCCTGACCTGCCCCAACATGGTCAACGCGTTGGCCTGCCCGAGCAGTTCACCCAAGCGGCGGAACAGGTCCAGGGCGGCCAGCAGCGAACGGATCGCACCGGGCCGGTCACCGGTCAACCCCCGCACGTCGCCGAGGCATGCCAGCGCGACGGCCTGGCCGTGCCGGTCGCCGAGATCCCGATACAGGGACAGCGCTTCACGCAGGTCACGGAGCGCACCGGGGAAATCGCCGGTGCGTCGCTGTACCGGGCCGAGGCGGGCGAGGGCGTCGGCCTGCCCGTGCCGGTCGTCCAGTTCCCGGAACAGGTCAAGGGCGGCCCGGAGCGCGCGGGCCGCGTTCGGCAGGTCGCCACTCATCCCACCGATCTGGCCCAGCATGGTCAACGCGTTGGCCTGCCCGCGTTGTTCGCCGATCCGCAGGAACAGGTCCAGGGCGTCGTGCAGATCGCGGATCGCACCGGAGTGGTCCCCGGTCAACCCTCGGATCTGGCCAAGCCGGGTCAGTGCGTTGGCCTGCGCACGACGATCACCGAGGTCGCGGGACAGGCTCCTGGCCAGGTGCAGGTCGCGGAGCGCGCCGGAGAAGTCGCCGGTCGCCCTGCGAGCGTCACCCAGCCTGGTCAGCGCGTTGGCACGGCCGCGTTGGTCGCCGATGCGGAGTGCGGTGGCCGCGGCGACGGTATGCAGGTCGATGGCCCGGGGCCATGGCCCGTCCACGTGCAGCAGCGTTGCCAGGCCTGCTGTCATGGCGATCACGCGCTCCGCATCGGTGGCGTGTTCGAGGGCCGCGAGCAGGTTGGGGCGTTCGGCGCGCAGCCACGCCCACGCGGCGTCCGGGTCAGGCAGGTGCACGGGGACCGGGCCTGCGCTCTCCGCGCCGGGAAACGGCGTGACCAGGTCCTCGGCCCTGGCCGCGGTGTGCTGGTAGTGGTCCAGTAGGCGGTCCAGCGCGGCGGTGTGGTCGGAGTCCTGGTGGGCGAGAGTGCGGGCATGCAGCCGGATCAGGTCGTGCATCCGGTAGCGGCCGGGAGTGTGCTGGCTGAGCAGGTTGTGGTCGACCAGGTTCTCCAACAGGGATGCCGCGGTGTCCTGGTCGGTGTCGGCGAGGGCAGCGGCGGCAGCGGCGTCGGTGTCCGGACCGGGGATCAGCCCCAGCCTGCGGAACAGGCGCTGGTGGGTGTCGGTGAGGTTCAGGTAGGAGAGGGCGAACACGGCACCGAGATCGCGCTCGCCGTCGGACAGCTTGCTGACCCTGCGGTCCTGGTCGCGCAGCAGTTCGGCCAGTTGTTCAAGACTCCAGGCGGGCCGGTGGCGCAGCAACGCGGCGGCGATGCGCAGCGCCAGCGGTAGCCGCCCACACAACTCGGCGATCTCGGCCAACACAGGACGGGCCCCATCGCGCCCGGACACCGTGCTCAGCAGGGCAAGGGCGTCCGACCGGGGCAGCACGTCCAGCGACAGCGGGTAGGCGTCGTCCAGCCCCTTCAGTCGTCGACGGCTGGTCACCAGCACCAGACAGCCGGACCCGCCGGGCAGCAGCGGCCGGACCTGGGCCTCGTCCAGGGCGTTGTCCAGCACGATCAGGGTTCTGGTGTCGGCGAGGCGTTGCCGGTACAGCGCGGCACGCTCCTCGGCGTCCCGGGGGATCTGCTGGTGCGGCACGCCGAGCGCGCGCAGCAGCCGGTCCAGGGCGTCGCCGGCTGTTCTCGGCGGAAAGCCCTGGGTGTAGCCGTGCAGGTCGATGAACAGTTGCCCGTCGGGAAACCTCGGGGCCAGTTGGTGCGCGGTGTGCACAGCCAGCGCGGTCTTGCCGACGCCTGCCATCCCGTCGATGGCCGAGATCGCCACGACACCCCCGGCACCGACAGCGTCGGGCAGGTGGCTGAGCACCGTGGCCAGTTCCGCGTGCCGGCCGGTGAACCACCGTGGCGCGACCGGCAGTTGGCGGGGGACAACGGCTTGGGTCGACGCAGGCGCGACGGCCAGCGAGGGATCATCGGTCAGGATCCGCTGGTACAGCTCGTGCAGTGCCCGGCCGGGGTTGGTGCCCAGTTCGTCGGCGAGCCGGTCCCGTACCCGCTGGTACTCGGCGATGGCGTCGGCCTGGCGGCCGCTGCGGAACAGCGCCAGCATCAACTGACCGGTCAGCCGCTCGTCCAGCGGATGTTCCCGCGCCCAGCGGGACAACCGGTCCAACACGATCCCGTGCTGCCCCCGCCGCAGCTGTAGATCCGTCAGATCACGCTCGGCGGTGCGGCGCTGCTGGTTCAGGCTCTCCCGGACATCGGCCAGCCACGGCGTGTCCAACTCGCCGAACGCCTCACCACGCCACATCCCCAGCGCCCGCGTGAACAGGGCGGCGGCACGGTCGTCGTCGACACAGGCACGCGCCTGCTCGACCAACTCGTGGAACTCGTGCACGTCGACACGCTGCTCGGGCACCTCGATCAGGTAGCCGTCCGGCCGGCGCACGATGACGGCTCCGCCGATGCCGGACAACGCGCTGCGCAGCAGTGACACGTAGATCTGCGCCGCCTTGCGCGGCCGCTCCGGCAGCCTGCGGCCGCCCCACACCCGCTCCACGAGTTGGTCCACCGAGACACCGCGGTTGGCGTCCAGCAACAGGACCGCCAGCACACACCGTTGCCGGGCCGCCCCGACGTCCACCAACCGGTCACCGACGCCGACCTCGACCGGCCCCAGCAACCGGAACCGCACCCCTGCGCCGTTCAACCACAACCACCGGCCCCACGCGAAGGTGTGCCCTGACCTGCCGACCAATATGCCATTAAACCACCACCGATAACCGGCAGGGCATCGTTTCACGGCGCGGCAGTCTGGCCGCATCTGTTGGGAGTCAGCCGAATGGACAGCTACGCGCCAGCATCGCCGCTCGAGGTGGTCGCGTTCTTCCTGCCCCAGTTCCACCCGATACCGGAGAACGACCGCTGGTGGGGACCCGGGTTCACGGAATGGACGCACGTCGCGGCGGCCCGACCGCTCTTCGACGGCCACCAACAGCCACGACTACCGCGCGACCTGGGCTTCTACGATCTCCGCGTACCCGAGACCCGCCGGGCGCAGTGGGAGCTCGCGACCCGGTACGGCGTGACGGCCCTGTGCTACTGGCACTATTGGTTCGGCGGCGGCGTCCAACTGCTGGAACGGCCGGCCGCGGATCTGCTCGCCGATCCGAAACTGCCGCACCGCTACTGCCTCGGCTGGGCCAACCAGAGCTGGACGGGGGTGTGGCACGGTCGCGGTGACGAGGTGCTGCAGCGGCAGCTGTATCTCGGCGAGGCCGATCACATCAAGCATTTCAACTATCTGCTCCCGCATTTCACGGACGAGCGATACCTGACCGTCGACGGCAGCCCGGTCCTCTATCTGTTCCGCCCCAGCGACATTCCTGACCTGCGGCAGCTGGTGGTTCTCTGGCGACAGCTGGCGGTGGACGCCGGCCTGCCGGGCCTCTACCTGATCGGCGACACCGACGGCCCCTGGGCGTACGACCTGGACCAGCCGCTGGACGCCGGGGTGTGGAACCCGGCCCCGCCACCTCGGGGGCACGGCTTGGAGTCGGATTTCCCCGGCTTGCCACTGCGGGAGAACCCCAGGGCCTTCGCCTACGACAGCGCGTACGCCGACTGGCTGCTGTTCGGGCGCAGCACGGGTTTCCGGCAACACCCGTGCGTCGCGCCGGGGTTCGACAACACGCCTCGTTCCGGCAAACGAGGCGTGTTGTTGCACAATCCCGATCCTGGTGTCTTCGAAACCGCGGTCACGGCGGCGGCACGCCAGGAACAAGCGATGCGACACCCGCACATGATCTTCGTCAAATCCTGGAACGAATGGGCCGAGGGATCGGTGCTGGAACCCGACCAGCACTTCGGCCGGGCATTTCTCGAAGCTCTGGAACGTGGCCTGGGGCATAGTCCGGCGGTGCCTACTCGCGCGGATTGTCCTTGAGCCAGCGCAGCACCTGCTCGGCGTGCTCGTTCGGCGGGAACACCGGGTAGAACACGTGCTCGATCACGCCGTCCAGGACGATCATGGTCAGCCGGCGGTACAGCGTCATCCCGCCGGCCTCGAACGTCGGCAGGTCGAGCGCGTCGGCCAGGCGGAGCGTCGGGTCGGCGAGCATCTGGAACGGCAACCGCAGACGCTCCACCGCTTCCCGCTGGTAGTCGGTGTCCTGACCGGACAGACCGAACACCCCGACGGCACCCGCGGCGACCAGGTCGGCGTGGTGGTCACGGAACGCGCACGCCTCCGGGGTGCAGCCCCGGGCGCCGGGGATCTCGTCCCACCCGTCGGGCAGTTCGGTGTCCGGCCGGCCGGTGCGCGGATAGACGTAGAGCACCGTGCGACCGGGGCCGAACCGGTCGATCCGGACCTGCTCGCCGGCCGTGCCGAGGAACTCCAGCGCCGGCAGCGCTGTGCCGGGCAGCTGGTCGGCCGCGCCGTCGTCCTCGGGGACGGGAAGATCCACCGGATCCGTCACATCGACTCCCTCGCTGTTCGACTCCACCACGATACCGGCCGACTCGATCGGTGGATGTGCGAACGCGTCGCGGTTGCTATGGTCGGGACAGCGCAGGACCGCCGCGTCTGGGGGAACATCTGATGCCCTGGCGGTCAAGGAGCCGAGATGGCGACGCTCTTCGCGGGTAACGCCTGGTTGTTCGTCCTGGTCGTCGTGCTGACACTCACCTGGGCAGGCTGGCTGGTCCTCCGGCTGCTGGCCGACCCCCGGCGAGATGTGCGGATCAAGCTCCGCCTGACACCGTGGCCGGAGATCGAGATCGAGACCAGGCCCGTATCAGGCTGACACCTCTTCCAGCAGCACCAACGGGATCTCCCGCTTGGTCTTGGTCTGGTAGTCGGCGTAGTTCTTGTGGTCGGCCACGACCAGCGGCCACAGGCGGGCGCGCTCCTCGGCGTTCGCCACCCTGGCCACCATCGGCCGCGCCGGCTTGCCCTGGAGGGCGACCTGCACGTCGGGGTTGTCACGCAGGTTCAGGAACCATGCCGGGTGCTTGTCGTCGCCGCCGCGCGAGGCGACGACGACGAGCGTGGTGCCCTCCTGGACCGGCGAGGTGAGCAGCACGGACCGCGGCTGACCGGATTTGCGGCCGATCGTGGTGAGTTCCAGCGCCGGCATGTCGGACACGTGCCAGCCGAGCTTGCCGCCGCTGATCTTGAGCACGGTGCGGTGGACGGCGTTCATGGTCTTCATGGCGAAGTCACTGGGCATGCGCAAACGTTAGCGCCCTGGCCCACCGGCGCCGCGGTAGGGCCGACCGTCAGGCCGGCAACAAGCGCGCCGGTGTCTTCTGTGCCAACTGCACCATCTCGTCCTCGGAGAACCCGTTGAGCAGCAGGCCTTCGATGAACAGCCGGTACATCTCGGTCGGCACCGGGTTGATCGCCTGGCCGCCGTCGGTGGAGATGTAGCAGTTCTCCACCCCGGCCGCCCGGATCTGGCTCGCGATGTGTTCCATGGTCTGCGTGTGCTCCACCGCCGGTGTCACGAACGTGTACACCATCTCGTTGACAGCACCCAGTTCGGCAAGCTCACGCATGCGTGCCACCGAGACGCCGACGAAGTCCGCGTGCGGATGTGTGACCGTCATTCGCGTGATGCCGATCTCGGCAGCACGGCGGAAGACTATGAGTGTCTCTTCCGGACTGATGTGCCCCGAGCAGAGCACCATGTCCGCGCGCCAGACCGCCCGCAGCACGGCCTCGGTCTCGGGCAGCACCTCGCCGCCCTCGGTGGCCACCAGCGCGCGTTCCCGCCACGTCTCGTACCGGGGATGCGCATGGTCCCTGGTGTGCTCGATGTAGTGCCGCGAACTCGCCGTCGGCAGCCACACCACCCTGCCGCCCTGCCGGGCCGACTCCCGCACCGCGTCCGCGTTGAGCCCACCGACCGACTGGTTGAGCACCACTCCGCCGACCAGCGGGAAACCCGTGATCTCGCGGGCCGTCTCGGCCCGGCTCGACGTGTCCGTCGAGTGGCTCTTCAGGACCACGGCACGCATCCCGGCCGCCTTGGCCGCCTCGCCGACCTCGATCGCGTTGACCGAGCGCGGCACGACGTCGGGCGCGGTGTGGACGTGCATGTCGGTCGCGCCTTCGAGCAGCCTGCGGGAGGCGACGACAGCGTCTGCCGCGGAGATCGTCACGGATAACTCCTCATCATCAGGGTGTCGGACAGGATCCGGTAGCCACGCAGCAGGTCCTCACCCACCACGTGCACGGCGACGTGATCGGCACCGGCCAGCAGGTGCTCGGTGAGTGCGGCGCCGACCGCCGCCGGGTCGCCGTGCCGCACGAGTCGGTCGAGCGGTGGGTCGTCGCCGAAACCCAGCCGCCGCATGTTGCCGGCGTAGTTGACCCTGCTCAGCGGCCCGGACACCGCAGCGAGCGCCAGGACACGCGCCCGGTCGGCGTCGGTGTCCAGCACGACGCGCTGCTCGGGTGCCAGCAGGGCGTCGGCGCCCATGGTTTCCCGCGCGAACCGGGTGTGCTCGACCGGCACCAGGTACGGATGCGCACCCGCAGCCCGCTCGGCCGCCAGCCGCAGTGTCCTCGGCCCGAGCGCGGCCAGCACCCGACGCGCTGCCGGCACCTGCGCGGCGTCGAGGACGTCGAGGTACCGGCACAACGCGGTGTAGGGCCTGCGGTAGCGCTCACCGTTGGTCTCCGGGTGACCGACCCCGACACCGAGCAGCAACCGGCCGGGGTGCCGCCGTTCGACCCGGTGGTACGCGGCCGCCACCGAGTCGCCCGGGAACCGCCAGATGTTCACGATCCCGGTGGCGACGACGACCGTGCTCGTCGCGTCCAACAGCCGCTCGACCTGGCCGAGGTCACCGTCGGCACGGCCGATCCAGATCGTCCCGTACCCGAGCCGTTCGATCTCGACGGCCAGGTCGGGGGTGATCTCGTCGGCAGTGCACCAGACGCCGAACCGGCCAAGGGGGTGTTTCATGAGCCTTCTCCGTGCGAGCGGGGGCCAGGTGCGCCAGCTGCAAGGCGGAGGAGGAGCCGGTACCTCTGTTGTACCGGCGACGACGACAACGCCGCTGATGGTGTGCCTGGGCGTCGCGCAGCCGGAAAGCGGGCTTGTGAAACACCCCCTAGGTCACACACGGCTGCCGAGCACCTCGGCGGCCACGGCACGGATGTCGTCGTCGTCGATCCCGTGGTCGGCCGCTGCCAGCCGTTCCTTGCACAGCCCGAGCACCTTCTCCACGATCTCCCGGCTGTCCACGTCGATACCCAACTCGTCGAGCTTGTCCCACATGGTGAAGGGGCCGGTGGTGACGCCGACGTCGACCTGCCGGCTACCGCCGATCGCCTCCGGAGCGATGGACGCGTGGATCAGCGGATCGACGTGGTGCTCCTGGACGTACTCGTCACCGCCACCACCGGTGTAGATCGCGATGCCGACGACGGGGTGGTTGCGCTCCAGGGTGAGGCCGGTCAGGTCCTCGCCGAGCCGGGCCAGCTCCCACATCCTGCTGAGGTCGATCCCGCTGTCGACGCCGTACAGCGCCCGCAGCGCGATGGCGAGCGTAGCGAGGTCGGGGTTGCCGGGGTGCTCCTCGTAACCGTTGACCGACACCTCGATCAGCGTGGCCCCCGCCTTGATCGACTCGACGGCCGCCGAGATGCCGGTGCCGAAGTTGTTGTGCGTGTGCACGCCGATCGTGACGTCCGGGGCGGCTGCCTTGGCGACGCCGACCAGGTGACCGAAGACCTCGGGGCTGACCCCGCCCGCCCCGTCGGCGAGCACGACCTCCTTGCAGCCGGCGGCGGCGACCGTCCGGACGTACAGATCGACATAGGACTCGTCACAGAAGGACAGCAGGTTGACGGCACCGCCGATGTGGATGCCGTACTTGTCGGCCAGTTCGATGAACCGCACCGAGCGGGCCACCTGGTCCTCCGGCCGCTTCGGGAAGCGAAGATCGCGCCACTCGCGCTCCTGCCACGCCCGGTGATAGACGGCGCCCGCACAGCTGGGAGCCACGTCACCGAGGAACGTCGACCACACGTCGACGGCGTCGTAGCCCGCCTCGGCCGCGAGCTCCAACTCGGCCTCGGTGGACAGGCCGCCGTAGACGATCTCGCAGTTCGGGTTGACGTCCCGGATCGCCTCGGCCTCGCGCTTCATGAACGCCAGGTCGTGCCCACGGCGGAATGCCGACGGCTGGATCGACGCGATCCCGGTGGCCGCGATGGCCCGCAGGAACGTGATGCGGTCGTCCGCCGAGAGCGAGACACCGGAGATCTGCTCGACGACGCGCAACGTCATGTCCCGGAAGATCACGTTCGCCGGCAGCCGCTTGTCCAGGATGCGCTCGTCCCGGGTGTACTTGCTGACCATCCACCTGCCCGGCTCGTACGCGCCCGGCACCCGGTAGCCGTCCAGGCCCTTCCGGATCTTGGCCAGGTCGTCCTCGGTGAACACTGTCGGCTTTTCCATGACGTCAACTCCTGTCCTGTTTCACAACACGGCCAGCGGGTTCACCGGTGAACCGGTGCCGCCTGCGAGTACCAGTGGCGCGAGCATCAGCAGGAACTCGTAGCGACCCTCGGCGCGGCACCGCGCCACCAGCCGGCCGAGATCGCAGTTGTCCACCAGTGGCACGCCGAACGCCCACAGCACGCCGTGCATCGCGCCGAAGGGCACATGCTGGTCGGACCGCGCCTCCAACATGTCCCACAGCACCAGCGCCACGTCGTGCTCGCGGACGAACCGCACGCACGACTCGCCGACGCCGGCCCGTTCGCCGTTCGGGTCCTGGTATTCGTGGCCCTGCGCCTCCAGGACGTCTCGTCCGCAGTACAGGACCAGAGCGTCACCGGTCCGCACCTCGACGCCCTGCCGCGACGCGGCAGCGTCGAGCTCGACAGCGGAGACCGGTCGGTCGGTCGAGACGTACGGTTCACCACGAAGAGCCGGGATGTCGAGCAGGACTCCTCTGGTGACGATCCCGTCACGCATGTTCGCCACATCGGCCCACTCGGAGCCGTCGCAGCCGATCTCGACCGCCGCTGTCCTGCCACCCCACATGCCCTCGCCCGACCAGACATGGCACAACGCGTCGACGTGGGTCACCGTCGACCCGTGGTAGCGGCCGGCCAGGTGCTCGGTCACCACGCCCGGGGTCCCGAGTTCGACGCCCCGAGAAGGCGGGACCAGCTGCCTGGACAACGAGATCGACTCACCGCTGCGCACCAGGGTCGCGGCCGAGCGGCTGCGCTCCTGCGTCACCAGGTTCACCGCGCCCCGCTCGTCGGCCGCACCCCACCGGCCCCAGTTCCGGTGTGCGAACAGGTAGTCGTCGTCTGCCATCTCAGCTCGGTTCGTCGACATAGGACGGTGGCCGGCGGTCCAGCAGGGCACGGCGGGCCTCGACGGAGTCGCGGTGACCGGCCAGGCGCACTGTTGCCTGCTGCTCTGCCTCGTAGCCTGCCCGCAGTTCCATGAACTCGGTGCGGTTGAGGCTGTCCTTGGCCTGCCGCAGCACGGCACCGCTGTGCCGGGCGATCCGGCCTGCCAGCCGGAACGCCTCGACGAGCAGCCGGTCGTCGGGGACGACAGCGCTGATGCCGCCGTAGCCGACGACGTCCCTCGCCGGCACGGGGTCGCCGGTGAAGTACATCTGCCGCATGACGTGCTCGGGGACGATGCGCGCGAGATGCCGGGCACCGCCCATGACGCCGACCCCGACCTCAGGGGTACCGAGCATCGCGCTGTCGGCGCACACGATCAGGTCGCAGCAGGCGGCGATCGCGGTCCCGGTGCCCAGCGCCGAGCCGTGCACGGCGGCGATGGTGGGGATCGGGCACTCGTAGATCGACGCGAACGCCTCCCGGACCGACCTCATCCGCGACGACGCGTTCCGCTCGGTCATCTCGCCGAACTCGTGCAGGTCGTTGCCGGCGCAGAAGTGCCTGCCACGCCCGGACAGCACCAGCACCCGCACCGTCGGCAGCAACTCGTGGAACCGGCTGAACACGTCCCGCAGTTCGACGTACATCGCCTGGTCGACGGCGTTCACCGGCGGCCGGTTGAGTTCGACGTGCGCCACGCACGGCGCCTCGATCGAGACGCTGACGTGGCGCAGTCCCAACTGCTCGAAGGCCGGCGCGCTCACAGCAACTCCCCGACCCTGGCCACGAACCCGCGCAACGAGCCGCTGCCACCGAGATCGCGGGGCGCCGCCGTGCCCTCGGCGACCACCCGGCCGATCGACGTGCGCACCCGGTCCGCGACATCGCGCTGGCCGACGTGGTCGAGCAGCATCGCGCCGGACAGCACGACGCCCATCGGGTTCGCGGTGTCCTTGCCGGCATGTCGTGGGGCGCTGCCGTGGCCTGCCTCGAACACGACGCCGTGCTCGCCGACGTTGACCCCCGGCATCACACCGACGCTGCCGGCCAGCCCGGCCACGACGCCGCACATGATCCCGCCGTACACGTTCATCGTCAGCACGACGTCGTAGGGCAGCGGGTTCTGGATCAGGTGCACGCAGAGCGGGTCGACAGCCTCCTCGGTGATGACCAATCCTGGATAGTCGCCCGCCACCTCCATCGCGACGTCCAGGAACAGGCCGTCGGTCTCCCGCTGGCTCGGCCCGAGATGGGCCACGGTGACGCTGCCCAATCCCTGCTCGGTGGCCCAGCCGTAGGCGAAGCGGGCCACCTTCTCGCTGGCCGTCCTGGTCACGACCTTCACCGAGATACCTGTCTGGCCATCGGCCGTCCGCTCGGCGGCTCCTCGGGCCACGTCCTCGGTCAGCTCACGGATGATCGCCAGTCGCATGCCGTCGTGCCACGGCCTGCCGGGCAGCGGATACCCCTGGACGGTGCGGACGTTGGCGTAGGCGGCGATCGCCTGCCGCAGCCCCTTGTTCGGGTTCTCGTAGGTGCGCAGCGGCACCTCCAGTGGCCCCTTCAGTGCCAGGCCGAGTTCGTGCACGGTCTTGACCGTCGCCTCCGGCATCGCGTCACCGGAGTCCCGAAAGGACGCCTCGCCACCTGGGAGGGCGTGCCATTCGATGTCCGCTCCCGCGGCCCGAAGGATCTCGACCATCGCGTCCGTCACCTCAGGCCCGATGCCGTCACCGGGCACGAGTGCCGCGGCCACCGCAGTCATGCGGACCCTGCCAGCGCGGCCATGGCCCGGTTCAGCCGCAGCGCGGCCAGGATGTGCCGGACGTAGTAGTGCGTCCCGCCCTCCCAGGTGAAGCCGATGCCGCCGTAGACCTGGATGACGCGGCCGGTGACCCACAGGCAGCGCGTGAGCACGTCCTCGCAGATGACGAACGCGTTGTCCAGGTCGTTGGCCGCCCACACACAGCCGGACTCGGCCAGTTCGAGCGCCACGAACATGTCGGCCATCAGGTGTTTCATCGCCTGGAACGAGCCGATGACCTGGCCGTACGCCCGCCTGCTCCGCGAGTAGTCGACGGCTCCGGTGAACGCGGCGCGCGCGCAACTGACCGCGCCCATCGCCCGCAGCGTCGCCTCGACCTGTAGCTTCCGGAGGCTGACCGACCCGACAGCGAGATCGGCCGTTGGCAGCGACGGCGCGAAAGAGTCCACCACGGCCGTGTCGTCGCCGAACTGCTCGTGCGGGAACGCGACCGCGACCGTGCCGTCGACCGTGATCTCGCGCTGGTCGGCCAACGAGTCGCCGACCTGGCCGGCCAGTACCTCGACGAACGGCAACGAGACGAGGTACTTCGAGAACGCCTCGGCCAGGTAGGCCGCGTCGACGACCAACTGGGCGTCCTGCGACTCGGCTGCCAACTCGGTGCCGACGTCCAGCCAGCCGCCTGCCTTCAGGTCGTCCCACAGGCCGTGCCAGTCGGCCTCGACCTGGTCAGGGGATGCCTGCTGTTTGCCGACCTTGCCGGCCAGGAAGTCGCTCAGCCCCCTGGCTGCCTCGACCGCGATATCGCTGGGAACGGTATGCATGTCGCTCACTTCCTCGGCAGTTCGAGAACGCGATCGCTGATGATGTTGCGCTGGATCTGTTCCGTCCCACCGGCGATGGTGCCGAACCGGGTGTGCAGGTACTGGTGTCGCCAGTACGCCTCGTGGTTCGGGCAGCCCAGCGCCAGGCCGGCCTCACTGATCCGTTGCCACAGCTGGCCCCAGACGATGCGCAGCGTGGACGACGGGCCGCGCACGTCCCGGCCTGCGGCGAGGCCCTCGATCACCCTGCTGATGTGCCAGCGCAGCAGTTCGGTCTCCCGCTCCTCCGCCGACAGGCCGGTGAGTCCCTGCTCCGCCCTACAGCGACCGAGCCGGTCGGCCGCGCCACGGATCTGGATGTAGCGGCGCAGCGCGTCGAACGGCCGCCTGCCGTGCCGGAAGCCGGCGAGCGTGGCTAGTTCCCAGCCCTCGTTCTCGGCGCCGAGCAGGTTCTCCTCGGACACGAAGACGTTGTCCAGGAACAGTTCGTTGAACTCGCTCTCACCGGTGATCTGCTTGATCGGGCGCACCTCGATGCCCGGCGATGTCATGTCCAGCAACAGGATCGACAGGTTGTGGTGCCGAGCCGCCGTCGCCGAGGACTTCACCAGCAGGTAGCACCAGTCGGCGAGGTGGGCGAAGCTCGTCCACACCTTCTGGCCGGAGACCCGGTAGCCGCCCTCACACGGCTCGGCCACGGTCGCCGTCGCCGCCATGTCCGACCCGGCGTTGGGCTCGGAGAAGCCCTCACACCACAGGTCCTGACCGCGCAGGATGCGCGGTAGGAACTTCGCCTGCTGGGCCTCCGTGCCGGCGGCCAGGATGGCCGGTCCCGCCAGGTCGAAGCCGATGCAGTTGAGCAGGTCCGGCGCCGAGTACCTGGCCGCCTCGACGTGGAAGATGTACTCCTCGATCGGTCCGAGCCCACGCCCGCCGTACTCGACCGGCCAGCTCAGCCCGCCGAATCCGCCGTCCTCGACGATCTTGTCCCAGTCCCGGCGCATCGCGATCCGGTCGTCCTCGGCCTGTTCGGCCAGCAACTCCTGCTGCCACTCCGGCCGAGCGACCCCGGCCAGCCACGCCGAGACCTCCTCCCGGAACTTCTCGGCCAACGGATCGACGAAGGAAGCGGCCCGCGCCACTGTGCTCTCGCTCATGCTCTCCTCCAGATCATGCCGGGAACTCGCCGCGCTGCAACCGGTTCACGATGGTCCGCCGCATGATCTCGGCCGTTCCGTCGGCGATGCGCACGGTGCGAGCGGTGTGCCAGCCGTCGTAGAGCTTCGTGTCGTTGGTGATGCCCATGCCGCCCAACACCTGCATGCACCGGTCGAAGACGTTGAAGCACATCTCGGTGGTGTACGCCTTCACCGCGGCGAGCTCCAGAATGACCTTCCCGCCGTCGTCCATCTTGCGGGCGCAGGACAGCGCCATGCTGCGGGCCGCGTAGTACTCGATGACGCAGTCCGCCAACTGGAACGAGACGCCCTGGTGGTCCATGATCGAGCGGCCGAACGTGTGCCGGTCCTTGGCGTAGCTCAGTGCCGTCTCGATGGCCCAGCGAGCCAGCCCGACGCAGCGACCCGCGTTGTACAGCTTGCCCTGCGCGACACCCTCCAGCGCGAGATCGAACCCGTGCCCGAACTCTCCGACCACGTGCTCCGGTCCGACGTAGACGTTGTCGAAGGACAGGATGGCCTCGTTGCCACCGATGTCGCCGAACAGCCGGATGACGCTGTCCCGGTTGAAGCCGTCCGAGTCGGTCGGCACGAGCATGCACGAGATCTGGTCGTGGCTGCGCTGACCCTTCTTGCCACCGGTGGCGACGAACACGAACACCCAGTCGGCGTGGTGCGCGTTGGAGATCCACTGCTTCGTCCCGTTGATCCGCCAGCCCTCGCCGTCCGGCTTCGCCGACGTCGTCATCGACATGACATCCGAACCCGCCTCCGGCTCGGACATCGCGAAACAGGTCGTGCTGGTGCCCTTCATGATCGACTCTTGGATCGAGGCCGGCAGCTCGGCGGACAGGTGCCTGAGCAGGAAACTCGGCCCGCTCGTCCAGTGCGCCACCGACTCGTAGGGCAGGATCCGTTTCGGACCGTATCGTCCGTGCAGTCGCTCCCAGACCAGGAACAGGTCCTCGGCACCGAGGCCCCCACCGCCGACCGACTCCGGTGCGAACAGGGTGTAGTAGCCAAGAGCCGCGGAGGGCTCGCGCACCTTCCGCATCAGGTCCAGCACCTCGGGGGAATACGAGCCGTTCGGCCCGTACGGGCCGCGCTCCCCCTGCAGCAGATGCGTGTTCGTGGTTTCCATGGGCACGACGGTGTCGTCGACGAAACTGGTGAGGGCGTCTAGGATCGCGCTCCGTTCGTTGTCCACCCCGGTTTCCTTTCCTAGTGGCCAGAGTTGCGGGAGTCGCGCGGCAGCAGACAGCGCGGGCGGAGCACGGTCAGTCGGTACCGATGCCGAGGCTGCCCGAGCTCATCAGGAGCTGCCACAGCCGCTGCGCCAGCTCGACGAACTCGGGGGTCCGCCGCACGGCGGGCTCCCTCGGCCGGGGCAGGTCGACGACGACGTCCTCGATGATCCGACCGGGCCGTGGCTGGAAGACGACGACGCGGTCGGCGAGGAACACCGCCTCCTCGATGGAGTGCGTCACGAAGCACACCGTGGACGAACGCTCGTGCCAGATGCGCAACAGTTCCGTCTGCATGGTCTCGCGGGTCAGGGCGTCCAGTGCCCCGAACGGCTCGTCCATGAGCAGGACGGACGGATCGATCGCCAACGCGCGGACCAGGTTCACCCGCTGCCGCATGCCACCGGACAGCTCGTGCGGGTACCGCTTGGCGAAGTCCTGCAGCCCGACCAGGCGGAGCAGGTCGTCCACCTGTGCCCTGCGGTCCCGGCGGGACGCGCCTGCGAATTCCAGGCCGAGCTCGGCATTCTGGGCGACGGTCCGCCATGGCAGCAGCGAGTCACCCTGGAACACCAGGGCCCGATCCCGCCCCGGCTCCGGGTTGATCCGGCCCCCGACCGACACCGTGCCGGTCGACACCGTCTCCAGGCCCATGATCAGCCGCAGGAGCGTCGACTTGCCGCACCCACTCGGGCCGAGGAACGCGATGAACTCGCCGTTGCGGGCCGTCAGGTTGACGTCGGTGAGCGCGACCACCTTCCGGTCGCCCTTGCCGAACGTCTTGCCGAGACCGCTGAACGCGAGCTCGCCGGCGGTGGCCGACCTGGTCGTCGCGTCGACTTGACTCGTCATAGCTCCACCCCGTGGGTTACCCGTACTTCGATCAACCTCAGCAGTCCCGTGATGACCATCCCGGCCAGCGCGAGGACCAGCAGTGCCGCGTACAGCCTTGGCACGTCGAGGTTCGTGTAGGCGGTGTATGCGGCGTAACCGATCCCGTTGCTCGCGCCGAGCAGTTCGGCCAGGTACAACCCGACGAGTGCGCGACTCACCGCCATCCGCGCGCCCACCATGATGTAGATCAGCGCACCGGGACCTTCGACCCTGAGCAGCCGCCGCACCCGAGGACCGTCAAACGCGGTGGCCACGTCCTTCAGGTCCTTCGGCACGTTCCTGATGCCGGCGATCGTGTTGAAGATCATCGGGAAGACGGCGGTCGCGAAGATGATGAACGACTCGGCACCGAGGTTCAGCCCGACGACACCGATGATCACCGGGGTCAGCGTGATGATCGGCGCCGTGTAGAACACGTAGACGATCGGGCCGAACACCTTGTTCAGCACCTTCGACCGGCCGAGGATCACCCCCACCACGAGCCCGACGCCCAGCGCGACGCCGTACCCGATGCCGAACTCGACGGCACTGGTGCGGATGTCCGCCAGCGCGTGGTCCTTGGTGAACCACGTGCCGAGGGACTGCAGGACGGCGGAGAGTGGGACGAAGATCAGCTTGCTCTTCGGACCGAGCCTGCCGATCGTCTCCCACACCGCGGCCCCGAGCACGATGGACGCGAGGTAGGTGAGCCAGGGGCTGTGCAGAACCCCGTACCGCGTAACGCTTGTCGTCTGGGACACCGCAACTCCCTTGGCACCGCTCCCGCTGCCCGGCCACGGGTGTCACGCCGCAGCCGGGCACTCCTCAGTTAGGAAGTCGCCTTGGTCAGGTAGCTCGTGTCGACGACGTTGCCCAGTTGGATGCTGTTGTCGCCGGACTCGTTCTTGGCCGACTGGAGGACGGGCTGCAGGTCGCTGTCGGAGATGCTGCCGTTCTGCACCGCACCGTGCGTCGTCTGGTAGACGTAGTCCCACGTCTGCTCGGACAGCGCCAGCGTTGCCTGGGAGTACTTGCTGAGGATCTGCGCGGCCTGGGTCCGGTTCGCCGAGTCGGCCAACCATGCCTGGGCCTTGACCACGGCCCGCAGGTAGTTGACCACCACGTCCGGATGCGCCGACGCGTAGTCGGTGTTCACGACGTGCACGGTGAACGGGTAGTCACCCAGGATGTCGTGGATGGTGGCCAGCGACTTGAAGCCCTTGGCCTTCGCCTCGAAGTCGAACGGCTGGGCGAGGCTGGCACCGTCGACCTGGCCGGCGAACAGCGCCGCGGCGCGGGTCGCCGTGCTGCCGAACGGCCGCAGCTTCACGTCGGTCAGTTTCAGGTTCTGGCTCTCCAGCGCACGCTGCAGCAGCAGGGTGGAACCCGAAGTCGGTGCCGCCGAGCCGAACGTCTTGCCCTTCGCCTCGGCCCAACTGGTGATGCTCGGTTTCACCATGACCTCGTCCAGGGCTGCGTCCTCGCCCGCGACGATCGCGATGTGGGTGCCCTTGTTGTGCGCGATGATCGTCTGGTCGGACGCGACGCCGCCGGCGAACTGGGCCGACCCACTGGCGAGTGCCGCGATGGTCTCCGGCGGTCCCGCGAAGTTCTTCAACGTCACGTTGATGCCGTTGTCCGAGAAGTAGCCAAGTTCCTTGGCCGCCAACAGGTCCCAGTTGTAGTCGATGCCGAGTGCCGGGACGGCGACCGTCAGGTCCGCTGTGGTCTTCGCATTCGATCCCGAGGCAGCGGTACCTGCTTGAGCGCCACTCCCCGAGTCGCTTCCGCCACTGGAACATGCCGTCGCCACCACCATCACGGCTGCCAGTGCAGACACCGCTATGACGCTACGCCTGTGTGTCGTCATAATTACTCCGTCCTCAGTTCAGGTTCTCAAGCAACGAGAAGGCCAGAGCACTCCTCCGTCTGGGAATCAGGAAATTCCACGCTTGGCAAGCATATGGCTTTCGACAATCCTCACGATGCCGTCCACCAGAACCGCCACAACAACCAGTACGAGTATTCCGGCGTACATACTCGCGATATTCAAACCCTGCGCCGACTGCTGGATGTGGTAACCCACTCCAGCGTCGCCGCCGAGAAGTTCGGCTACGAAGACGGTCACGATCATCGGAGCGACGGCCAGCCGGATCGCCGTGATCACGTACGGGAGGGCCGCAGGCGTGTCGATACGGAGGACACGCTTGGCCCTTGAGGCACCGAACGCGTCGGCCACCTCGGCATATGTCCTGTTCAGCGCACGGGTGCCGACGGCCGTGTTGATCGCGATCGGGAAGAATCCCACCATCGCGATGATCGCGAACTTGGACTCGATACCCAGGCCGAGCGCGATGACGAACAACGGCGTCAGCGCGATGACCGGAATCGTGTAGAACGCCCGCACCCACGGCCCGACCAGCAGGTCCACGATCCGCAGCCGGCCGAGCAACGTGCCGATGACCAGGCCGAACACCAACGCGATCAGCGCGCCGAGGAGGAACTCCTCACCGCTGACCAGCAGATCGTTCGGCATCCCGTTGCGCCACCAGGCCGGCAGCGCACCCAGCGTCGAGGTCAGCGACACGGCGTACAGGTTCTTGCTGTGCAGGCCGCCGATCAGTTGCCACACCACGAGCAGGGCGACAATGGGCAGGACGGCAGTGACAGAGCCGAGACTCCTGCCACCGAGGAGCAGTTCTCGTGCTTTCGCTTTTTCGGTCGCCGAAACCATGATGAAACACTCCTCTCCTGCTCGGAACGCTGGTCGATATCGAGATCAGCGGGACCGCTTACGAGTGGTCGCCCTGGCGACGTGGTCGGTGGGCAGGCCGTCGCTCGCCGATATCGCCGTGCTGACGCATGCCTCGATCAGTTGGGCGCGCAGTTCCGGCGTGGCCCGCGACACCGGGATGCCGCAGGCGAGAGCGCCGTAGAAGACGCCGCCCTCGTACACCGGGGCCGCCACGCCCCATGAGTCGTTGGTGGATTCCAGTTCCGTCGTCGCGTACCCCATACCTCGGATGGCGGCCACTTCGAGATCGGTCGTGTCGGTCATCCCGAAGGCCACGAGGATGCGGCCTGCCGCCCCGAGGTGCACGGGCATCCGCTGCCCCACCGGACAGACCCACCGCACCTCGCGGCCGGATTCCGCCGAGGCCACGCAGACCCGCTCGTTGCGGTCCTGCATGAAGAATCCGGCTGTCTCGTTGAACTTCTCGCTGAGATCGTGTGTCGCCTGGCGGATCGCGTGGCCGATCGCGCCCTCCGGGTCGAGCCGGACGGCCATCCAGATCGCCGCCGGTCCGTGCGAAAAGGACCCATCGGCGGATCGCCGGACGAAGCCACAGCTTTCCATCGTCTTCAGGATTCGGATCGCGGTCGGCACCGGTACGTCGGCGGCGAGAGCGAGTTCGGTAACGGTTGAGTTGTCGGGACTGAGTACGGACAGCATCGTGAGCGCCCGGACAACGGAGCGGACGGTGTCACCGCGCCCCTCCGCGTCAGAACCCGGTGGAATGGAATCCGAGAGTCGCACTGTGAAGGTCTACCAGCTGAGACGGGCGCAGACAAGCATCGTTTCGATAGCTAACCGGCGGGAAATACCCTCAATTCAGACACTGAGCGATCACCACAGCTGGCGGACCGAACTCCACCTGTCGACGGACTCTGTCCATCAGGCGGATGCGTGGCTAGAGTCCGGCCAGATGCTGGCCAGCACCGAGGCTGCAGCAGAGAGGGTGGCAGAGATGGCTGCGAGCACCACTCACCAGTTCGCCGACTTCCTCGCGTCGACGCGGTACGACGATCTGCCCGGCGAGGTCCAGCACGAAGCGGTCCGAATCCTGTTCGACACGATGCTCTGCGCCATCGCGGCGCAGGGAGCGCCGGGCCACCAGATCGTCTCGAACACCCTGTTCGCCCAGGACGGCGGCACCGGCAGCGCGACGATTCTCGGTCAACGCAGGCAGGCGTCCCCGTCGGTCGCCGCGTTCGTCAACGCGACGGCGGCCAACGCCCTGGACCTGGACGACAACCTGCTCTACCACTGCCACATCGCGAACACGGTGATCGCGGCGGCGCTGGCAGCAGCCGAGGAGACGGACGCGTCCGGCACCGATCTGCTCACCGCGGTCGCGGTCGGCTACGAGGCGGCCGCGCGGGTCACGCTGGCCATGCCGGGCATCCACTACGTCGAGAACGGCGAGCTCAAGGAATGGCACGATCCGTGGGGCTACAGCTACAACACGATCGGCGGCGCGGTGGCTGCCGGCAAGCTCTACGGGGTCGACGGTGTCGGTATGCGGCACCTGCTCGGACTGGCCGCGTACGCCTCGCCGGTGCCGTCCGGGACCAGGGCGTCGTCGCTGGGCAGGCACCCGATGAGCAAGTACGGCGCCTACGGCTGGCAGGCCAGTTCGGCGGTCTTCTCCGCCGTGCTGGCAACGAACGGCTACACGGCTGACGATCAAGTCTTCGACGGCCCGTTCAACTACTGGCGGATGCTCGGCGCGTACAGCTTCGAGCCGTCGACGCTGACCAGGGAACTGGGCAGCCACTGGTGGCTGCCGATGACCTCCTACAAGATCGCCCCGGCCGGCACGTGGATGCGCCCTGCGCTGTGGGCGCTCCGGCCACTGTTGGCCGAGCCGGGCTTCGACCCTGGTCAGGTGGAGGGCATCGAGATCCACGCCCGGCCGCTGCGCAAGGGCGGGGAGGGCGCGAACGTGTTCGCGAGTGGCAGGCCGACGAGCTACAACGACACCCAGGTCAGCTACCGGTATCTGGTGGCGGCGACCGTGCTCGGCATCTCCCCCGACCGCTGGCAGGACCCCGACGTGTTCCACAGCGAGGCCCTCAACGCGTTGATCGACAAGACCGAGATCATCGCCGATCCGGAGGCCGACGAACTGCTCATGCGGGATGTACTGAAATTCCCGCACCGGGCGCTCGGAGCGCGCACCCGGGTACGGGTCCGGCTGGCCGGGGGCAGGACGTTCGAGCACGAATCCGCGTACGGCGACGGTGATCCGTTCTCGCCGGAGACCCACGTGACCGACGAGAAGCTGCGGCGGAAGTTCGCGATGTTCGCGGCTCCGCACCTGCCCGACGGCCCTGGGGCGGACGCGATCGCGGATCGCCTGTGGGCCCTGGCCGACGAGGGCGCACGGGTCCGCGACGTCATGGCCGAGGTGCGGGCTGCCAGTGTCGCTGTGGACGCCGAACTCCACCCCGTGGAGTAGGCCCGTGGTCACCCTCGGTGCGTCGCCCGTTCGCCGATGGGCTCCACGTGGCGGAGATGTACTTCCATTACTGGGAAACGTGGGCTAACGTCGGCGAAGTCGCCAGCCAGTGTTGCGCCTGTCGGCGCTGAGCGGAGGAGCTGAACGGCCTCGTGGAGCTGTCACCGCTTGTCGGAACAAGGGTTCTGGACCTCTCACGAATCATCGCCGGACCGATGGCCGCGCAGGTGCTTGCCGACTGCGGCGCCGATGTCATCAAGATCGAGGCACCGGGGGTCGGCGATCCATCCCGGACCTACGTCGCCGAGGGCGACGAGTTCGAACGCAGCCCGATCTTCCAGAACCTCAACCGCAACAAGCGAAGCATCGTCCTGGACCTGAAGGACACGGCGAACCGTGATGCCCTGCTGGAGATGGTGCGCGGTTGTGACGTTCTGGTGCACAACTTCCGACAGGGCGTGATGGAACGGCTCGGACTGTCCTATGCCGACCTACGCGAGATCAATCCACGCCTGATCTACTGCTCGATCTCGGGTTTCGGCAACCGTGGCCCGTATCGTTACCGGGCGGCGAACGACGTGGTGGCACAGGCTTTCGGCGGCGTCATGAGCTTCACCGGCGAGATCGGCCGCCAGCCGGTCCGCTCGGGTGCGTCGATCGCGGACATCACCACCGCGCTGTGGGCCACGATCGGCATCATGTCGGCGATCATCGAGCGTAACCAGACCGGTGTCGGCCGGGAAGTGACGACGTCGCTGTTCGAGGGCCAGGTGAGCCTGGCCGCCTCGTACCTGATCGAGTACACGATGACCGGCACCGTCGCCGAGCCGATGGGCAGCGGTACCAAGGTGGGGCTGCCCAACGGCACGTTCCCCACGAAGGACCGGCCGGTGCTCATCGCGGCCGTCGACGAACGGGTCTGGCAACGGCTGTGTGCGGCGATCTCCGCGCCGGAACTGGCCGACGACCCCCGGTTCGCCTCACTGCCCGACCGACGCGCGAACCGGGCGGAACTCGAAGCGGCCATCTCGGCCCGGACCGAACAACTGACCAGCGAGGAATGTCTCGACCTGTTGCAACAGGCCGGCGTCCCGAGCGGCCCGATCAACAACGTCGCCGACGTCGTCGCCGATCCGCAGTTCCAGGCACTCGGCATGTTCGCCGAACTCACCGACGACGACGGTCGGCCGGAACGGGTCGTGCGCCTCCCGTTCTCGCTGGACAGTGGCGAGTTCGCCATGCGCAACACCGCGCCGGCTCTTGGGCAGGACACCAGGACCGCGCTCGAAGCACCAGCGGACATCTGGCGTGAGCGCGACTGACGCGCTCATCAGCCGGTTCCGCCAACGATGACGGAGGTCTCATGTCGGACAACCTGGTCAATGTGCGCCGCGAAGCCGATGGTGGTGTCGCGGTCGTCGAGTTGGACAACCCGCCGGTGAACGCGCTGTCGGTGGAGCTGTGGAAGGCCATCGGTGACGCGTTCACCGCCATCGCCGCTGACACCGACGTCAGGTCGGTGATCCTGACCGGCGCCGGCAGACGCGCGTTCTGCGGCGGGGCCGACGTGCGGCAGTTCCTTGTGCTGACACCGGAAACCCGGCTGGAGCGGCAGCGACAGGTCAACGCCGTGCTCGACGTACTCAACAGCTTCCCGCTCCCGGTGGTCGCGGCGATCAACGGTCCCGCGGTCGGTGGTGGGATCACGCTGTGCACCACGTGCGACATCCGGGTGGCCGCCGCGACGGCGCACTTCAGCATGCCCGAGATCAGCCGAGGGACAGCGGGCGGTGGCGGGGCGTTCCTGCGGCGACTGTCCATGCCGGAGGGCCTGCTGCGGCAGATGTTGTTCACCGGCAGGCGATTCTCGGCCGCCGAGATGGCGCACGGGCATCTCATCGACGTCATCGCACCGGCCGAGGACGTGTTCCAGATCGCGCTGGGCATCGCTGCGGACATCGCCAAGAAGGACAGGGCGTCGCTGATCCTGATGAAACGGGCGATCCTCGACTCGGAGCAGTCGGTCGGCGACTGGATGGTGGCCTACAAGGCCACCCACTCCGCCACCGCCGAGATGACCGGTCTGGACGCCGGCCGTGAGGGCATCCAAGAGTTCCTGAAGGCATGATGCCAGGACTCGGACGCAAGCTGGACGGTGCCGAGGAGCGGGCGCGAGCCGCGGGCGTGCTCGACGGGTCCTACAAACCCGTGGTGCCCCGACCGGCCGTGAGCGTGATCCTGGCCCGTGAGGAGGCGGGCGCGCTGGAGATCTTCCTGCTCTGGCGGGCGCCGACGATGACGTTCCTGCCCGGCCGGCTGGTCTTCCCGGGCGGCAGTGTGGACAAGCGGGACGCCGGCAACGACGTGCTGCCCGACGTGGCCGCGATCGCCGACGAACTCGGGGTGTCCACGGACGAAGCACGGACCAAGGTGATCACCGGCGTCCGCGAGACGTTCGAGGAGACCGGAGTGCTGCTGGCGCGGCACAAGCGGACCGGCGCCGGGTTCGACGTCGGCGCGGACGTGCTCGAAGGCGAGCGGACACGGACGTTGGACCGGGCCACCACGGTCGCGGACGTGCTCGACGGGCACGATCTGGCGGTGTTCGCCGCCGATCTGAAACCGTGGGCGCGTTGGGTGACGCCGACCGTGTCACCGATCCGGTTCGACGTGACGTTCTTCCTCGCCGCGCTGCCGCCCGGCCAGGTCGCACGGCACATCAGCACCGAGGCCAGCGAGACGGCGTGGTGGAAACCGGCAGACGTGCTCGCCGCACTGAAGACCGGTGCGATCCAACTCGCGACGCCACAGCGGATGCTGCTCACCGAACTGGCAGGCCTGCGCACTCTCGGCGACGCTTTCGGTTCGCAGCGCAGCCTGTTGTCGGTGTGCCCGGAACCCGCGCTCGTCGACGGCGACTACTACCTCGTGTTCCCCGACGGCGTGCCGGTGCCGGGTCAGTAGTCCGACCCGACCCGCATCAGCACCTCCTGGCTGGCCGTCGCCACCAGTCGCCCGTCGACGGAGAAGAACTGGCCGGTCGCCAGGGCGCGCGAGTCGGCGTAGGTGGTGCTCTCGATGTCGGCCAACAGCCAGTCGTCCAACCGGAGCGCACGGTGGAACCAGATCGCGAAGTCCAGCGACGAGCCGTAGCGGCGGGGGCTCATCCCGCGCAGCGGCAGATGGGCGGTGCGGGCCAGCGACAGGTCGGCGGCGTACACGAGGGCGGCTGCGTGCGCGTACGGGTCGCCGGACATGGCAGCCGCTGTCCGGATCCAGATCAGCTGTTTCGGCGACACCGGGATCTGGTCCTGGGTGTACGCGGCGTCCACGAACCGGAAGTCGAACGGCTCCCTGGCGGCCGCGTTCGTGCCTCGCGGCACGTAGTTGACCTGCGGAAACTCGGACGGCGGAGGTGCGTCGGGCATCGCGGACTGCAGGTCGATGCTCGGTTCTGCGACGTGGAACGAGACCACGGCGGTGTAGATCATATAGCCGGGTTGCACTGCGTCGACGCGATGCGTGGTCAGCGAGCGGCCGTCCTTCAGCGTCGTCACGATGTAGGTGATGTCGATGTCGGGATCGCCGGAGTGCAGGAACGAGCCGTGCAGCGAGTGAGGTGCGCGGCCGGGCTCGGTGAGCAGGGCTGCGGCGTGGAACGCCTGGGCCGCCACCTGGCCGCCGAAGGCCCGGTTCCGGCTGCCGATCATGCACCGCCCGGTGAAACTACGACCCGGCTCTTGCGGCTCGATCGCCAGCAGGTCCTCCAGAGCGGAGAACGACATCGATCCTCCAGGCCGTCGACGTGACCACCAAATGAACCACGACGCCGTCCAGATTATCGGACGAGACCGCTGCTCCTCCCGCACCAACGCCGACGGTCCATAACCATCAGTTATCGCCGTAGATCTTGGACGGCGGTTGCCGACACGGTCAGGCTCGCGCGGTTGGCCGAGGATCTCGGCTATTCGTCGTGGTGGGCGGGCGATCACGTGGTGCTGCCGAGCCCTCGGGTGGCGGACTCGCCGGGACGGGTACCTCGAACCCGAGATGCGCGCGGTCGGTGTGTCGACGTCCGACCGAGGTAGGCGGACCGACGAGTACATCGATGCGATGACCGCGTTGTGGACCGACCCGGCGCGCGGCCACGAATCGTGATCGGCGGTCACAGCCCGGCAGCGTTCCGCCGCGCCGTCAGTCGAGGGCACGGCTGGTTCGGCAACGGCACGGCCGACGACCTGCCCCGCCACCTGGCCGGGTCGGCTGGAGATCAACTACAGGCAGCTGGACCCGGTCGGGTCTCCCGCCGCCGAGCGCTACGCCGAGTTGGGCGTGGACCGCCTGATGGTCTATCCGCTGCCGCTGACCGATACGTCGGACGTCGCCCGGTTCCTGGAACGCCACGCCACGCTGCCGCACTGAGCGGAATAGTCCGACGGAGAGCAAAGTTGCAGCCGACGAGGGCGGGCGAGGACGGAAGGGTTGCGGAATGAAGATCGGAATCATCGGCGCCGGGTTCATCGGCGGGACGTTGACGCGTCGGCTGCGCGAACTCGGGCACGAAGTGCGGGTGGCCAACTCACGCGCACCGGAGACCCTGGCCGAACTCGCGGTGGAGACCGGTGCGACAGCGGTCTGGGCGAACGAGGCCGCCGAGGACGCCGACCTGGTGATCGTCAGCATTCCGCAGAAGAACGTGGTCGACCTCGTGCTCGGCATCGTGAACTCCCGTAAGCCCGACGCCCCGGTCATCGAGACCAACAACTACTACCCCCAGCAGCGGGACGGCTACATCGAGGCCATCGAGGACGGCCAGCCGGAAAGCGCGTGGGTGGCCGAGCACCTCGGGGCGCCGGTCTTCAAGGTGTTCAACGGGATCTTCTGGAAGCACCTGCTCAACAACGGCAAGCCGCGCGGCGCCGAGGGTCGCATCGCGCTGCCGATCGCAGGCGACGAAGCCACGGGCAAGAAGCTGGTGTTCGAACTGATCGAAGACCTCGGCTTCGACGCGGTAGACGCGGGCACCATCGAGGAATCCTGGCGCCAGCAGCCGGGCACCCCGGTCTACGGCAAGGACTACGGCCCCGAGGACACCCGCCGAGCACTGGCCGAGGCGACCCCGGAACGGCCCGCGGAGTTCCGCGCCGAACGCTGATCCACAAGGAATACCTGGCCAGGACGACCCGACAAGGGTGGTCCTGGCCGCTCGGCTTTCCGGTTTTGGGTTTGGTGGCCCGCCCCTCGCGCCGATGCCCAGGCATTGGGCTTCGCCCGGCGTTGCTGAGCCAAGCCCGAGCCAATCGAACTATCGCCGCCCTCTGCCGAAATACCGCGCGCGCAACCGGTCCAGCAGGATCGCGATGCCGAGCACCACGCCCTGGGCCACCGTTTGGTAGTAGGTGTTGACGTGCAACGCCAGCAGGCCGTTGGCGATCAACTCCAGCAGGATCGCGCCTGCCGCGATGCCGACGATCCGGCCCTCGCCGCCGGACAGCGACATGCCGCCGACGACGGCCGCCGCGATGGCGGTCAACTCCCAGCCTGGGCCGACCGAGGGATCGGCGACGTTCATCCTGCCGATCACCAGGACGCCGACCACGCCGGCGAGCATCGCGCTGGCGACGTACGCGGAGGTGACCCTGCGCGGCACCGGAATCCCCGCCAGGCGAGCCGCTTCCTTGTTGCCGCCGACCGCGTAGATCTGCCGGCCCACGTAGGTGCGTTCGAGGACGAACCAGGCGATCAGCACCGCGCCGATGAAGAACAACGCGGGCACCGGGACCGGCCCGATGTAGAACTGGCTCAGGTCACTGAACAGCGGGCTGATGTTGTTGATCGGTGTGCCGGTGGTGATGGCCAGCGCAAGGCCCTGCGCGACCGTGTACGTGACCAGGGTGATGACGAACGGTGGCACGTTGAGCCGCGTCACCAGCGCGCCGTGCCAGAAGCCGACCGCCGCGCAGATCACCAGCGTCACGACGATGGCCAGAGGTGCCGGCATGCCGTGGTTCACGTTGAACCAGGCCACCAGGATGCCGGCCAACCCGGCGAGCGCGCCGACCGACAGGTCGATGCCGCCGGTGAGGATGACCACCGACTCGCCGACGGCCAGGATGCCGACCTGCGCCAGGTCCCTGCCCATCACCTGGAGGTTGCCGGTGGACACGTAGGTCGGTGCGTTCAACGCGATGACCACGAGCACCAGCACGCACGCGATGATGACGCCGGCCTCCGGTGATTCCGCCAGTCTGCGCGCCAACCGGACCACGGCCGGCCTGTCGCGTGTCGTCGCCACCTCGGGCGTCAGTGTGGTGGTCATCGTGCCGCTCCGTTCCTGAGCGTGGCCGGGGACGTGCCGGCGGCCGCCTTCATGATGCGTTCCTTGGTGACCTCCGAGCGGTCGATCACCTCCACCACCTGGCCGTGGTTCATCACCGCGATGCGGTGGCAGATCCACAGCAGTTCCTCCAGTTCGGAGGATGCGACCACGACCGCCATGCCCTGTCCGGCAGCGCGGTCGATGAGGTCGTAGATCTCCGCCTTGGCCCCGACGTCGACACCCCGGGTCGGCTCGTCCAGCAGCAGCAACCGGGGCTCGGTGGCGAACGCCCTGCCGAAGACGGCCCGCTGCTGGTTGCCGCCGGACAGCGAACCGATCGGCTGGTCCACCGACTGCATCCGGACGTTGACGGCGGCGGCGATCCGTTCGGCCTCGGCGCGCTCCCGCCGGGGGCCGAGCAGTCCTCGCCTGCTGATCCGTTTGAGGATCGGGATGACGACGTTGGACCGGATCGGCGCGAACAGCACGAGCGACTGTTCCTTGCGGTCCTCGGGAATCAGCGCGATACCCGCGGCAGCGCCGGCCCGCGGGCCATGCGGCGCGTAGGACTCGCCGCCCAGTCGCATCGAACCGCCGGTGGCAGGCTGGGCGCCGGCAACGGTGTGGATCAGCCTGCTCCGCCCGGAGCCCATCAGCCCGGCCACGCCGAGGATCTCCCCCGCGTACACCTGGAGATCGACAGGGCCGAGACCGTCGGCGGTCAGGCCGTCGAGTTCGAGCAGCAGCGGGGTTGCCTCCGTCCTGACCTCCGGCGCGTCGTGAGCGACCTCGCCGCCGACCATCTCGCGGATCAGCCGCTCCTCGGAGGCCTCGGCCGGACTCAGGTCGGCGACCAGTTTTCCGTTGCGCAGCACGAGGATCCGGTCGCTCACCTCGCGCACCTCGTCCAGCCGGTGCCCGATGAACAGCACGGTGCCACCGCTGTCGGCCAGTTCCCTGGCCAGCTGCAGCACCTTCGTCGCCTCGACGGGGCCGAGTGACGACGTCGGCTCGTCCAGGATCAGCAGGCTCGGCTCGTGGCCCCATGCCTTGGCGATCTCGATCATCTGACGTGTGGGCACGGGCAACGTGCGGACCTGGCGGGTGACCGGGATGGCCTTGGGCGACAGACCGATCTCGGCCAGCATCGCCTCGGCCTCGGCCCGCTGCGCCGCGCGATCCACCAGGACCCGCCTGCGCGACTGCCGGGGGCGGCGGCCCAGCAACAGGTTCTCCGCCACCGACAGCTGCCCGACCAACGGGAACTCCTGCGACACCAACGCGACGCCGAGCGCTCCCGCCGCCTCGGTCGAGCCGGCCACCAGGGGCCTGCCTGCGATCTCGATCTCGCCGCCGTCCCGGTGCACCGAACCCGCCAGCGTGCCCATCAGGGTGGACTTGCCGGCCCCGTTCTCGCCGACCACCCCGACGACCTGGCCCGCGTAGAGGTCGAGTTCCGGCAGGTCGAGCACGCGCACCGGGCCGTACGACTTGTGCACCCCCCTCAGCCGCGCGGTGACCGCGCGGCCAGGGGTGTTACCCGCGTCCGTCATCGTCAGCTGATTCCGAGCTGCGTCTGCAGCGTCTGGTACTGGCCGAGGTCGGACTTCGTCAGCAGGCCGACCCCGGAACTGAGCGTCGTGCCGTCCGACTCCAGGTAGGGCTTGATGATCGCGGCCGTGGCCGGCTTGCCCAGCACCTTCTGAGCGGTCAGGATGAGCGCACCGGAGTAGCCCTGCTGGTAGGGCATCTGCACGACGGCACCGGAGATCACGCCGGACTGGATGAACTGCAGGGTCTGCGCGTCCGAGTCGTCGGACACGATGTGCACCGACGCCGACTTGCCGGCCGACTGCACCGCCTGGCCGAGGGCGGGCCCGTCGTAGGAGTACACGCCGTACAGGCCGTTGATGTCCGGGTTGTTGGCCAGAATGGTCTCGGCGTCCGAGGTCGCGGTGCTGGCCGACAGGTTGTCGTTGACCTTCTGCGCCACGGTGATGCCGGTGCCCTTCAGCGCGTTCTCGAAGCCCTGGATGCGCTGCGTCGCGTTGGCTGCGGTGAGCGAGCCGACCAGGATCGCGACCTTGCCCTTGCCCTTGAGCACCTGCTTCATCGCGGTGCCGGCCTGGAACCCGGCGGTCTCGTTCGGCGTACCGAGGTAGAGCGATGCCGCGTCGGTGCCGGGTAAGGGCGAGTCGATGGCGAGCACGTCGATGCCGGACGAGACGTCCTTGTGGATGGTCCCGGCCGACGCCGTCGGGTCGATCGCGGAGATCGAGTAACCGGTGATGCCCTGGGAGTGCAGGGTTTCCAGTTCCGAGCTCTGTTCGGTCAGCTTGCCGGTCGGCGGCGCGAAGAAGGTGCACTTGCTGCTGGCCAGGCCGAGATCGGAGCAGCCCTTCAGGAAGCCGACCTGACCGGCCTTCCAGTAGTCGGCGGCCACGTTGACCACCATCGCGATGTCGACCTTGGACAGATCCTTCCCGGTCAGAGCCGACTTGAGGGCCGCGTCGAGCTTGGCCAGGTTGGCCTGGTTGAACGCGACCGTGCCCTGCAGGGTGATCTGCCCTGCTGGGGCCGCCGCTGGAGCGGCCGAGCTACCAGGGCTCTTCGAGCAGGACACGGCGGTGAGCGCGATGAGGACCGCGGCGGCCGAGGTCGCGACGGTGCGGAGTTTTCCGGTGCTGATCATCGTTGATCACGTCCTTGTTGAGATGAAAAAGTGGAGCCTTACAGGCCCTGGGCCAGGCGGTGGTACGCCTGGTTCCAGCGCAGTTCCTTGGTGAACTGGCCGACTGCTGTGTCGGCGTCGATGACCAGGAGTTCGGTGGCGAGGGTCTCCGCGAGGTCCGTCAGCTCCTCGACGCCGACGGCCGTGGAGAGCACGGTGTGGTGCGGTGCGCCCGCGATGAGCCAGGCTTCGGTGGCGGTGCCCAGGTTCGGCCGAGGCGCCCACACCGCGTGGGCGACCGGCAGCAACGGCAGCGGTTCCAGCGGTGCTACGACGTCGATCTCGTTGGTCACCAGCCGGAATCGCTCACCGATGTCGGCCAGGCCGACGACGACGGCAGGCCCCGGTGCGGCGCTGAAGACCAGGCGCACCGGGTCCTCGCGCCCGCCGATGGCCAGTGGGTGGATCTCGCAGGTCGGTGTCTCCGCCGCGATGGACGGGCAGACCTCCAGCATGTGCGCGCCGAGAATGACTTCCTGCCCCGGTTCCAGGTGGTAGGTGTAATCCTCCATGAAGGACGTCCCGCCGGACCGGTTCACGCCCATCACCTTGAGCGTGCGCAGCAGCATCGAGGTCTTCCAGTCGCCCTCGGCGCCGAAGCCGTAGCCGTCGGCCATCAGCCGCTGCACGGCGAGGCCGGGCAGTTGGCGCAGCCCACCGAGGTCCTCGAAGTTGGTGGTGAAGGCACCGAAGTCGCCATCGGTGAGGAAGTCGCGCAGGCCGAGTTCGACACGTGCGGCATAACGGAGCGAAGCGTGGCGTTCGCCGCCCGCCCGCAGGACGTCGGCCACCCGGTAGGCGTCCTCGTACTCCTTGACCAGGTCGGTGATCCGGGGCTCGGCGACCGAGTCGACGACGGCCACCAGGTCGTTGACCCCGTAGGTGTTGACCGAGACACCGAACCGGCGTTGCGCCTCGACCTTGTCGCCCTCGGTCACGGCGACGTCGCGCATGTTGTCGCCGAACCGCGCGAGGCGCAGCGACCGCAGCTCACCGATGCCGAGCGCCGCCCTGGCCCACGAACCGACACGCCGCAGCATCGACGGGTCGCTGACGTGGCCCGCGACGGTCTTGCGTGGAACGCCGAGTCTGGTTTGGACGAATCCGAACTCACGGTCGCCGTGCGCGGCCTGGTTGAGGTTCATGAAGTCCATGTCGATGGTGGCCCACGGCAGTGCCCTGTTGGCCTGGGTGTGCAGGTGCAGCAGCGGCTTGGCCAGGTTGTCCAGCCCGGAGATCCACATCTTCGCCGGGGAGAACGTGTGCATCCAGGCGATCAGGCCCACGCAGCGGTCATCGCTGTTCGCGTCCAGGCAGATCCTGCGGATCGCCGCCGCGGTGGTCAGCACCGGCCGCCACACCACGCGGACCGGGACGCCCTCCCGGCCGGCCAGCGCCCAGGCCAGCGTCTCCGCGATGCCTTGGGACTGGCCGCTGACCTGCTGCAACAGTTCCTCACCGTAGAGGTGCTGGCTGCCGGTGAGGAACCAGATCTCGGGTAAGTCGGATTCGGCAGGGATGGGATCCGATGACGTCATTGTTCGCTGGCTCCGTCCGCAGGGGGCTGCTGCCCGTAGGCGTGGATGTACCGGTGATGCAGTGCGTCGATGTCCTCGCTCGGGATCGGGACCGGCTTGCCGTAGGCGTGCGCGAGGTGCACCGTGCGGGCGACGTCCTCGGTCATCACCGCGGCCTTGACCGCCGCCCTGGCGTTCTTGCCGATGGTGAAGACCCCGTGGTTGCGCATCAGCACAGCGCGGGACCGGTGCCCGGCAAGGGTTTCGACGATGCCCTTGCCGATCGCCTCGTCCCCGATCAGCGCGAACGGCCCGACCGGGATCTCGCCGCCGAACTCGTCGGCCATCGCGGTGATCACGCACGGGATCGCCTCACCGCGCGCCGACCAGGCCGTCGCGTAGGTCGAGTGCGTGTGCACGACACCGCCGACGTCGGGCCGGTGCCGGTAGACGTAGGCGTGTGAGCCGGTGTCGCTGGACGGCGCGTACTCGCCCTCGACGACGTTGCCGTCCAGGTCGCACACCACCATCGAGTCCGGCGTGAGCGCGTCGTAGTCCAGGCCGCTCGGCTTGATCACCATCAGGTCGGCGCCGGGCACCCGAGCCGAGACGTTGCCGGATGTCCAGGCCACCAAACCGTTGGCGGGTAACAGCGCGTGCAGATCGCAGACCTCCTGGCGCAGGCGCGCGACCACGTCCGATGTCGTCACGAGCCCTCCCGGTCGCCGTGCGCCTGCCCGTACGCGTCCAGCCGGAGTTGGCGCAGCCGGTGCAGCACCTTGTTCGCGCCGAGCCCGAAGTAGTCGTGCAGCCGCAGGTACTCCGCGTAGAGCGCGTCGTAGACGGCGGCCCGTTCCGGGTGCGGGGTGTACGCGGCGCGCTCGATCTTGCCCATCGCCCGCGCGGCCGCCGGCACGTCCGGGTACGCGCCCGCCGCGACGGCCGCGTGGATCGCGGACCCGAGTGCCGGGCCCTGTGCGGTACCGATCAGGCTGAGTGGTCGCCGCGTGATGTCCGCGTACAACTGCATCAGGAAGCTGTTCCTGAGCAGGCCGCCCGCGACCACCAGTTCGTGCACCGGTACGCCGTTGCGCTCGAACGTGTCGATGATGACCCTGGTGCCGAACGCGGTCGCCTCCAGCAGCGCGCGGTAGACCTCGTGCGGCCTGGTGCCCAGGGTCAGGCCGACGACGACGCCGGACAGATGGTGGTCCACCAGCACCGAACGGTTTCCGCTGTGCCAGTCCAGGGCGACCAGTCCGTGCGCGCCGATCGGCTGTGCCGCTGCCTGTTCGGTCAGCAGGTCGAGGACGGACATGCCACGCTCGGCGGCCTCGTCCCGCACCTCGCCGGGCGTGGACTGCTCGGCGAACCAGGCGAAGATGTCGCCGACACCGCTCTGCCCGGCCTCGTAGCCCCACAGGTCCCCGACGATGCCGCCCCGGACGACGCCACACATGCCCGGCACCTCGACGAACTGTTCGCTGCTCATCACGTGACAGGTGGACGTACCCATGATGGCGACCATCTGACCTGGCTCGATGGCCTGCGCCGCCGGTGCGGTCACGTGTGCGTCGACGTTGCCGACACACACCACGATGCCCTCGGGCAGCCCGGTCCAGGTCGCGGCCTGCCGGGACAGGCCGCCAGCACGGGTGCCGAGTGGGACGCCGGCTGCCTGGGCCTGGTCCAGCTTGGTGTCGAAATCGGCGAAGTCCGGATTCAGCGCGGTGAGGAACGCTCGCGAAGGACGAACGCCGTCCTGGACAAGACCTTTGTAGCCCGCTGTGCAGGCGTTGCGGGTCTCGCTGCCGCACAGTTGCCAGGTGATCCAGTCCGCTGCCTCGATCCACCGCTGCGCCCGCGCATAGATCTCCGGGTCCTCCTCGACCAGTTGCAGGCCCTTGGCGTACTGCCACTCGGCGGAGACCTTCCCGCCGTACCGGGCGATCCACGGCTCGCTTCGCTTGTGCGCCAAGGCATTGATCCGGTCGGCCTGCGCCTGGGCGGCGTGGTGTTTCCACAGTTTGACGTAGGCGTGCGGCCGGTCGCGGTACTCGGCCAGTTCGCACAGCGGCGTGCCGTCGGCCAGCGTCGGCAACACGGTGCACGCGGTGAAGTCGATGCCGACGCCGATCACCCGCTCGGGATCCACTCCGGCGTCGGCCACGGCGGCCGGCACCGCCACCCGCAGCACGTCGCGGTAGTCGTCGGGGTGCTGCAGTGCCCAGTCCGGCGGCAGCGCGACGCCGGAGGGCAGCGCCTCGTCGAGCACGCCGTGCGGGTACTCCCGCACAGCGGTGCCCAGTTCCAGGCCGTCGGCGACCCGGACGACCAGCGCTCGCCCGGACAGCGTGCCGAAGTCGACTCCGATCACGTACTGGTCGTCGCTGTTGTTAGCGCTCACACTCATGTCAGCTCTCTCGACTACAGCCGGATAGGGGCAGGTCAGCTAGGGTGCGACGGCTCTCGGTGGCCGGGTGGCCGATGCGCGAACCATGAGGCTCGGTTCGATCGACACCTGGGGGTTGATCGGTCTTGCGCCGGGCTTCTGCCCAGGACTCGCGGGTGGGTCGATGAGGCTGATCAGGCTGCCGAGTGCGCGCCTGCCGAGTTCGTCGAAGTCCTGTCGCACCGTCGTCAGCGGCGGTCCGAAGTACTCGGCAGCCGGGATGTCGTCGAACCCGACGACGCTCACGTCCTCCGGCACCCGCCGACCGGCCTCGTGCAGTGCCCGCAGCAGGCCGAGTGCCATGTCGTCGTTCGCGCAGAAGACCGCGGTCACCGACTCGTCCCGCGCGATGTGTTGCCCGTTCTCGAATCCGGTGCGGGCCGACCAGTCGCCGCCGGTCAGCGGTTCGGGCACCGGTGCGTCGCGGGCCTCCAGCGCGCGCCGCCAACCTGACTCCCGCTCCTGCGCGTCGAGCCAGGATGTCGGGCCCGCGATGTGGTGCACGGTGCGATGGCCGAGATCGAGCAGGTACGTCGTGGCACGCCGCGCACCTGCCTCGTTGTCCATCGCGACCGAGGCGATGAGCGATGCGTGTGTGCCGCAGCCGACCGCGACCAGTGGCACGTCGGAGGGCACATTGGTCAGCGCGTTGACCGCTGTCGTCTGCGGAGCGATCACGATCATGCCCTCGACCGCCTGGTCGCGCAGTCGCTCCGCCGCGTCCAGCACGGACCGTCGGTCGAGCGCGGCCAGCGCCGCGATCGTGACCAGGTAGTCGTGCTGCCTCGACGCCTGCTCGATGCTGTAGAGCATGGAGGCCGGGCCGTACAGGGTGGTGTTGAAGCCGATCACGCCCAACGTTCGCGTGCGTCGGGTGACCAGCGTGCGAGCGGCGACGTTGGGCCGGTAGCCGAGTTCGCGAATGGCCGCGAGCACGCGGTCCCGAGTAGCGGGACGAACATGCGGGTGGTCGTTGAGCACGCGTGAGACGGTCTGGTGGGAGACCCCGGCGATCCTGGCGACGTCCGACATCACAGGAGCACGGTTACCGTCGATGATCCGCATGGCCGGACTTGCCTCCCTCACGTACTCCGTCGTACGAGGTTGCCAAGGTGCGACGCCGATTGTGAGCGTGCACATACGGGGCCGTCAAGGGCGGCTTGGTAACGAACAATCAGGCAGGGTCCTTGCCTTATCGAGAGCCCGACCGCCCGTTCACGTTAATAGCAACCTGCGGCGAACACCTTGACGCACCAACCAGACGGAGCGATAGTGTGGATCGTCCCGCTGCTCAGCGCACAATCCGCCCGGAGGTCAGCAACGCCCCACAGGTGACTATGTTAGCGCTAACATATGAGTTGGCTGGGCGGCAGTCCACTTTCGATGAACAAAGGAGTTCACCATGGCTGCTCGACCATGGATTCGGCATCTCCGGCGGACATTGCTGGCCACCGGCACGACAGTCGCGCTGGCTCTGGGCGTCGTCGTCGGTACGGCAACGCCGTCGCAGGCCGCCGTTCAGGGCCCGTGTGACATCTTCGCGTCGGCCGGCACTCCGTGCGTCGCCGCGCACAGCACGGTGCGTGCCCTGTTCGGTGCCTACAACGGTCCGCTGTACCAGGTGCAACGTGCGTCCGACAACACATTCGCCAACATCGGCCTGCTGTCGGCCGGCGGAGTGGCCAACGCGGCAACACAGGATTCGTTCTGCGCCAGCACTTCCTGCGTGATCACCCGGATCTACGACCAGTCGGCGCGGCACAACGACCTCACCATCGAGGGGCCTGGCGGCGCCGGCGGCCAGGACCGGGGCGCGACCGCCAACGCGCTGCCGATCACCGTCGGCGGGCACAAGGCGTACGGCGTGTTCATCGCGCCGGGCATGGGTTACCGCGACAACGCGACGTCCGGTGTGGCCACCGGTAGCGCCGCCCAGGACGAGTACATGGTCGCCTCCGGTACCCACGTCAACGGCGGTTGCTGCTTCGACTACGGCAACGCGGAGACCAACAGCCGGGACAACGGCAACGGGCACATGAGCGCGATCAACTTCGGCACCGAGTGCTGGTTCGCCCCGTGCTTCAGCACCGGGCCGTGGGTGCAGGCAGACCTGGAGAACGGGCTGTTCGCCGGTGGCAACGGCTCGGACACCGCCAACCACGGCAACAACAGTACGTACGTGACAGCGCTGGTGAAGACCAACGGCACCAGCACCTACGCGATCAAGGGCGGCAACTCCCAAACCGGCGGCCTGACCACCTGGTACAGCGGATCCCTGCCGAACATCGGCGGCTACGTCCCGATGCACCAGGAGGGCGCCATCATCCTGGGCACCGGCGGCGACAACAGCAACTCCTCGGCCGGCAGCTTCTTCGAGGGCGTGATGACGGCAGGCGCCCCGTCGGACGCCACGGACAGCGCGGTGCAGGCCAACGTCACCGCGGCAGGCTACGGCGCCGCCCCGGCAGGTTCGGCAGGTCCCGCACCCGGTTCCCGGATCTCCATCCGGGCGACGACCGCATGCTGCACCGGCGACTACCTCAAGCACGACGACGCCGACAACAACGTCGTCATCGCAGCCACCAGCGCCACCAGTTCGGCCACCGCACGGGGGGACGCCACCTGGATCGTGCACGCCGGTCTGGCCAACAGCTCCTGCGTCTCCTTCGAGTCGGCCAACGATCCCGGTCAGTACCTTCGACACTTCAACTTCCAACTACACCTGGAACCCAACGACGGCACAGCGCAGTTCGCGCAGGACGGCACGTTCTGCGCCCAACCCGGCATGAACGGCCAGGGCACGTCGTTCCAGTCGGTCAACTTCACCAACAAGTACCTCCGGCACTTCAACTTCACCGTCTACATCGCCAGCGACGGCGGAACCAACGCGTGGGACACCGCAACGTCGTGGACCGACGACGTGAGCTGGATCGTCGCCACACCACTGGGCTGATCTACTGGGGCGCGGACCGGATGCCGGTCCGCGCCTCGGCCCTCCCGGTATTGCCCGGCGCGGGCATCCTCATCGCGCTAGCCTTGGCCGATGGGGGCACCACAACAGTCGTTCAGTGAGGTCGCGGCCGGGGTTCGGAAGACGGTCGACCGGCTCGGGCGGTTGCGTAGCTCGGCGGAGCAGGTGTCGGTGACCGAGACGTCGGCGGACGGTGCCGTGACGGTCACCGTGAACTCCGGTGGGGTCATGACCGACCTGCGCATCACCGACCAGGTCAGTGGTCAGCCGGGGGCTCAGATCGCCACGCAGGTGTTGGCGACCATGCGCCAGGCCCAGGCTCGCATCGCCGGTCGGATGGACGAGGTCATGCGCACCACCGTCGGCGACGATCCGGAACTGCGGGAGCGCGTGCTGGCCGTTTATCACGATCGTTTCCCCGAGCCGGAACCAGACCCCACGGAGCATGCGTCTGACACTGAGATCCGCATCGACCCGCCGGATGACGACGGTTGGGCGGACAGTGTCCTGCGAAGCAATTGACGACTGCTGCTGACGAACATGGGGGTGCTGGTCAATGGCGATCGATGATCTGCCGGGACCGGTAGTGAATTTCCTGAACGTGATCGGCGTGCCGTGGCCCTACATCAATGAGGACCAGGTGACCCAGTTCGCCACGCTGACCCGCCAGTTCGGGCAGGCCGTGCAGACCACCCACCAGGACGCCACCCAGGCAGTGGCCGGCATCGCCAAAGCCCACCAGGGCACGTCCACCCAGCAGATGAACTCCGGTTGGGCGAACATGTCCGAGGCGCACGTTCGGGAACTGGTCACCGGCTGCGGCGTCCTCGCCGACGCACTGGACGTCGGCGCCGGCTACATCGTCGCCCAGAAGGCCGAGGCCGTGGCCACCCTCATCGGCATGGCCGTCACGTTCATCGCCGACCAGGCCGCCGCCGTCGCCACGTTCGGCCTTGCCGAGGCCGCCGTCCCGTTGATCATCGAAGCAGGCGAGCAACTGGTCAAATCCCTGGTGATGGACCTCCAGCAGTACATCATCGGCAAGGTCGTCGAGGCCGCGGCGAAGCCGCTGTTCACCAAGGTGGAGGCCGCCCTGTCCGGGCTGGACTGGTCCCAGGCAGGTGGCAGCCCGGGCGGGGAGTCCACCGGGTTCGCCATGGACGCCGACGCGGTCCGCACCCAGACCTCGGCCCTGCGGGACCACGCCGACACCCTGCGCACGCACGGCCAGACATTCCAGCAAGGCGTGCAGGGACTGGGCTTCTGATGGCGGGCGAACTGTCCGCTGTGTTCCGCAGCCTGGCCGAGGACGCCGAGCAGGCCGCCGGCAAGATCACCAAGTCCATCGCCGACGTCACCGAGCGGACCGCTGACATCGAGGAAGGCAATCTCGCCCGCACCCTCGACACCGAAGCCGGCAACGCCCGCTCCTTCACCAGCATCACCGAGGACGGCGCCGCCGGGGCGGACCGGCCGGTGAGCACGGGCGGCTCGGGCCCGGTCGACGAACCGCAGTTCTCCGGCGGCAAGCCACCGGACCTGGACGGCAGCAAACCGGCCGGCGAGCCGACCGGGGACGGCGGACAGCCCTCCGAGGGCAACGGCGGCTGCGACGGCAAGGGTGGCGACCCGGTCGACGTGGTGTCCGGCCAGGTGATCACCGAGGCCACCGACGTCGACCTACCCGGCTTGCTGCCGCTGATCCTGCGGCGCGCCTACGCCTCCGGCTACGAGGGCGGCAGGCTGCACGGTCCGCGCTGGTCGTCCACCGTGGACCAGCGGCTGGAGATCGACGACGACACCGTTCGCTTCTTCGGCGACGACGCGCAAACGCTGCACTACCGGCGTTCGGGCTGGGCTGGTGGCGCGACCATGCCGGCCTCGGGCGCCCGCTGGCCGTTGACCTGGGATCGGGAGTCGGACACCTATCAGGTGACCGACCCGAAAACCGGTTGGATCAGGCATTTCGACGCCAACCCGGCCGATCCCTCGGTGCGCCCGATCTCCGCGCTGACCGACCGCAACGGCAACCGCATCACGTTCACCAGGGACACCGCCGGGCTGCCGGTCACGGTCAGCCATTCGGGTGGCTACCGGGTCGATGTCGGCACGATGGTGACCGACGCCGGGCCACGCATCACCGAACTGCGCCTGTCCGACGGCAGCACGTTGGCCGGCTACCACTACGACCCGCTCGGCCGACTGGTCGGCGTGGTCAACGGCACCGGGTTGCCCTACCGCTACGAGTACGACGACGCCGACCGCCTCACCACCTGGATCGACAGGGAGAACTACCGCTACCAGTACGTCTACGGCGAGGACGGGCGAGTCGTCCGCAGCGAGGGCCGGGGCGCCTACCTGTCCGCCGACTTCGCCTACGACCCGGCCGGCCGGGTCACCACGGTCACCAACAGCCTCGGCGCTGTCACCCGCTACCACTACGACGAGCACAACCACCTCACCCAGGTGGTGGACCCGCTCGGCAACGTCGAACTCACCGAGTACGACCGGTACCACCGGTTGCTGTCGCACACCGATCCGCTCGGCAACGTCACCCGCTACGTCCTCGGTTCGGACGGCGACCCGGTGCGCATCGAGCGGCCGGACGGCACCACGGTCACCGCCACCTACAACGAACAGCGCCTGCCCACCGAGGTCGTCGGCCCGGACGGCGCGCCGTGGCGGTACACGTACGACGGGCGCGGCAACATGCTCGCCGAGATCGACCCGGCAGGCGCGCCGACCCAGTACACCTACGGGCAGGGCGGCGAGCCGAGGACGGTCACCGACGCGCTCGGCAACACGTCCACCATCGTCACCAACGCCGCTGGCCTGCCGGTGTCCATCACCGACCCGGCGGGCGCCACCGAGACGTACGCGCTGGACCCGCGTGGCAGGCTCACCACGGTCACCGACTCGCTCGGCGCGATCACCACCCTGGAGTGGAGCCCCGCCGACACCCTGGCCCGGCGCGGTTATCCGGACGGCTCCAGCCAACAGTGGTACTGGAACGGCAACGGCGACCTGCTCGCCACGACCGACCGGGGCGGGTTCAGCACCCGGTTCGAGGTCGGGCCGTTCCATGTGGTGACGGCCCGCGTCGACCCGGACGGCACCCGGCACACCTTCGCGTACGACACCGAGCTCCGACTGTCCGAAGTGGTCAATCCACAACGGCTGATCTGGCGATACTCCTACGATCCGGCCGGCAATCTGATCCAGGAACGCGATTTCAACGGCCGCGCCGTCGGCTACACGCACGATGCAGCCGGCCGGTTGGTCGGGCTGACCAACGGAGCAGGCGAGACCGTCGCCAACACCCGGGACGAACTCGGCCGGATCACCGGGCAGCGCACCGGCGACGGCAGGATCACCACCTTCGGCTACGACCGGGCCGGGCGGCTGGTCCGCGCCAGCAACCCCGACAGCGACCTGGCACTGACCCGCGACGCGGTCGGCCGGGTCGTCGCCGAGACGGTCAACGGCAGGACGATCACCTCCCAGCTCGACCCGCTCGGCAGGCGCACATCGCGCACGACCCCGACCGGGCACCTGTCGGCCTGGCAGTACGACGGCGTCGGCAGGCCGACCGTGCTCACCACCGGCGGCCAGCACATCAGCTTCGGCTACGACGCGGCGGGCCAGGAGGTCCACCGAAGGCTGGGCACGGACACCGCACTGGTCAGTAGCTGGGACAACCTCGGCCAGCTGACCGCGCGACAACTGGTCGGCGACCGGGGTCCTCGATACGGCCGGAGCTGGACCTACCGTGCTGACGGCGTGCCCGACTCGGTCACCGACGCCGTCGACGGGCAGCAGCGGTTCGACCTCGACCCGCTCGGCCGGATCACCGCCGTGCGGGCGGCGAACTGGACCGAGCAGTACGCCTACGACGGCGCGGGGAACCTCACCTTCTCGGCGGACAGCCGGGCGGCCAACTCCCCCGTGGCCGGTCCCCGGTCGGCCACCGGAACGCTGCTGCGGCAGGCCGGGCGCGCCAGGTTCGACCACGACGCGCAGGGCAGGCTGGTCCGCACCGTCCGCCGCACCCTGTCCGGCGCGCAGCAGACCTGGACCTACCGGTACGACGCCCAGGACCGGCTCGTCGAGGCGGTCAACCCGGCAGGCCAGCGCTGGCACTACCAGTATGACCCGCTGGGCCGCCGGATCGGCAAGCAGTGGCTGGATCCGAACGGCACGGTGCTGGACGAGGTCAGGTTCACCTGGGACGGCGAGGTGCTGGCCGAACAGGAGCACCGGCCCGGCGGGACCGCGCCGATCGCCGCGACCACGTGGGATCACGAGCCGGGCACCTGGACACCGATCAGCCAGCACCACCGCCAGTTCACTGTGGACACTCCACAGCAGTTGATCGACCAGCAGTTCCACGCGATCGTCACCGACCTGGTCGGCACGCCGACCGAACTGGTCACCGCCGATGGCCGGGTGGACTGGCGGCGGCGGGCCGGGCTGTGGGGCAACGAGTACCGCGCGCCGGACAGTCCCGGCTGCCTGCTCCGGTTTCCCGGCCAGTACCACGACTACGAGACCGGCCTGGACTACAACTACCACCGGTACTACGACCCGGAGACCGGCCGGTACACCGCGCCGGACCCGCTCGGGCTGTTCCCTGCGCCGAACCACCACGCCTACGCCGACAACCCGCTGGCCTGGCTCGACCCGCTCGGCCTCGCCATCACCAAGGCCCGCTACCAACACCTCGACCGGCCCGGCTGGTCGAACTACACGTTGTCCGACACCAACGGGACGACCTACTACTCCGGCCTGTTCGGACCCGGTTCCACCGCGGCCAGCACGCAGAACCGGCACGCCGGCAACGGAAACCGCTTCGACCCGGCCAACGGCGACACCATGAACGTCGTCCCGGGAAGCAGGACGTACGGCGAATCCCGGCTGATGGAACAACGGCTGGCGGACCAGAACGGTACACTCATCGGCCGGGACGGCAACAACTATCGCGGCAACCGGGAACGCCCACTGGCCGCGAACAAGGTGGCCGAGTACCAGGATTACGAGACACGCAAGCAGAGTGGAGCAGGATGCCCGCCGTGAACGACGCACAACTGCCGGAGAGCGTGCTCACCGAGGCCGCGTCCGGACTTGCCGAGGTCGCGACCGAATTCGCCGACGAGATCGGTGGGCCGCCCACGCTCGCGGAGTTCCTGGAAGTACTCGGCTGGGCGATTCCGACCAACAGTGACGTGGTGGCCGACAGCTTTCCCGAGCCGGTTTCCTTGCGTGCCGACCTGAAAGGCAACAAGCGGTACAGCAGCGCGGAGAAGTCCCGGGTCGGCGAACTGAACGACAACGTGTTCGAAGAGGCCCGGGACCACCTGCTGACCCTGTTCCGTCAGCTCAACTCGGTGACCGGCGCGCAGGTCACGCCGGACGACTTCGCCGCCGCAGTGCTCCAGGCGTTGAACACCGACCGGATCACCCTGGCCGACGTCACCGGGTCGGACGTGCGGAAGGTCGCCGTCGACGTGCCGAAGAAGCGCGCTGCCAAGGCCGAGGTCGGCGACATACTGGCCATTCCGGTCCAGGGTGGCAATCGGCTCGGTGTGGTGCTCACGCGGAACCGGTTCGGCACTGCGCTCGGGTTGTTCGAGGGTGTGTCCGCGAACGGCAGGCTCACAGCGGAACTACGCAAGGCCCCGCGCAAGCTCCCCGTGTACACCGAGGACAGCCTGGTCAAGAACGGCACCTGGCAGATCGTCGGCCACGACGAGAGCCTGCTGGCCGAGTTCCCGACCGAACCGGAGATCTACCACAAGCCGGGCGCGTGGCCGGGCATCGACACCGGTGAGCACGGCGCGGCCGAACCGGCGGACGGCCCGCTGCGGCTGATCGGCGCGGACGAGGCTCGCGAGGTGGGTCTGGCGGACGGCAGCTACCGGCAGACGTATGCGGCCGCGTTCCTGCAGAAGCGCCTGACCGACGAAACCTCCTGATCACGGCCGGACCGGTTGTGCCATGAAAACCTTGGGTACCCGATGGGCAGTACGTCCATCGGGACCGAGGAGGACACGATCACAACCGACGCCGAGGTGAGCGGGACGGGGTCGAGCAGCATCGATCGCGTCGCCCACGCCTTCTGCCCGTTCTGCAATCCGGACCCCCAGCCCGGTGACCGCATCACGGCGCTCTGTGGGGCCGTCCATCCCTTCTGGGGCCGCCGCGACCGGCCCGTCGGCATCTGCCCGGCCTGCCACGCCCTCGCCTCGGCGAGCGTCTACCAGTGCGGCCACGTCGCCCAGGCCATGTAGTCGAGCGTCAACCCGCTTGGGCGCGTTGAGCGGGAATATCCGGCACCGCTAGCACAGGCGTTGCCGGCTCAACTGGTTCGTCCGGTTCGGCTTCGGGCCGGAACGCGCGGGCCTGCCGGTCGGTGAGTGGCCCGATGGCGAAGGCGAACAGCGTGCCGCCCGCCAGATCCGCCGCCGTGTTCTGGGCGAAGTTGCGCCAGTAGTCCGGTAAGCCGGTGGCCAGCACAGCGAGGGATGCGAGCAACAGCAGTACGACGACCAGGCCCAACAACCTCGAGTTCTGCTCCGGTCGCTGCCGCCAACCCGGCCGGTGTGACCGGCCGCAACTCGGGCATCGTCCGTGGTCCGACGGTCTGTGCGGTGAGTCCTGCATGTCGCTCTCCTCCACCCAGGTGGCGCCTTGGCCGGCACCAGGAGGCCTTGCTCACACCATACGCTAGACTCCAGTCTTTAGACTTGAAGTCCAAACATTGGAGTGGTCGATGACCGACCAGGCGGCTTCACCGAGCGACCCACCCCGTCGAAAGCGACGGCTGACCGTCGACGAGGTGCGCGAGCGCATGCTGACGGCCGCGCAGGACATCGTGGCGACCAGTGGCATGACCGTGAGCCTGGAAGGCGTCACCCTGGAGCAGGTCATGCGGGAGGCCGACGTGCCGCGTAGCTCCGTGTACAACCTGTGGCCGACCCGCGCGGAGTTCGTCGACGCCCTCCTGGTCCACCTGGCGCGCCCGGCATGGATGGAGCCGGCCGCGTTCGGGCAGCGGGCAAGCGCCGACGTCGCACTCCAGGTCATCAAGGACAATCGGCATCGACTCGGCACCCCGGAGGGTCGACTCGCCGTGCAACGGGAAGCCGTCCGCCAATCCGCGGCGCGCAACTACGACGACCTCGTCGCTGCCAAGGGTTGGCGGTTCTACTTCGCGCTGGCCAGCACCGTCGGCTCCGTCCAGGACCCCGAGGCGCGCGCCGCCATCGCAGCGGCCCTCCACCGGACGGAGACCGACCGCATCGCAGGCCTCGCCGCCTTCTACCAGCGCCTGATCACCCTCGTCGGTCTCCGCCCGCGCGCCGGCTACACGTACGAGCACCTGGCGCTCGCGGGCGGCGCCCTGATGCAGGGCATGATGCTGCGCAAGGCGGTGTCGGAGAATCGCTCCGCCGAGGAGTCGGCCGAGGACGCCGACCGGGACCGGACCATCGACACCCTGATCGACAAGGCCGTGCCCGGCCCCGACGGCGCCGACTGGTCCTTCATCTCCGCCGCGTACTACGGCATCTTCGAGTACCTCACCGAACCCGATCCCGACTGGATCCCGCCCAGCGACTGACATATCACCCAATCTGCCAGGTAGCGGTCAGTTGTCGGCGCATCGAATCCTGGTCGTAGACCGAACCGGCTGCGCGTGCCATAGTGCGTGGTATAGACCAATGGCCGTACCACCAGGAGCACCGAATGCGTTTACCGAGAACGATCATCGCCGGCATCGCCGTCGCGGCGGCCGCCGTCGCGATGGCCACGCCGGCGTTCGCAGCCCAGCCAGCTCACTCCCAGTCCCACGCGAACGCATTGCCGACGCACGTGTTCGCGCCGTACTTCGAATCGTTCAACGGCGACGATCTGGCCACCACGTCGCACCAGTCCGGCGCCAAGTTCCTCACCATGGCGTTCCTGCAGACGGCCGCCGTCGGCTCCTGCACCGTCGACTGGAACGGCAACCCCGCCACACCGGTCGCGCAGTCGACGTTCGGCGTCGACATCAAGCAGATCAGGGCAACCGGCGGCGACGTCATCCCGTCCTTCGGTGGCTTCGCCGCTGATGACACGAGCACCGAGATCGCCGACAGCTGCACGAGCGTCCCCGCGATCGCGGCCGCCTACGAGAACGTCATCACCACCTACAACGTGACCAGGCTGGACCTGGACACCGAGGACCTCTCGCTGACCAACACGGCCGGCATCGACCGGCGCAACAAGGCCATCAGGCTGGTCGAGAACTGGGCCGCGGCGCACCACAGGACCGTGCAGTTCGTCTACACGCTGCCCAGCGCACCGACCGGGCTCGCCCCGACCGGCCTCGCGGTGCTGCAGAACGCGGTCGCCAACCAAGCGCGGGTCGACATCGTCAACATCATGACGTTCGACTACTTCGACGGCATCAGCCACGAGATGGCCACCGACACGCAGACCGCGGCGGCCGGCCTGATCAGCCAGTTGCACGCGCTGTTCCCGCACCGGAGCACGTCCCAGCTGTGGACCATGGTCGGCGTCACCGAGATGGTCGGCATCGACGACTTCGGCCCCACGGAAACGTTCACGCTGGCTGACGCCACCGCCATCCAGCACTGGGCGGTCGCGCACAACATCAGTTCCCTGTCGTACTGGGCCATCGAGCGCGACAACGGCAGCTGCCCGGGCCTCAAGGGTCAGGGCCTCTGCTCCGGCGTGGCGCAGACGACCTGGCAGTTCTCGCACGTCTTCGAACCGTTCACCCGCAACGGCGGCCGCCACTGACCGCAGGACAGTCAGCGGGCCGCCGGATTCCGGCGGCCCGCTGTGTCGTCTCACCAGGGCGCGGTCGGGCGTTCCGGTTGAGCGCGGCGACTGGCCTCGAACGTGTTGTCGTACTCACGGGCATCGTTGTCGGCGAGCAGCTTCTGGAACAGTTCGTCGGGGTCGGCCTGCGTGCGGTACTCGAAGTAGAGGCGCGCCTCCTCGCGATCGGCGACGTAGACGTCCCCGATGCGGATGACGTAGGCGGCCGGATCGACCAGCCAGCGCGGTATGGACCACTGCTGGGCGACAACGGCGAGTGGCCTGCCGCTCCGGGCGTTCTTCAGCACCCAACTGGCCTTGCCGCCCGAGATGCTGGCCAGGTAGTGGCCATCGACGGTGATCTGGGCCAACTCGCCGAGCATGGTGAGCGTGTCGATCTGGAACGTCCACGTGTGCGGGGCCCAGGCGTCATCGCCCATCGCGACGCTGCGCCGCTCGAATCGGGCGCCGATGTGGGTCGGGGCCTGCGGCCACAGTGAGATCGGCGAGAGACGCGGATCGGTGAGGATGTCGGGCGCGAGGCCCAACTCTCCGACGACGTGTGTCGCTTCGTCGGCGGAGATCTCGTCGCCGTAGTCCTCGCCCCGCCACTGGTTGAGGTCCGGTCCCTCGTGCGGTCGCCAGCGGCCGTCCCGACCCAGGAGCGCGCCGCGCGGAAACCACGGCGCATCGGGAGCCATCCGCAGCAGCGTGCCGTTGTAGGCCCAGTACCGATATTCGCTCACGCCGACATCATGCCGCCTCCTACGCTGGCCCCCGTGGCACAACGGATGGCAGACGGTAGCGCGGGCGACGCCGACTACGCCCGGATCGGGCAGGCCTACAACGACTACCGGATCCCCGACATGCGGATCGGCAGGCTCATCTCCCAAGCGCTCGGCGACGCCGACACCGTGCTCAACATCGGTGCGGGCACCGGCGCCTACGAACCGACCGACTGCGGAGGACCTGCCCTTCCCCGCCGACGCCTTCGACGCTGCGATGGCCACGTTCACCGTCCATCAGTGGTCGCACCTGGCTGCTGGGCTGCGCGAACTGCGGCGGGTCACCCGTGGGCCGATCGCGATCCTGACCGGCGATCCGGCCCTGGTCCACCGGTTCTGGCTCACCGACTACGCACCGGAGGTACTGGACACCGAGGCACGCCGGTACCCCGGCATGGCCGAGTTGGCCGAGGGATTGGGCGGCGACGTCCGCGTCACCCCGGTGCCGATTCCCATCGACTGCACAGACGGGTTCAACGAGGCCTACTACGCCCGACCGCACCGGCTGCTCGACGCCGGTGCGCGGCAGGCGTGTTCGGCGTGGAGTTTCGTCGACCAGGCCGTGCACGAGAGGTTGCCGCAGACCTCGGCCGCGACCTCGACGACGGCACCTGGGATCGTCGCTACGGGCACCTCCGCACACAACCGACCTTCGAGGGCTCACTGGTGCTCGTCGTCGCCATCTGAAACCCGGTGGCCGATGTCCAGCAACTCCTCGTAGAAGCCACCGATCCGCCGCTCCCGGTCCACCAGGTGCACCTCCAGGATCCAGTGGCAGACCTGGCCGGTGCGGTCGCGGCGGCGCATCGGCTGGTCGCTGCCGGGAGCGATGTACGAGTCGATCTTGGTCCCAGCGATCGTCTCATGTGGAAACTGACCGACGAGGTGCCCTGCGATCGGCCCGCCGAACTCCCGGCCCGCCTCCTCGGCCAACTCGGTGACCCTGGCGAACAACTGCTCGCCCGTCACCTCATCGTGCGTCCGGAAGTACTCGGCGCCCGCGTCGAACACGACCGGCAACGCGTCCCGAAGTCGTTGTTCGACGGGGTCGTCGCCCAGCACGAACGTGCGACCGAAGTCGGCCTCCCACTCCTCGAAGATCGGCCCGAAGTCGCAGAAGACGATGTCGTCGGCGGCGATCGCCCGGTCCGGCGGATTCTGCCGGTAAGGCTCAAGCGTGTTCCCGCCGGCACGCACGATTCGCTTGTGCCAGTAGCGATCCGCACCGAACATGGCCGACGCGAGATCCCGGATCGCGTCAGTCACTCATGCTCCGAAGGTAGCAAGCGGTCACCGGGCCAACTACCCGACTTGGACGGGCCTGCCGCGTGCCGGCAGTTGTCCGTGGAGTGAACAGTCCTACCGCGTCACACTGCCGACGTGGAGCTCCTGACACAACGGCTGGTCGGTCGTGTCAGGAGCTCTCGGCGTGGTCAGGGCAGGCGGGCGACCAGGTTCAGGACTCGGGTGGTCTGAGTGGCGCTGAAGTTGTCGTCGCTGATCATGCTGATGCCGGTCAGGCCGAACGCGTGACCGGTGACGGCCATGCCCTCGAAGTTGTCCAGCAGCGGGTTGGCCTGCGTTTCCTTGGCCTGCGCGCCCAGGGTCGGGCAGTCGACCAGGTTCGCGATGAGCTTCTTGCCGACGAAGTCACGAGTGGGCGCGGTCGACAGGTTGGTCACCCGGCTGACGTCCCGTGCCCGGTTCAGGCCGGTGACCGCGTAGAGGTCCACGGCGTTGCCCGTGGCTACGACGAAGGACGCCTCCTCCACCACGATGGAGTCGTTGCCGTAGGCGACCACCTCGGGGACCCGCTGCCCGGCGTCGGTGCGGTAGCCGATCTGCTCCTTCAGCCGCCATGTGCCGTGCGAGGCCTGGTACACCAGGAAACGGTGTGCTGTCGCGTCCCCGGTGGCGGAGACGTCACCGGACAGCGCGCCCTCCATGGCGGCGATGATCTCGTGGCCGTCCGGGGTGATCGTGAGGCCTTCCAGCGTGGCGTTGCCGGTCGCCTCGCCGGCCGGCGTCGTGCCGGTGACTGCGAAGCGGGCCGGGACCGGCAGCGATGCCTGCTGCACGCCGTCCCGGTTGTAGATCCGGATCGACGGCTCGGTCTCGGAACTGACGACGTAGTCGCCGTCGGGCAGGACCGCGAGGCCCTCGTTGTCCGAGTTCGTCCCGTCGTAGGGCGTGCCGTCCGGCCGCTTGAGCACCAGCGGGTCACGCACCACCGTCGGGTGGGCCAGATCGCGGAAGAACCAGATCCGGGCCGGGTCGGTGCCGTTGTTGTCCACGGCGGAAGCCCAGGCGTGCGATCGGGCATCGTAGGCCAATGAGGACAATCCACCCAGTTCGGCACCGTTGCGCACGAGCTTGTCCAGCGAGTCGCTGAAGCTCAGCGCGGCGGCGGCGGGCGCACACTCCCGACCGGCCGGCAGCAGGCGCGACGGCTGGGCCGTGGCGCCCGGCGCGCTCAACATGCCTGCCAGCGCTAATCCCGCGACGGCGACCGTGGTGGTCGCCACGCGTCGCCTCGGACTCATCGCCATGATTGTCACCCTTCGCCGGTTGTCCTGCCGGCCCTGTTCCTATCACCGCAGGGCGACGCCGTCATGGCCGTTGGATGAAGACGGATCAACGGACGTGGTGGGAGACCTCAACGCCTGCGGCGCTGTTCGGCCTCCTCGCGGCGCTGCCGGGCCCGTACGCCGCTCCACCCGTCGGTCTCGACGTGTGCCACGAGTACGCCGTCCCGTTCCTCGACGTCGTAGCGCGCCATCGGCCGCAGGGCGATCTCCGCCGGCAGCCCGGTCGACCGGTCGAACGCCCAGGAATGGTTCGGGCACCGGAACACGTCGCCCTCGTCCTCGATGTCGCCACCCGTGTGCGGGCACACCGCCGAGAACAGCCGCCACTGGCCGCCGTGCCGGGTCAGGAAGTAGGCGCTGTCGATCACGTCGACGCGGGCGGGGAGGTCGGCGAAGTCGGTCACCGGGCCCAACTCGACGGCCTGCGTGGTGGGAGTCGACACGATCGGACCGTAACGGGTCACCCGGCGTGCAGCGACACGGTCTCCCACCGGAAACCGTCCGGGTCGGCGAACGGACCGGTGTCGCCGTCGATGACGAGCCGGTGCGAACCGGTGCCCTCCGGGGCGACGCCGGCGTCCTTGGCCAGGGCACTGTGCCCGTACAGCGCCAACCTGACCGGGCTCGATCCCGTGTCGAACTCGACGTACTTGCGGCCGAAGCTCTTCCCGACGGCGAGTCCGTGGTCGACGTAGAACCGCTTGCTGGCCAACACATCCGCGACGCCGAGCAGGAGCACGACCTGGTCGATCCGCCGGGTGGCCGGGCCGCTGTCCTTCTTGGCCGACGTCGCGATCTTCCAGATCGTGCCGTCCGGGGCCTGCACGACACCGCCGTAGCCCCAGATGCTCTTCCTGACCGGCTTCAGCGACGTCGCGCCCGCGGCGAGTGCTGCGTCGACCAGACCGTTGACGGTGGCAGGCTGCGACACGACGAGCGACATCGTGAAACCGCGGAAGCCACTCGTCGGCGCTGCCGAGGTGCGTAGGCGTAGCTGCGCTTCCAGGCCGAAAGCGTTGCTGTAGAAGCGTTCGGCGGCGGCGGTGTCGGCCACTTCAAGGGTGATGGAGCGAATGGATGCCATGCCGATGACTCTATGGACGACCTGGCGACCCGTGCTTCTCCATTCCTGATCGGTTGGCCGCTCAGCCCAGTTCGGACAGTGCCGGGGCGAGTTGTTCCAGTTGCGCCACGCCGACCGTGAAGTCGGTGCCGAGCGGCAGCAGCAGCGTCACGTGATCCGATCCGGCTGCGATGTGCGAACGCACCTTGTCCGCGATCGCGGCCGGGCCACCGTGGGCGACGACCGCGTCCACCAGGCGATCACCCTCGGCCGAGTAGCCAAGTCGGGCGATCGTGGCCGCGAACGACGGCAGGCCCAGACTGGCCGTCACCCTCTCCCGCGCGCCCGTCCTGGCCTGGTCGGGGTCGGTGTCCGCGACCACGTTCAGTCCGACGACCAACAGCTTGTCCGGACCGAGGATTTCCCTTGCCTCGGCGGTGAACTCGGGCGGCAATCCGGCCGGCAGGGCCCCGTCGGCGATCTCGCCGGCCAGCGCGAGCATCTTCGGGCCGTTCGCGGCGATGATCCTCGGATAGGCCGTGTCGGGGGCTGGTGGCCAGGTCTGGCCGTCCATCCGCTCGCGGTAGTCGCGCATCGTGGCCAGTGGGCTGCCGAACGTCCGACCAGTGCTGGCTGCCTGTTCCGGGTAGCCGACGCCGAGGCCGAGCACGAACCGGTCGGGATACGCCTGGGCCAGCAGGGCAGCGCCGGCATGCGCCGTCTGCGGCTCCCGCGTCCAGATGTTGGCGATGCAGGTGCCGAACACCATCCGGCGCGTGGCGGCCAGCAGCACGGCAAGTTGGGTGAAGGCGTCCTTGCCGATCATCTCGTTGGTCCAGGTGGCGCGGTAGCCGACCTTTTCCAGCCTGCCGAGGGCGTCGCGTTGGACGTCGACGGTCGGTGTGCTGGTGAACGAGACCGGCAGCGACACCCCGACCGGACCCAGTGCCTGACGGGCCGCCCGCACAGTGGTGATCGCCATGGAGTTCTCCTCTGGTAGGTACTGCCACTGTGCGGCCGCTGCGCGCTCGCGGTCCAATGAATGTTACGCAAGATGCATCTCGTTTCGCGCAACACCGCAGGTAGCATCCCTGTATGGGCGACTCACCTGAGGATCTCGACCTGCGGCTCGTGCGCTGCTTCACGGTGCTGGCCGAGCACGGGCACTTCGGTCGCGCCGCCGATGCCCTGCACCTGACCCAGTCGTCGTTGAGTCGACAGATCAACCGCCTGGAACAACAGGTCGGTGCCCGCCTGCTGGACCGTGGCCCGCGCGGCAGCAGGCTCACCGAGGCAGGCGAGGTCTTCCTGCCGCTGGCCACCGCGGTGCTGCGCTCCAGCGCCCAGGCGGCCACGCGCGCCCGTGCCGCAGCCCGACCCAGCCGCGTCACCATCGGCTACGTCGCGAACATCATCGTCACCCCGGCGGTCCGCGAGTTGCGGCACCGGCACCCCGATGCCGATGTGCGCACCCTGCACCTGGACTGGACCGAACCACGGGCGGCGCTGCTCGACCACCGGGTGGACGCCGTGGTCGCCCGGCTGCCGTTCCCGACCGACCAACTCCACGTGACGGTCCTCTACGACGAACCGAGAGCGCTGCTGGTGCCCGTCGACCATCGCCTGGCCGGCAAGGAATCCATCACGCTGGACGACATCGCCGACGAACCGCTACCCCGGGCGGCCGATCCGGCCTGGGATGCCTTCTGGCGCATCGATCCCCGGCCCGACGGCCGCCCGGCACCCGACGGTCCGCTGATCGACGCCATCGAGGACAAGCTGGAACTCGTCGCGAGCGGCCAGGCAGTGGCGATCGTCCCGGCCGGCTCAGGCATCAGCGGCCTGCGCGCCGACCTCACCGCGATCCCACTGGACGGCGTCGAGCCGTGCCATGTCGTACTGGCCACCCGCGCGGACGACCGCAGCCGTCTGGTGGCGGCGTTCCGCAAATACGCCCACGATCACCTCACCGGCACCGGCCCGGCACCGCTGTCACTTTGACACACCCACCAGCCGGATTGGACACCTTTCTGACAGAACCCCGAGGCGGGCAACGGCATTTCATCAGTGCGCGATTGTCCGGGTATGCCTGTGAACAATTATGGAGGCGATGACTTCGACCTCCCACGCCTGCCTGTCCAGCAAAAACGCCAACGGTCGTTACCGTACAGTCAGGGGAAACGTGCATTTTACGGTACGACCTGGGCGATCTGGACTGCGATCCTGGTCATCGGTGGATTCTCGACCATGTCGACAGGTTCCGTAGGAGGAGGACTGGTACTACTGCTGCTGGGATTCCTGGCCGCGACCTACGATTGGCGCATCTGGACCTGGCAGGCTCGACATTTGTGGGTGTTGCTCATTTTCTGAGCGAGCCCGGTCCCCGTTTGCGACGTACGCGTCAGGAACCGGCTCGTGGGGCCAGTTCCGACAGTTGCCGGTCGGACAGGGATCGGACATCGCTCGGCGAGGCCGTCGACCGCAGGCCTGCCAGGTGGATGTCGAGGAACCGCTGCCAGGCGTCCGGCGCCACGTCGCCCGCTGTCTGCACGAGGCCCCGCATCGCCCAGATCAGGGCCAGGACATCGCCGACGGTGATGCCCTGGTTCACCGTGCCGGCCGTCCTGGCGCGCGCGGTGAGTTCGTCGACGGCTGTCCTGATGCGACCGGCCGCCACACCGTCGGCTCGGCGCTCCAGCAGCAGGTTCGCGTAGCGGGCGTGGTCGGCGAAGGACTGCCCGATGGCGCGCAGGAACTCGCCGAGGCCACATCCGTCGGTACGCGCCAACGCGTGGTCGGCCGCTGCCAGCACTTCCTCCATCGCCAGCCGCAGCAACTCGTCGATCAGGGCATCCTTGCTGGCGAACCGGCGGTACACGGTGCCGACCCCGACGCCGGCCCGTGCCGCGATCTCCTCCATGTTGGCGCCAGCACCGGACTCGCCGAGCACCTCACGTGCCGCGTCGAGGATGCGATGGTGGTTGCGGACCGCGTCGCGCCTGGCGGGCTGGCTGCTCACCATGCACCTCCTCACGCACCGTCGCCGACGACCGTTCCCTCCGCGACCATAGCCAGTTCGCCGTGCTCCAGCGCGACGGGCTCACGGTTGCCGCGCCGCACGGTCGGGATCAGCAGGCCGGCGAACGCAGCGAGCACGAGGCCCGCGGCCATCACGGCGAAGCCGATCGTGTAGCCGGATTCCACCGGCAGCCCGGACGGTTGCAGCCTGGACGTGACGATGCTGGCCATCACCGCGGAACCGATGCTGCCGCCGATGGTGCGGATGTTGGCGTTCATGCCGCTGGCGACGCCGGTCTGTCCTGCCGGGACGGCCTGGACGATCAGCGCGGACATCGCGGAGAAGGCGAGCCCGAAGCCGACACCCATGATCGCGTTGGACAGGTAGATCTCCCACTCGTGGCCGTGTGCGAAGGCGAGGATCGCCATGGCGACGCAGCCGATCACGCAGCCCGCCACCACGAGTGCCTTGCCGCCCAGGTTGCGAGCCAGTCGACCGGCGAAGATGCCGACCACGAACATGGTGATCGACGACGGCAGCAGCATCAGCCCGGAATGGGTGATGCTCGCGCCGAACCCGTAGCCCGCGATCCTGGGGGTCTGCACGAACTCCGGCAGGAACGCGAAGGTCGCGTACATCCCGACGCCGATGAGCAGCGCGACCAGGTTGTTGGTCCACACGGCCGTGGCCCGCATCATCTTCATGTCGATCAGCGGGGTGGTGGCGCGCAGTTCGGAGAACATCCAGATCGCGGCGAGCACGACGGCAGCCGCCAGCAGGCCGATGACCTTGCCGGAACCCCAACCCCAGACGGGCGCCTCGCTCAGCGCGACCAGCAACGCGACCAGCCACGCGGACAGCAACACCGCTGGCAGCCAACTGATCCGGCCCGGCGTACGCACCGACGACTCGGGCACGAACAGCACCGCGCACACCGCGGCGATCACCGTGAGGATCATCGGCAGCCAGAACAACCAGTGCCAGTTCAACGCGTTCACGATCGGGCCCGCCAGCACGATGCCGAGACCCGCACCGACCGCGGTCAGCGCGGCGATGATCCCGACCGCGCTGGTCACCTTCTCGGCCGGGAACTCGTCCCGGATGATCCCGAACGCGACGGGCAACATGCCGCCTGCGACACCCTGGATCACCCGCGCCACGATCATCACACCGATCGACGGCGCGATCGCCGCGAGCAGCGACCCGATCGTCAGTGCGACCAGCGTGCCGACGAAGACCTTCTTCTTGCCGTACATGTCGCCGACCCGGCCGAGGATCGGGGTCATGATCGACGCCGACAGCAGGTAGGCGGTCAACACCCACGTCGCCGTGTCCTGCGACGTGTGCAGTTCGTGCTGCACGGTCGTCAGCACCGGAATCACCAGCGACTGCAACAACGCGAAGGCCCCGACGCCTGCCGCCAACACCGCGAACGTCACCTGATGGTGCGCACGCCGACCGCCAACGGGCATCTGAGCCTCCACCGAAACGGAATCGAGCTTCCGCTGAGACTACAAAGCGGAACCATGATTCCGTAACTGGTCACACCTGTGGCGCACGTCTCACTTCCGCGACATGACCGCAGGCCTGCGACGTTCTGAGCGGGCTCAGACAGGGGCGGCGCTGTGCTCCAGCGCCGCCCTCGCCGCCGCGTAGCCCTCGTCGATCAGCCGGGCGGTGGCACGGAAGTCGAACGGGTTCGCCCTGCCCTGTGCAGGTGCCGGCAGCACGTGGACCTCGCCGTGCGCTCCGGCCACGTCGGTGGCGACCGCGTGGCCGAACACGTGCCCGATCGCGTGCATCAGCACCGGCACAGCGCCGTGCAGCGTGGTTGGCTTCTCCGGGCCGACGCTGGGCAGCACGTAGGTCACCGTCGCGCCCGCGTCCTCGGCCTGCCTGATCGGCGTGTCGGCCGTTATCCCACCGTCGATGTACTGCCGGTCCGCGATCCGGACGGGCGGGAACACGCCGGGCATCGCGGCGCTGGCCATCAGTGCCTCAACAGCAGGACCCGACGAGAAAACGACCGGCTCACCCGCCGCGAGATCGGTCGCCACGAGATGCGTCGGCAGGTTTGCGTCGGCGAGATCGGCTGTCCCGACATGCTGGCGGAGAGTGTCCCGGAGCCGATCGGGTGACACCACGCCGTCCCGCCGACCGACCAGACCGGCGAGAAAATGGTCCAGCCGCAACGGAAACACGTCCCTGCGGCGCAGACCGCACCACAGTCGGCCGAGTCGATCCAGCCCTGCTTCGGTCGGATGCTCCGCGTAGCAGTAGGCGTTGATCGCGCCGGCCGACGAACCGACGACGATGTCGGCCGTGATGCCGGCTTCGGTGAGCGCCCGCAACATCCCCACCTGGCTGGCCGCGAGGCTGCCCCCACCGGCCATGACGAATGCCACTGTCACGACGACCTCCTCGACACCGCAACCACCGCCGTGAATGGGCATACCCCCTGTGGCCGGGGTCAATCAGCGTTCACCGTGAGAGCCGCCACGACGTCGGTCCACCGGCCGCGTTCCGCATACGCGGCCCGCTGGCGTTCCGCGCCACCACCCAGTTCCCGCAACCCGGCCAACTCGGTCTTGATCAGATCCAGGTCGCTGTCCCCGCGCAACGCCGGCCCGATCAGCTGGACGAGATCGTCCACCTGGTCCCACACCGGCACCAGCTCACCGGACGCCGGATGCAGACAGCGACCGCGCGGACCCTCCCTGGCCACCCGCCACAGGTTCGCCCGCAGCACCTCGGGCGGCATCGTGAGGTCGAAGGACTCCGGGCGCTCCAAGGCACTCGCGGCAAGACCCTTGATCAACCCGGCCATCAGCGCCGCCATTTCGGGCGTGGCCGTCACGTCGGAGATCCGGAACTCGATCGTCGGCTGGTGCTCGGACAGCCGGATGTCCCAGTAGACCATTCCCCGGTCCATCAGCGCGCCGGTGCGCAGCATGGCGTCCACGCTGCTCTCGTAGTGGTCCAGCGAGTCGAACACGGGCGGCGCCCCGGCCGACGGCCAGTGCGACCACAGAATGTGCCGCCAACTGTGGTACGACGTGTCGCGTCCGCTGTCGAACGGTGAGTTGGCGCTCAGCGCCAGCAGTACCGGCAGCCACACCCGGACCCGGTTGATCACCTGGACACCGACCGCACGGTCGGCCATCGCGACGTGCACGTGGCAGCCGCAGGTGTTGCTGATGTGCGCGATGTCGCCGAACCACTCGGCCATCCGCAGGTAGCGGGAGCCCGGCGTGATCTCGGGCATCTCGGTCGCCGGCAGGACGGGGGTACCGCTGGGCACCAGGCGCAGCCCTCGGCCCGCTGCCCGGCCTGCCATGTCCCGCCGCAGGTCGGTCAGGTGCCGCAGCACGTCACCTGCGTCCCGGCAGACCGGTGTGGTCGTCTCCACCTGGCACCTGACCAGTTCCCGCTGGAACTCGCCCCGCACGTCGTCGTCGTTCTCGTCGGCCAGTTCGGTGCCCCGGTAGGACAGGTTGCCGGTCTCGTCGACCACCAGGAACTCCTCCTCGACCCCGAGGGTGAGCTCATCCGTGCTTCGGCTTCGTTCCATCTGCGGTAAGTAGCCAGAAACGGACCGCGGTAACCCTTGGTTGGGGTTCCGGATGGACGGGTAGTCACACCTCCATACGGACCATGCAGAGCGGACAGGTGTCAGAGCAAGGGAGGACCACGATGACCGACACCGAGACAACTACGGGAGGCGCCCGGCCACTGCCTGGCGACCGATCGGTGGCCCAACTCGTGGAGGACGCCACCACCGAGATCCGCACCCTGGTGCACGACGAACTCCAATTGGCCACCATCGAGTTGCGGAACAAGGGCAAACGGCTCGGCGTCGGCGCGGGCGCGTTCGGCGGTGCCGGCCTGGTCGCCGCGTACGCGGGCCTCGCGCTGATGGCCGGCGTCATCCTGCTGCTGGCCACGGTCTGGGCCGCCTGGGTGGCCGCGCTGGTCGTCGCGGGAGCCGGTCTGCTGATCGCGGGCGTACTCGCCCTGGCGGGACGTAGCCAGGTCAAGCGCGCGGTACCGCCGATTCCGCAGGAAGCCGTGGCAGGCGTCAAGCAGGACATCGAGGCCGTCAAGGAAGGGGCACACCGATGACCGACACGCCGGAAACCCCGACCCAGGAACAACTACGCGCGGACGCGGAGCGCGCCCGCGCGGCGCTCGGCCAGACAGCACAGGAACTGGCCGACAAGTTCGACGTACCCGCCCGCACCAAGGGCGCCGTGCAGCAGGTCGGTGTCCAGGTGAAGGAGAAGTGGGACGACCTGCCGCAACCGGTCCGGGACGGTGGGCGCAGTGTGGCCACGACCGTGCGTCGTCAGCCTGCCCCGTTCTTCGCCGGGATCGCCGCGCTGGTGCTGGGACTGCTGCTGGCCAAGCGCCGCCGTCGGAGGGCCGACCGGTGAAGCTGCTCTACAAACCACTCGGCCTGATCCTCGGCACGCTGGGCGGCGTGGCAGGCGGTGCCGTGTTCAAGCGCATCTGGAAGTTGGCGTCCGGCGAGGAGGACGCGCCGAAAGCGACCGCAAAGGACTACTCGTGGCGTGAGGTGTTGACGGCTGCCGCCGTGCAGGGTGCCATCTTCGGCCTCGTGAAGGCAGCGGTGGACCGCGCAGGCGCGACGGCGTACCACAAGGCCACCGGCACATGGCCAGGTGACTCCTCGGTTTCGTCCTGAGCGGACCCGGGTACTACCACCCGGACCACGAGGAGGTGCCGGGTGCGTGCCTTGCTGGAAATCACGGCTTGGTGGGCGATTCTCGTGCTGGTGTGGATCGCCACCCTGACCGGGGTGTCGGTCCAGGAACTGGTCGCGGCGGGGGTCCTGGCTGTGCCGTGCGCGGTACTGGCGAGGTTGGGCAGGCAGGCGACGGGCATTCACTGGCCGATGCACGCGGCCTGGCTCCGCTGGCCGCTACGGCTGCCGTGGGCCGTGTTGCACGACACCGTCGCCGTCCTCGCGCTCGCCTTTCGCCGCGACAACCCGCAGGACGACAGGTTCAGCGAAGTGCCGTTGCCCGGTCAGGACAGTGACAGCGTTCGGGCGGCGCAGGACGCTGCGGCCACCGTCCTGCTCTCCTCGGCACCGGGATCGGTCGTCGTCGACGCCGACGAGGACCGACTCGTCGTCCATGAACTCCCGATCGGCAGCACCGATCTGGACCGGGCGGTGCGGCGATGACGCCCTGGTTGATCGCGGCAGGCGTGCTGATGGTCGGTGGCTTGGTGCCCGCCATGGCGCTGGCCTACCGGGGACCTGCCGAGCATCGACTGCTCGGCATGGAACTGGCGGGCGCGACCGCCGTCATCCTGCTGGTGGTGCTGTGCCAGGCGCTCGACCAGCCCGGCTATCTGATCGTTCCGCTGGTGCTGGTGCTGCTCTCCTTCGCCGGCACGCTGGTGTTCACCAGGCTGTTGGGTACCCGCGATGAGTAACGCCGCCGCCGACGTCCTGCTCGCTCTTGGCGTCGGTCTCGTCGTGCTGGCGTCGCTCGCCGCGTTGCGGTCGCGGTCGGTGTTCCGGCGGCTGCACTACCTGACCGTGGTGACCTCGCTGGCCGGCCCACTGGTCGCGGTGGCAGTCCTGGTCGCCGACGGGTTCGGCCTGACCGCTCTCAGCGTGGTGGTGATCCTCGTGCTGCTCGCCGTCACCGGCCCTGTGCTCAGCGCGGCGACCGGGCGGCTGAACGCCCAGCGGGAGCATGTGATCGAAGTGGACAGCCCGGAATGACCATCCTGGTACTGATCATGCTCGGCCTGGTCGCCGTCGGCGGCACCGTCGTCGCGTTGACCGACCGGCCGGAGCGGCAGGCCGTCACGCTGGCTGTCTACGGCCTCCTGCTCAGCATCCTGTTCCTCGTGCTGGCCGCACCGGACGTCGCACTGTCCCAGGTGGCCATCGGCAGCGCCGTCGTGCCGCTGATGATCCTGTTGGCCTGGCGCACGGTCCGCAAGGCGACCGCGGGCAAGCGCCGATGAACAGGACCAGCCGCATCGCCGTGTTCGTACTCGGTGCCGCGACGATCGCAGTGCTGTTCGGCTTCGCGATCGCGCGGATGCCGGCGTTCGGCGCCGCCGTGCACCCCTACCGGGACGCCGCGGTGGCCGCCGCCCTGGCCAGGCAGGCGCCGAACGTGGTCACCTCGATCAACTTCGACCAACGCGGCCTGGACACGTTCGGCGAGGAGACGATCCTGCTCGCCTCGGTGATCGGCGCGGTCACGCTGCTGCGGCCTGCCGACGACGAACGCAGGCGCAGGCCGCCGGACGCGGGCCGGACGCTGAACGCGACGCGCCTTGCCGGCTACGTACTGCTGCCGGTCACGCTCATCGTCGGCGCCGATGTCGTCGTGCACGGCCATCTCACGCCGGGCGGCGGGTTCCAGGGCGGTGTCGTGCTGGCCAGCGGGCTGCACCTGCTGTACCTGGCCGGCAGCTATCCGGCGTTGCGCAGGCTGCGGCCGCTGAACTGGTACGAATACGGCGAGTCGGTCGGGATGGGTGCCGTGGTCGCGCTGGGGATCGCGGGTCTCGTGTCCGGTGCCGGATTCCTCGCCAACGTGCTGCCGACCGGCCGGTTCGGCGATCTGGTGTCGGCCGGCACGGTGCCGCTGTTCAGCGTGGCCATCGGTATCGAGGTGGCGTCCGGGGTGGTCGTGCTGCTGGCCGCGTTCCTCGAACAGGACCTGGCCACCAGGAGTTCGGCATGACGGCCTTCGCGTACGGGGTGGGCGGCTGGCTGGTGCTGGTCGGGATCTTCGGTGTCGTGCGCAGCAAGGACCTGATCCACACGGTCGTGTGCGTCGCGGTGGCCCAGTCGGGCACCTACGTGTTCCTGCTGGCCATCGGCTACCAGACCGGCGCGCTGGCACCGATCTTCGGCTCCAGCACGCCACCGGGCACACCCGTGGTGGACCCGGTGGTGCAGGCCATGACGCTCACCGACGTCGTGGTGTCGGCGACCGTGACCGCGTTGCTGCTGGCGCTGGTGATCCAGATCGCCAAGCGACACGGCACGATCGTGCCCGACGAACTGCACGCCCTGCGGGGCTGACGTGTCGGCACCGATCGGCCAGCAGGCGCTGCTGCCGCTGCTGCTCGCGACCCCCGTCACCGGAGCATGCGTGCTGCTGGCAGTGGGCCGGTTCCTGCCCAGGTGGGCGGTGGACGGCGTCGCGACCGCGGTCACCGCGCTGGGGGCGGTGTTGGCGTGGTTGTTGATCCACGCGACCGGCAGCAGTCGGGTGGTGACGTGGGCGGGCGGCTGGCAGCCGAAACCGAACCTGACCGTCGGTGTCGTCCTGGTGGCCGATCGCACGAACGCCGGCATCGCGCTGCTCATCTCCGTGCTGGCCACGTGTGCGCTGCTGTTCGGCTGGCGCTACTTCGACAGCGTGCACGCCCACTACCAGGCACTGATCCTGCTGTTCGTCGGCGGGATGACCGGCTTCGCGGTGACCGGCGACCTGTTCGACATGTTCGTGTTCTTCGAGTTGATGGGTGTCACCGCCTACGCGCTCACCGGGTTCAAGATCGAGGACGCCGAGTCGGTCCAGGGCGGCCTGAACTTCGGCGTGATCAACTCGCTCGGTGCGTACCTGTGCCTGATGGGCATCGGCCTGATCTATGCCAGGACCGGCCGACTCGGCCTCGCCCAACTGGGCACCGCGTTGGCCGGGCGTGGCACCGATCCGCTGGTCCTGGCGGCGTTCGTGCTGATCTGCACCGGCTGGCTGGTGAAGGCCGCCGTGGTGCCGTTCCACTTCTGGCTCGCCGACGCCCACGCCGTGGCACCCGCGCCGGTGTGCGTGCTCTTCTCGGGTGTCATGGCACCGCTGGGTGTCTACGGCGTGGCCAGGGTCTACTGGGTGGTGTTCCACGGCGTGCTGCCCGATGCCGCCGTGCACCGGATGCTGCTGACGATGGGCGTGCTCACCGCCGTGCTGGGCTCGGTCATGTGTTTCACGCAGCGGCACATCAAGCGCCTGCTGGCCTACTCCACCATCGCCCACATCGGCCTGTTCCTCGTCGGGCTGTCGGCGCTGAGCCCACTCGGTCTCGCCGGCACCGCCGTCTACCTCGTCGGCCACGCCCCGGTGAAGGCAGCGCTGTTCCTGCTCACCGGTGTGCTGTTGAGCAGGTATCGCAGCGTGGACGAACTCGACCTGCACGGCCGCGGCACGAACCATCGGATCGCCGGGGTCGCCTTCGTCGTCGCGGCACTGGCGTTGGCCGGGCTGCCACCGTTCGGCACCGCGCTGGGCAAGTCGCTGCTGGACGAGGCCGGTCACTCCGTGCCGCTCACCGTGCTCACGATCGCGGTCTCCGCGGTCACCGGCGGCGCCGCGGTGCGGGTCGCGCTCCGTGTCCACTTCGGCCTCGGCAGGCCACCCGACGGTGAGTCCACATCGGACGTGAGCACCGGACGTGACGAGGCACCGGACACCCAGCCGCCGCAGGACAGCACCCCGGCCAGTATGAGCATCGCGATCGCGTTGCTGCTGATCGGTGGTCTGCTGGTCGGCGTCGTGCCCGGGCTGGCCCGCGCGGTCGGACCGGCCGCGGCGGCGTTCGTCGACCAGCACGGCTACTGGGCGCAGGCACTACACGGCGTCACCACGGCCGTGCCGGACGTGCCGGCAGCCGGCTGGACGGTGTCGGGCGTACTGCTCGGCCTGCTCTCGGCCTGCCTGGCCGTCGTCGTCGCCGGATGGGCGCTGTACCCGGACCGGTCACCCGCATGGCTGCGGCATCCGGCGGGGAGGCTACGGCCCGTGTTGTCCGGGCTGCACCGGTTGCACTCCGGTCACGTCGGCGACTACGCCGCGTGGCTGGTATGCGGAACAGCCGCTGTCGCCGCACTGCTGTTGGCCGGATAATCGCGGTATCCTCTTGACAGGCGCGTGTTGAGCAGCCAGCAAGCGCCTGCGGCGGCAGCACGCGGGAGTGCCACCGCTGCGTGCCCGGTCGAGCTTTGTGTCCTCGCCAAGCCCTCGCGAGAGCGAAAGTCCGGAGAACAATCATGACGAGCCTGTTGGAGGTCGGTACCGACCTCGTCGGTGACACCGCGGTGGTGCACGCCGTGGGTGAGGTGGACCTGAGCAACGCACCGCAACTGCTCAGGGAGCTGCTCAATGCCTGTGGTGAGGTCCGCGAGTCGGGCGTGCTCGCCGTCGATCTGACCGGTGTCGGCTTCTTCGGCTCCAGCGGCGTCAACGCGCTGCTGCGGGCCAACCAACGATGTCAGGACGACGGCATTCCGCTACGCGTCGTGACGACCAGCGGCGCTGTGCTGCGGACACTGCAGATCTGCGGCGTGGACAGCATGTTGGACCTCAGGGACTCGCTGGCCAACGCCACCCGTGCCCAGGTCGCCTGAGCCGGCCTCGCTCAGGCGATCGCGGACTGGTCCACACCCAGCCCACCGTCGATGACGAAGTCCGCCCAGACGGTCTTGCCGTCCCCTGTCTCGGCGACACCCCATGCCGTGGTGAGCTTGCCGACCAGCAGCAGACCGCGACCATGGAACGTGGCGACGTCCGGGTGTTGTGTCCGTGGCACGCCGGGCCCGGTGTCGCTGACCTCCACTCGTAGTGTCGGTCCAGCGGGCGGGGCCACCAGTTCGAATCTGACCGGGGCCCGGCCGTGCAGGTAGGCGTTGGTCACCAGTTCGGTGGCGACCATCTGAATGTCACCCATGACCTGGGCTTCGAGACCTGGTAGCGCGGCCTCGATCCGGTCGCGCAACAGCTTGAGAGACGGCATCCCCGACGGAGTGATCAGTCGCACCAGACAATGATCATGATCAGGCAATATCGCCAAGCCTCCTCTCACCGGTGGCGACTCAGGCGGCGGGTCCACCCGTACCCACGGCCAACCGCGGACACGGAACAGACCCAACCGAGATCGACATCCCCTCGGCGCATGAGGGCCGTCGGCGCCCACACAGACTAGCGACAGTCGGCCGACCCGTCGATTTCAACCGCCCCTGGCCGGGAGTTCAGGCCGGATCCCTGCGCATCGCCAGCAGTGCGATGTCGTCCCGAACGATCTCCGTACCCACCAGCACGGCCATCACCTTGGCGCACACCGCCTCCGGGGGGCCGGCCGTGACCGTCTCCCGCAGGGTCAGCAGGCCGGCGTCGATGGTGCTGCCACGGCGTTCGACGAGGCCGTCGGTGTAGAAGCACAGCAGTGCTCCCGGCCGCAGGTCCAGGACGGTGCTCTGGTAGCTGCCGCCGCGCAGGAACCCGATGGGCGGCCCCAACAGCGGCTCCGTGAGGCCGACCGCACCGTTCGGCGCGGCCACCATCGGCGGCGGGTGTCCGGCCAACGCGATCGAGACGTGCTCCCGATCCCGTTCGACGACGGCGTAGGACACCGTGGCCATCGTGCCGTACTCGAAGTGCTGCGCCTTCCGGTCGAGTTTGCGCAGCACCTCACCCGGGTCCTCGACATCCAGCGCGTAGGCCCGCAACGCGCTGCGCAACCGGCCCATCACCACAGCGGCCGCCAACCCGTTGCCGACCACGTCACCCATCACGATGCCCACCCGGTCACCGGGCAACCGGAACACGTCGTACCAGTCGCCTCCGACGCCGGTGTCCGTTCCCGGCACGTAGCGGGCTGCGAACGACAGCCCGGGCACATCGGGCAGTGTCGCGGGCAGCAGGCTGCGCTGCAGCGCGGCAGCCGCGGCCCGCTCCACAACGCCCACCTGGGTGTGGGCGGCCAGAGCGATCCGGTCGGCGACCATCTGCAGCAGGTGGACGTCGTCATCGGCGAACCGTCGCGCCGTGACCGACCCGACGTGCAGCACACCGACCAGCACGCCCGTGGTGACCAGCGGGACACCCAGCAGGGTCCGCAGACCTCGGTCCCACAACAGCGGATTGACCACCGTGGTGTCGTCGACCTGGGTGATCATGACAGGCCGCCGTTCCATGGCGACACGACCGGCGAATCCCCGCCCGATCGGCACCCGGACGCCCTGCCGCACCTCCTCCTCGATGCCCACCGAGGCGACCGCGACCAGGTTCCGCGCGGAGGAGTCGATCAGCAGCACGGTCGCCGTGTCCACGTCGAGCAGTTCGCGCACCCGGATCAGCAGCTCACTCAGCAGGGCCTCGGTGTCCAGGTGGGCCAGAGCCGCGTCGGTGACAGCTTCGATCCTGCGCAGACGATCTTCCGCGCCACCCGGTTCCGGCACAGCCATACCGTAGCCGACCACGCGATGCGGCTACCGCCGCGCGGCAGCGAGCGCGTCGGCGACCGAGGAGTGGACGGCGAACTGGTCCGCGACGCCCATCAGCTCCATCGGCCGCAGCACAGCCTGCTGGTCGGTGGCGAGCCGCACGTCCACGCCGTTGTCCTGTAGCTCCTGGCGCAGCTGGAGCAGGATGTTCAACCCGGCCGACGCGAAGAACCGCAGTTCGGTCATGTCGAGGACGACGGCCGTGGCGTGGGTGGTCGCCGCACGCAGCGCGATCGCAGCGTCCTCGGCCGTCGCCATGTCCAGTTCGCCGACCAGGCTCACCACGACGACGCCGTCCCGCTCGATGTCGCGCACAGTCAGCACCGTGGAGCCGGGCAGCCCGTCATGGCCGCTTGGAGCTCCGGTCATCCCGGTCCTTCCCTCGCTGCTGACACGCCCCCAGTGTAGGTCCGATCCGTCCGATCCACGGCGCCCCTGTCGGGCTACTTGTCGAGGCTGTACCGCACCAGGGCAGCCGCCAACCCGGCCGTATCGCCTGGTGCGACGAGATCGGCGAGTGCCTTCGGGTCCGTCGGCAGACCGAGGCCGGCGGCCGTCCTCAGCGCACGCTCATCGAAGTACGGCCGCAGTTCCGGCCACACCACCTGGGCCTCGCGACAGAAGATGTGCGCGCCGACCGCGCCGATGCGGCGGAACCCGGTCAATGCCCCGCGTAGCGCCTCGACATCGCCGTCGGCCTCGGAACGCAGGCGGCGCAGGTCACCGTGGTAGACGTCCAGCACGCGTTGCGCGCCCTCACCGAGGCTGGTCGCCGTGCTCTCGTCGTACCGCACGTAGTGCGCCCTGCCCAGTGCGTCGACCCGCTGCTGCCACGTCGACCCGTTCATCTTCTCCGGCGTCCGCCAGCCCGCCGTGAACAGTTCACGTGCGGCGGCGACCGCGATGTCAGCCTTGATGCGGACCGAGAGCAAGGTGGTCAGCACCAGCAGTTGGTAGAGCGGCGCGGGCTTGTCCCGCAGTGTGATGCCGGCTTCGGCCGCGTACGTCGTGCCGTAGCGGTCACACAGCTCGCCGACGGACGTCTTCGCCATCGAAAGTCCTCCTCTGTTTGAGCTCTGTCGTGATGGGTATCACAACGCTGTACACAGGAAACCCGAGCCCGAGGGAAGTCATGACCGAGATCGAGAGGCAGTCACTGCGCGTCGTACTGGCCGACGTCGTGTACCCGGCGCGTCGGTGGGAGATCATCATCGCAGCGGACATGTACGGCGCCGACGGCCAGACCCGGCAGCGGCTCCGCCGACTCCCGCTGCGCGACCGGCCGTTCCGCAACCTGCAGGACATCGTGACCGCGCTGGATGCCGTGCGACCCGCGCACGCGTGACCGTCCCGCCCACTGGGTAGTACCCGGGTGTGAACAGTCCCGATCGGATCGTGGTCCTCGATGTCGACGGCACCCTCATGGACACCAACTACCACCACTCCATCGCCTGGTTCAGGGCGCTGCGGGCGGTGGACGTGACGGTGCCGGTCTGGCGGCTGCACAGGGCGATCGGCATGGGTGGTGACCGGCTGATCGAGCACGTGGCCGGCAGTGCCGTCGAGGCCGACCACGGCGACTGGCTGCGCGAGCGCTGGAAGCAGGAGTACGAACGACTCATCGACGAGGTCGTGCCGCTGGCCGGCGCCCACGATCTGCTGGTCGCCGCGAAGGACCAGGGGCTGCGGGTGGCCCTGGCCAGTTCCGGCGACCCGGACCACGTCGGCCACTACCTGGATCTGCTCGACGCCAGGAAACTGGCCGACGACTGGACCACATCGGAGGACGCCGAGCGCAGCAAGCCAGCCCCTGACCTGGTCACCAACGCCGTGGCCAGGGTGGGCGGCGACACAGCGGTGCTGGTCGGCGACTCGGTCTGGGACTGCCGGGCGGCACAGCGCGCCGGCCTGCCCTGTGTCGCCGTGCTGACCGGCGGTTTCTCGGCCGCCGAACTGCGCGAAGCCGGTGCGGCATCTATCTTCGAGGCGCTGCCGGACGTGCGGGAGTCATTGTCGGACCTGCCGTTCGACCGACCGTCGACATGAGCGGTTTGGGCGGTGTACCCGTATGGGTAGTCGTCAGTGGACTCGATAGGAGTGACACGTGACCAAGGACAAGCACAATCCCACGACGAACGATGCCGGTATCCCCGTAGAGAGTGACGAGCACTCGCTCACCGTCGGCCCCGACGGTCCGATCCTGTTGCAGGATCACTATCTCATCGAGCAGATGGCGCAGTTCAACCGCGAGCGCATCCCGGAACGCCAGCCACACGCCAAGGGCAGTGGCGCGTTCGGGCACTTCGAGGTCACCAACGACGTGAGCGCCTACACCAGGGCCGCCGTGTTCCAGCCGGGCACGAAGACCGATGTGCTGGCCCGGTTCTCCACCGTGGCGGGCGAGCGTGGCAGCCCCGACACGTGGCGTGACCCGCGTGGTTTCGCTGTCAAGTTCTACACGACCGACGGCAACTACGACATGGTCGGCAACGACACCCCGGTGTTCTTCATGCGGGACCCGATTCACTTCCAGAATTTCATCCGGTCCCAGAAGCGGCTCGCCAAGGTCAACCTGCGGTCCAACGACATGCAGTGGGACTTCTGGACGCTGCTGCCGGAGACGGCGCACCAGGTGATCTGGCTGATGGGCGACCGCGGCTTCCCGCGGACCTTCCGGCACATGAACGGGTACAGCTCGCACACCTACATGTGGATCAACGCGGCAGGAGTGCAGTCCTGGGTCAAGTACCACTTCATCAGCGACCAGGGCATAGAGTTCCTGACCCAGGCCGAGGGCGACCGGCTGGCCGGCACCGACCCCGACTTCCACACCAAGGACCTGTACGAGGCGATCGAGCGCGGCGACCACCCGAGCTGGACGCTGAAGGTGCAGATCATGCCGTACGAGGACGCCAAGACCTACCGGTTCAACCCGTTCGACATCACCAAGGTCTGGCCGCACGGCGACTACCCGCTGATCGAGGTGGGGCGGTTCACCCTGGACCGCAACCCGGTCGACTACCACACCGAGATCGAGCAGCTGGCCGTCGCGCCAGCCAACCTGGTGCCTGGCATCGGGCCGAGCCCGGACCGGCTGCTGCTCG
>DASXYT010000090.1:0-39070 GCA_036502345.1 Pseudonocardiaceae bacterium | reverse complement strand
ACCTCGGTGACCCCGAGGAAACCGAGGCGAGGCAGCGCGTTGGCCACCGCCTGTCCCTGCGGGTCGAGGATCTCGGGCTTGGGCATGACGTCGACGACGACACGGGCCACTGGCGTAACTCCCGGGGGCGAGGAGGGGTCGGCGGTACACGTCAAAGACTACCTGAGCTGGGTGTTCGCTCAGCGCGAGACAGGTGGCGGCGGGCCCGCGGGTGGGTGCAGGCTGCTCGCATGCGACTACTCGTCTTGGGTGGAACGGTGTTCCTGAGCAGGGCCGTGGCGGCCGAAGCGGTGGCCCGTGGCCACGATGTGACGTGTGCCGCTCGTGGCACATCGGGGCGGGTGCCGGACGGCGCGACGCTGGTCAAGGTGGACAGGGACGCCCCGGACGGCCTCGCGCCGCTGGCCGACGCGGCCGGGTCCGGGTTCGACGCCGTGGTGGATGTGGCGACCATCTCCTATCCGTGGGTGGCCGACGCGCTGGCGCTGCTGGCCGGCAAGACGGGGCACTGGTCCTTCGTGTCCACGGTCAACGTCTACTCGGACAACGAGACGCTGGGCCAGCGGCCGGGTGCGCCGCTGTTGGAGCCGCTGAAGGACGGCGGCGGCGAGATCAGCCCGGAGCACTACGGCGCGATCAAGGTGGCCAGTGAGGACGCCGTGCGCGAGGCCATGGGTGACCGTGCGTTCGTGGTGCGGCCCGGCCTGATCACCGGTCCCGGGGACGGCAGCGACCGGTTCGGCTACTGGCCGAACAGGTTCAGCAGGGGCGGCCGGGCCATCATGCCGGACTCGCCGGACCAGCCGATCCAGCACCTGGACGTGCGCGACCTCGCAGCGTGGATCGTCACAGCGGGCGAGCAGGGCCTGAGCGGCACCTACGACGGTGTCGGGCCCGTCCGGCCGCTGGGTGAGGTGCTGCGGGAGGTGGCAGAGGTGGCCGGTGGCGGCGCCGAACTGGTGCCGGTCTCGCCGGAAGCGCTGGAAGCGGCCGGGGTGAACGGGTGGGGCGGTCCGAAGTCGCTGCCGCTGTGGCTGCCGCCGACCTACTGGGGCGTGCCGGCGCACGACGCGACACCGTCCATCGACGCAGGACTGCGGCCAAGGCCGCTGGCCGAGACGGTGGTGGCCGCGCTGGAGACCGAGCGGGCGCTGGGGCTGGACCGGGAGCGCAAGTCCGGGCTGTCCGCCGCCGAGGAGGCCGAGGTGCTGGCCACGCTGGACTGACGTGCTGGTCGGCCCGGGGTGGGCTAACTTCGCACTCTGTCGTCTGCGAGGGGGCCAACCATGCGGATCATCCACTTCGGACATTCGTGCGTGCTGCTGGAGACCGATTCAGCCAGGCTGCTGATCGATCCCGGCACGTTCGCCCACGGTTTCGAGACCGCGAGGGAACTGGACGGGGTGCTGATCACCCATCAGCACCCCGACCATCTCGACCCAACGAAGCTGGCCACGCTGCTGCTGGACAACCCGAACGCGGCGCTCGTCGTGGACGAGGGTTCAGCCGCCATCACGCACGATCTCGGCCTCGCCGCGACCGTCCTGGCGCCCGGCGAGCACACCGAGATCGCGGGCGCGGCCATCCACGTGGCCGGTGGCCGGCACGCGGTGATCCACGACGACGTGCCGGTCATCGCGAACAACGGCTACGTCATCGACCACGGCGCCTTCTACCACCCTGGCGACTCGCTGGTGGTGCCCGAGCAGGCCGTCGACGTGCTCGGCGTGCCCGTGGCGGCGCCGTGGCTGAAGACCAGCGAGGCCGTCGGGTTCCTGCGCTCGGTGGCGCCGAGGGTGGCGGTGCCGGTCCACGAGGCCGTGCTGGCCGAGGCCGGTGTCGGGCTGTACGGCGGGCTGCTGGTCAGGTTGGCGCCGCAGGGCACCGGGGTCATCGCGCCGCCGCACGGGGAGCTGACCGAGATCTGATCCGGCCGTCCCGCTGGCTGGGCACGTTCGGCGCGGCGAGGCCAGGGTAGGTGGTCGGCGTGGCGCCGTAGTGCAGCGCGATGTCCACGGCGTCCAGCACGGCGGATGCGATGCCGGGTCGGCCCAGGTCTGCGGCCGGCACCGCCAGTCGGACCAGGCGACCCAGCCGGGCGGCCCGTGCCGCGCCGAGCACCATGGCCCGGCACCACCACGGTTCGGTCCGCTCGCCGTGCCACGGAGCAGGGCCGGGACCGAGCACCCGGCCGGACATCAGTTCGCCGGTGGTCAGGTCACGCACGCCACGCAGCTCAGCGCAGACGCGGAACCCGTTGAACCGCAACACTTCCAGCGTGCCGGGCGGGACGAGCCAGCCGGGTGGCGCGTAGCCTGCCACGGCCAGGTCGAGGTGGGCGAGCGCGGCCCGGGCGGCGATCAGCTGCAACCGGGTCTCGTGTGCCGGCAGCACGGCCATGCCGGCCAGCCAGCGGTCCGGCCGGGGTCGGCCGGCCAGTCGCTCCAGCCCGCGCAGCACGGCTGCGTCGCCACGGGCGACTCTGGACCGCACCCAGGCGGCCACGTCGGGTGCCGCCGCCAGTTGCTGCGGCGACACGAGTAGGGACAGCGGCACGGAACGTCGGTCCAGCTCAGCGGCCAGCGCACCGCTCGTGTCGAGCGGAGCGCCACCGAGGCCGGACACCGAGACGACCAGTCGTGCGGTCACCCCTCCAGTGGGCCGCAGCGCGGTGACCGGCAGGAATCAGCGAGGTAGCCGCAGGATGCGGATCGGGGGAACTCTCTACCGGGTGGCGGTCTGCACGACGATGCCGTTGCCGTCCGGGTCGTCGAGGGTGACGAACCGGCCCCAGAATTCCTCCTGCACCCCGTCGGGCACGTCGAGACCCTTGGCGGTCACGTCGGCCAACCAGGCGTCCACGTCGTCCACCTCGTAGACCAGGCCCTTCGTGGACCCGGCCGGCATGGTGGGAAACCACGTGACGAGCGTGATCGCGGCACCACCGCCGGGCGGGGCGAGCATCACCCAGCGCATGCCGGGAACGTCGGTGTTGTCGGTCAACTCGGTGAACCCGAGGACCTCCGTGTAGAACTTCTTGGCTCTGTCCTGGTCACTGACCGGGATGGACACGAGGGCGATGCGCATGCTCATTCCTCTCCTTCGATGGTGGCCAGCACCCGGTCCAGCGCCGTCGTCATGGCGCCGCCCCAACCGCCGGACATGGACCGGAAACCGCCGAGCTGGGCCGGATCCGTCAGGTCGAAACCGGAGTGCACGCCGACCAGCAGGGTGCCCTCGACGCCGTCCCGGGTCACCGTGGTCAGCTCCCAGCGGACCATGGTGTCCATCCCGGCCATGCCGCGCCACGTGTAGGCGAGCGAGCGCGGCCGGTCGAGTTCGACCACCTCGCAGTGCACGATGCCGTCGAAGTACGGCGGCACCGGCTCGGTGCGGAACGTGAAGCGGTGGCCGAGCACCGGTTGGAAGTCGTTGGGCATCAGCCACGCGGCCAGCGCCACCGGGTCGGTCAACCCCCGCCAGACCCGCGTCGCCGGATGTGGATAGAACGTCTCGGTCCGGATCGCCGACTCAGTCCTCATCGCGCGTGGCCTCCAGGTACTCGCCGAGCGCGGCCAGCTTCGTCTGCCAGAACCGCCGGTAGCTGCCCAGCCACAGGTCGACCTCGCGCAGCCCGTCCGGCGCCAACCGGTAGATCCGCTGCCGGCCGGCACGCTGCTCGCTGACCAGCCCGGCCTCGCGCAGCACACGGAGGTGCTGGCTGACGGCAGGTCTGCTCATCTCGAACGGCTCGGCCAGCTCGGTGACCGACCTGCCGTCCTCGGCCAGTAGGTCGAGGATGCGGCGGCGGGTCGGGTCGGCGATGGCTGTGTAGACGTCGGTGGCCGTGGGCACCGACGCAGATTACGTAAGTAATTGCTTACGCGTCAACCCTGACCAGGCCAGTCCGCGAAGGACAGACCCGTGATCAGCTCGTAGGCGGCGACGTACCGCGCCCTGGTGTTCTCGACCACGTCTGCGGGCAGCGGGGGCGGCGGTTGGTCGCCCGCCCTGTCCCAACCGGACTCCGGCGAGGTCAGCCAGTCCCGGACGTACTGCTTGTCGAACGCGGGCTGCGTTCTGCCGGGCCGGTAGCCCTCCGCGGGCCAGTAGCGCGACGAGTCCGGCGTGAGCACCTCGTCGGCCAGCACCAGCCCGCCGTCCTCGGCGAGGCCGAACTCGAACTTGGTGTCCGCGAGCAGCACACCCCGGCTCGCCGCGTGCTCGGCCGCCCGCCGGTAGACGAGCAACGTGGTGTCCCGCAACCGGTTCGCCAGGTCGGCGCCGACCTGGTCGACCACGGCGTCGAACGTCATCGCCTCGTCGTGGGTACCGAGTTCGCCCTTGGTGGTCGGCGTGAAGATCGGCTCGGGAAGCCGGTCGGACTCGACCAGCCCGGCAGGCAGCGGCACGCCGCACACCGCGCCGGTGCGCCGGTAGTCCAGCAGTCCGGAACCGGCCAGGTAGCCACGGGCGATGCACTCCGCGGCCACCATCGACAGCCGCCGCACGAGTAGCGCGCTGCCCCGCACCTCGGTCGGGATCCGTTCGTCGTCCGCCGAGACGAGATGGTTGGGCACCAGGTCGCCCAGCAGGCCGAACCAGAACACGCTCATCGCGGTCAGCACGCGGCCCTTGTCCGGGATCTCGGTCGCCAGGACGTGGTCGAACGCGGAGATCCGGTTCGACGCGACGAACAGCAGATGATCATCGTCCACGGTGTACAGGCGGCGCACCTTGCCGGTGGCCACCAGCGGGTAGTCAGCGAGAGTCGGCACGGGCACGGAGCCTACGGCGCGGTAACGGACAATGGCTCGATGCACTACGACTGGGTGAGCTTCACCACCGACTACGGCACGTCGGACGGGTTCGTGGCCGCCTGCAAGGGGGTGATCGCCGGGATCGCGCCGCAGGTGAGGGTGCTGGACGTGACCCACCACATCGACCCGCAGGATGTCCGGCGGGGCGCCACCGTGTTGGCCCACACCGTCAGCTACCTGCCGCCCGCCGTCCACCTGGCGGTCGTCGACCCCGGAGTGGGCACCGCGCGCAGAGGGGTCGTGCTGGTCGCGGGCGGCAGCCTGCTGGTCGGCCCGGACAACGGCCTGCTGCTACCGGCCGCCGACGCACTCGGCGGCGTCGAGGCGGCGCACGAGTTGAAGGAGCCGCGCTACCGGTTACCGGAGGTGTCGATGACGTTCCACGGCCGGGACGTCTTCGCACCGGCCACCGCGCACCTGGCCACCGGCGTACCGGCCGCCGAGTTCGGGCCTGCCGTCACCGATCTGGTCCGGCTGCCCGAGCCACGCACGGTGGTCACGGCAGGCAGGCTGACCAGCGAGATCATCGGCGTCGACCGGTTCGGCAACCTGCAACTCGGCGCGACCGGGGACGACCTGGCCACGTTCGGCGCGCGACAGGGCAGCCGGGTCAGGGTCCGGCACTACAGATCCACAGTGGACGCCCAGATCGGCGGCACGTTCGGCGACGTGCCGATGGGCACGCTGGTGGTCTACGTGGACTCGGCGGGTCAGGTGGCACTCGGCGTGAACGGCGGTTCGGCGGCGGAGGCGCTGTCCGGTCGAGTGGGTGACGTGACGATCAGCCTGTGAGTTGCCATTCCCGCACATGTACTTCGTCACCGACCGCCAGCTCACCGCCACCCAGTACCGCCGCCTTGACCCCGAAGCTGACCCCACCACCGAACTCCGGCTCACGCCGGTAGTCGGCCAGCGTCCTGGTCGGCTCAGGACCTGACTTCGCACCCGTCTCCTGCGCCACCGTCGGCACGGCACAGCGGATCGCCCGTACCGCGTAGCCGAACTCGACGCTGCCGATCGACATCAGCCGGAACCGGTCCTCGGTGTGCGGCTCCGGCCAGCCGGTGACCACGATGTTCGGCCGGAACCTGTTCATCGGCACACCGGTCGCACCACGAGCGGCGATCCGCCGGTTCAGCTCGTCCAAAGAGGACTCGGCAGTCATCAACACGGCGTGCGCGTCGGCGAACCCGACCTTGCCAGGGCGTTCACCCCAGCCGTCCCGGTCGTGCTCCGGCGGCACCCTGACCAGCCGACACGGTATGTCCAGCACCGACGAGAACCACTTGGCGGCCACATCGCCCTGGTCGATGCCGATACCGAACCACTTCCCGAACAGGCTCACGTCCAGTCGCGGGCCGTCGGGCAGCACGTCCAGTTCGATGCCGTCGACGTCCGGCGCGTCCACCACCAGCCGGGCGCCGTCGGCCTCGACACGGGGTCGGATCACCGCCATGGCGGGCGTGGTCCGCTGGCTGCGGAAGGCGCCGTCGGCGTCCACCAGCATGAACGACCTGTCGTGCACGATGCCGGTCTCCGTGAGCACGGCAGCCGACAGCGAGGTCCCGGCACAGCCCTTCACCGGGTAGTGGACCAACTCGGACACGACGGCACCCATAGGCCGACGGTACAAGGGTCAGAGAATCGGGTCAGGCGAATAACCAGTCGCCTCGGGGAAGCGGTCGAGCACCTTCGCCACCCGCTGCGCCACGTCGGCCACCTGCGCGCCTGCCATCCCGGTGAACGAAACCCGGTCCGCGAGCAGCGCCTCCAGCTGGGCATCGTCCAGCGGCAGCCGGGGATCGCCGGCCAGCCGCTCCACGAGGTCGTTGCGCTCGATGCCGCGTTCCCGCATCGCCAGTCCGACAGCGACGGCGTGTTCCTTGATCATCTCGTGCGCTGTCTCCCGCCCGACACCGGCCCGCACCGCGGCCATCAACACCTTCGTTGTCGCCAGGAACGGCAGGTACCGGTCCAGCTCACGGGCGATCACCGCCGGGTACGCGCCGAAGCCGTCCAGCACCGTGAGCAGCGTCTCCACCAGGCCGTCCAGCGCGAAGAACGCGCCCGGCAGCGCCACCCTGCGCACCACCGAGCACGACACGTCGCCCTCGTTCCACTGGTTGCCGGCCAGCTCGCCGACCATCGACAGGTAGCCGCGCAGGATCACGGCGAACCCGTTGATCCGCTCGCTGGAGCGGGTGTTCATCTTGTGCGGCATGGCCGAGCTGCCCACCTGGCCGGGCAGGAAGCCCTCGGTGACCAGCTCGTGGCCGGCCATCAGCCGGATCGTGGTGGCCAGGCTGGACGGCGCCGCGGCCAGTTGCACCAGACAGGACAGCACGTCGAAGTCCAGCGACCTCGGATACACCTGGCCGACGCTGGTCAGCACGTGCTCGAACCCCAGATGCTCGGCCACCGCCTGCTCCAACCGCTGCACGGCGGTCGGGTCGCCGAGCAGGTCCAGCATGTCCTGACCGGTGCCGACCGGCCCCTTGATGCCCCGCAGCGGGTAGCGCTCGATCAGGTCGTCCAGCCGGGCGAACGCGACCAGCAGTTCGTCGGCCGCGCTGGCGAACCGCTTGCCCAGCGTGGTGGCCTGCGCCGCCACGTTGTGCGAGCGGCCGGCCAGCACCAGGTCGGAGTGCTCGACGGCGAGTCCGGCCAGCCGGGCCAGCACGGTGGCGAACCGGCCGCGCACGAGCTCCAACGACCTGCGGACCTGCAACTGCTCGACGTTCTCGGTGAGATCACGACTGGTCATCCCGGTGTGCACCAGCTCGTGGCCTGCCAGCGCGTTGAACTCCTCGATCCGCGCCTTCACGTCGTGTTTGGTGACCCGCTCCCGCGCCGCGATCGAGGCGAGGTCGACGGTGTCGACCACCCGCTGGTAGTCCGCGATGGCCTCGGCCGGCATCGGCAGCCCGAGCTCGGCCTGGGCTCGCAGCACGGCCAACCACAGCTCGCGCTCCAACACGATCTTGTGCTCGGGGGACCACAGCGTGGCCATCGCGACCGACGCGTACCTGCCGGCCAGCACATCCGGGATGTTCGGCTTGCTCACGTTCGACGAGCCTACCGAGTGACCCGGAACGCCGGGTCCACCGCCAACGTGGTGAGCTGTGCGATCGTCGGCAGCACGTGCGAGGCCGGAGCACCGAGGGTGATCTCCGACTCCGCGTCCACCTCGGTGCCGTCCGGCCGGAAGTTCTGCACCACCAACAGCTCCAGGTGCCTGCCGTTGGTGACAGCTGCACCCGGCTTGAACGCCATCACGTTGTGTGCCGCCACCAGCACGCTGCCGTCCGCGAGCTTGCTGGTCGTGCACGTCACCTTGTCGCCATGGGCGGTGCCCGCGCGCTCGGTGGCGCACTGCTGGGCCAGTGGTGTCGGCGGGTTCGTGCCGAGCGGCACCCTCACCGTGACGTAGACGTCGATCACGCGATCGCCTGCGCGCACGGTCATGTCGTTGCCGAAGCCCTGCTGCTGCACCAGCGGAGCAGGCTTGCCCGGCCCCTCGGTGACGAAGGTGCCGGCGGTCCCGTAGTCGTGCTTCGTCGAGGTCCAGCCGGGAACGAGCTCGGGCAGCACGTGGTTCAGGTGGCCCAGCGACGTGACCTGCTGGGTGGTCAGCCGCTGCTGGGACTGCCTTGGCCACGACGTGCCGGCCGGTGGCCAGTCCCCGATCGTCGACGTCACATCGGGGCTCGCGGCTTCCGGGGCACGTGCCAGTGCGGCCGGCACGGCAACCGCCGCCACCACGACGGCTGCCACCCCGACGCCGGCCAGCACACTGGCACGCCGCCACCGCTGCCGCCGGGCCGCCACCGTCACCACGTCGTCCGGGTCGAAGCCGAGCGGCGGCTCGCCCTGCAGGACAGCCTCGAACTCACGGGTCAGGGCGTTGTCGCTCATCAGCTTCCTTCCAACAGCGGGAGTTCGATGGGAAAGCCGGTCCGGAGCGCTTCCAGAGCCCTGGACGTCTGGCTCTTCACGGTTCCCTCCGAGCAGCCCAGCGCGGCGGCCGTCTCGGCGATCGACATGCCGGCGAAGTAGCGCAGCACCAGCACCGCCCGCTGCCGGCGGGGCAGCGCGGCCAGCGCGGCCAGCAGGTCCGCGCGGACAGCTGACTGGTGGTGCATCAGTGCCGGATCGACCGTCGCGTCGGCGGTGTCGGGCAGCTCACCGGAGCGTTCCTCGGCCCGCCGCCACGGCCTGCGCCGCTCGTCCAGCCAGCACCGAGTGAGCGTGGTGCGGGCGTAGCTGATCGGCCGGTCGGTCCGCTCGATCCTGGGCCACGCGCCGTACAGCTTGACCAGCGTGGTCTGCACCAGGTCCTCGGCCAGATGCCAGTCCCCGCACAGCAGATACGCGCAGCGCCGCAGCAGCAGGGCCTGGCTCCTGGCGAACTCTCGGAACCGGTCCTCGTCGGCTTCCCGCATCCGGCCTCCTCGGCAGTCACCGCTGCATACGCGCGGGCGCCGGAGAAGGTTGCGTCAGAACTGGGCGGCGACCGCCCGCTGGATGGTGCCGAGCTGGCCGACCAGCGGACCGACGGTGCCACCGGCAGCGGGCTGGCTGAGCACCACGAGGATCCACCTGCCGCTGGCGGTCGGGCCACGGAAGCTGTGCGAGCCGGCCGCCGTGTCGCTGTACAGGCCGTTGCTGGCCGCCGGGACCAACACGGCGATCACGTAGCCATCGCCCACCAGGTAGCTGACCGACCGGGAGCCCTGCACGCAGGCGAGGGTGGCCGGGTTGGCCGTCGGCGCACCGACGGACGGCAGCTCGTTGGCGAGGGCGACAGCGAGCTGCCCGTCCGTCGGGCCGCACCCGGCGCGGGTGCTGCCGGCAGCTGGGCCGACCCTCCCGGCGGCGCCGCCCCCCTGCATGGGCGTCGACGACGGGAAGTTGTGTGCGGTACCGACGTCCGGCCCGGCGAGGGCGTGGCCGAAGGTACCTCGACTGGTGACGGATTGTGGTGGTGCCGCGAGGGCACCGGCCGAGCTGGCAGTGCCTCCACGGAGAGTGTGCCCGAAGGCGCCCGTCCCGAAAAGCAGACCCACCGCGAGAATCACCACGAAAAGTCCACCGCCACCGGCGAGCATCGACCGCCTACGCGCTGTGACCTTCCTGGCCGCCGCGGCAACGTCTTTCTCGTCGAAGGACGCGGGCGGACCGTCACCGGCCGCCGCCTGGAACAGCTCACTCAACCGTTGTTCGTCCACCCACGTCACCTCCTTGCGTGTCCGTTCAGGATGCCGACCGCAGATCGTCCAGCGTGTCGCCGAGGGTTTCGCGCAGCGTGGCCAGGCCGCGCGCCGTCTGGCTCTTCACGGTGCCCTCCGAGCAGCCGAGCGCAGCGGCGACACCGCTGACGTCGAGGCCTTCGAGGAACCGCAGCACCAGCACCGCGCGCTGCCGGGGTGGCACCTGGCGCAGCGCTGCGAGCAGGGCCGCCCTGGTGGCCACCGAGTCCCCGATGTCCGGGGCGCCGGTCGCGGTCTCCGGTACGTCATCGGTGAACCGCTCCCTTCGCCACGGCCGCCTCGACTCGTCGATCACCGCACGCACCAGCGTCCGCCGCACGTAGGCGTCCAGCGCCGTCTTGTCGCGGATCTTGCGCCAGTGCCGGTGCAGCGACACGAACGCCGTCTGCGCGAAGTCGTCCGCCCGGTGCCAGTCACCGCAGAGCAGGTAGGCACTCCGCCGCACGGCGTCTCGCCGGGCCACGAAGAATTCAGCGAACTCCTGCTCGTCGCGCTGATCCACGCGGACTCTCTCCGCTCGTGTGTCCCTACATCCGATGGACGGACCGTGCCGCCAAGAGGGTTGCACGGTCCGTGCGACCTTTTCATGACTTCCCCCGAAGGCGGGTGCACGGGTACCCGACGAGTGTGATGTCATCCATTCGTGACTAAGTACGCGCCGATCGACCTGCGCTCGGACACCGTGACCCGGCCGGACCGCACGATGCGCACCGCGATGGCGGACGCCGAGGTCGGCGACGACGTGCTTGACCACGACCCGACCATGCGTGAGCTGGAGGAACGGGCCGCCGACCTGCTCGGCACCGCGGCGGCACTGTGGGTGCCCAGCGGCAGCATGGGCAACCTGATCGCGCTGATGGCGCACCTGGGTCGGGGTGACCGGTTCCTCGCGCCGAAGGGCGCCCACGTGATCGGCCACGAGCTGGGCACGGCGGCCTGGCTGGCCGGCGGCATGCCGGAGCCGTTGCCCTGGGACGGCGGGCCGGGCCGCAGCACCGGCGGCGCCGTGCGGGCGGCGGCCGGTCAGCCGGGGCCCTACCACGACATGCGCACCACGCTGCTGTGCCTGGAGAACACCCACAACGAGGCCGGTGGCGCCGTGACGCCGCCGGACGAGCACTGCCAACTGGTCGCCGCCGCGAAGGAGTGCGGGCTGCTCGTGCATCTGGACGGAGCCCGGATCTGGAACGCGGCAGTGGCGCTCGGCGTGCCGCCCGCAGCGCTGACCGTCGGCGTGGACACCGTGCAGGCGTGCCTGTCCAAGGGGCTTGGCGCGCCGGTCGGTTCGGTGGTGGCAGGCAGTGTCGAGTTCGTGGCCGAGGCGCGCAGGCTGCGCAAGATGCTCGGCGGTGGGGTGCGGCAGGGCGGCGTGCTGGCCGCTGCCGGGCTCGTCGCGCTGGACCGGATCGACGACCTGGCCGCCGACCACGAGAACGCAACCAGGCTGGCCGGCGGTCTGGAGGAGCTCGGCTGGCAGGTCAGCGCGCCTGCCACGAACATCCTGCTGGCCGCGGTGCCGGATGTGGAGACCATGCTCGGCCAGCTCACCGACATCGGTGTGCTGGCCGTGCCCATGGCCGGTCAGATCCGGTTCGTCACGCACCGGGACGTGTCAGCCGCCGACGTCACCGAGGTGCTGACCAGGATCAAGGCCAGCAGCAACTAGCGACGCGGGTTCAGCGCAGCCGCTTCCGCGACGAGTTGTTCTTGATCGCCATGTAGCCGGCCGTGCCGATGAACGCGATCCCGCCGACCACCGCCAGGATGACAAGGCCCTTGATCACCACACCGAGTACGACGAATGCCAGCCAGATGACCAGCAGCGCGCCGATGACGCGGAGCAACATGAGACAGCCTCCCCGTTCACAATCACAAGAATCTCACTGACCGAACGATCCGGGACGTGCATTGGTTCCGGCCCTGCCACCCAGCCACTCACCCAGCCGCTCCAGCGCGGTGTGCATGTCCTCGGTGGCGCCCGCGTACGACAACCGTACGAACCTACCGCCGTTCACCGGGTCGAAGTCGATTCCTGGCGCGATCGCAACGCCGGTGTCCTTGAGTAGCTGCTGACAGAACGCCATCGAGTCGGACGTGAGGTGGGACACGTCCGCGTAGACGTAGAACCCGCCGTCGGCCGGGGCCAGCCGATCGATGCCCAGCCTGGGCAGGCCGGCCAGCAGCACGTCCCTGTTCACCCGGTACCTGGCCACGTGCTGATCGACCTCGGCGTAGGACTCCGGCTCGAACGCGGCGATCGCGGCCTGTTGCGGCATGGTCGGCGGGCAGATGGTGAAGTTGCCGGTCAGCGCGCCGACGGCGGACCGCAGCCGCTCCGGCAGCAGCATCCAGCCCAGTCGCCAGCCGGTCATGCACCAGTACTTCGAGAACGAGTTGATCACGATGGCGTCCCTCGACGTCCGCCAGGCGCAGTCGACGGCCGTGCCGAACGTGATGCCGTGGTAGATCTCGTCGCTGACCAGCTGCACGTCGTGTGCCGTGCACCAGTCGGCCAGCGCGGCCAGTTCGGCCGGTGGCAGCACGGTCCCGGTCGGGTTCGCCGGGCTGGCCACGATCAGGCCGCGCACCGGTTCGGCCAGCTCGTCCAGCATCGCGACGGTCGGCTGGAACCTGGTCTCCGGCCCGCACGGCAACTCCACCACCTCGCAGCCCAGCGCGGTGAGGATGTTCCGGTACGCCGGGTAGCCGGGCCTGCCGATGGCCACCCGGTCGCCGGGGTCGAACGCTGCCAGGAACGACAGCAGGAACCCGCCGGACGACCCGGTGGTGACCACGACGTCGTCAGCGGTCACCGACAGGTCGTAGGTGCGCAGGTAGTGACGTGCGATCGCGGCCCGCAGTTCGGGCACGCCGAACTGCTCGGTGTAGCCGAAGGCGCCGCTGCGCAGCGCCGAGGCGGCCGCGGCGAGCACCGGCTCCGGTGCGTCGCTGGAGGGCTGGCCTGCGCCCAGCGACACCAGGTCGCCGTGCGTCCGCTGCCGTTCCTTCGCCGCTGCCAACACATCCATCACGTGGAACGGGGCGATGGCCGACCGCCGTGCCGCGACGCGTTCGAGCATGCGGCCAGCGTACGGCCGGATCAGTAGCCGACGTAGGCCCGTCCGGAGTGGACCGCGACGATGCCGGGCACGTTGCCGATCGAGCCGTACCGGGACAACGCGTACCGCACGCCCGCCACCACGTTGTCCACCGGGTTGTAGATGTTTCCGTGGCCCGGGAGCATGTGCGCCTGGAACGTGGAGTCGATGCACTGCATCAGGCCCTTTGACGGGTGCCCGGCCTGCGCGTTGGAGTCCCACAGGTTGATCGCGTTCGGGTTGCCGCCCGACTCGTGCTGGATGATCGTCCAGATGTCGTTGGCGTTCAGCTCGCTGGCCGGCACACCGTTCTGCTCCAGGATCTGGATGGCCTGCTGGATCCAACTCTGCACGTTGCCCGGCGGGGGGCTGGACGGCGGGCCGCCGCTGGAGCCCATGCCACCGCCGCCACCGGCACCTCCGCCACCACTGCCGCCGCCTGAGCCGCCACCACCGCTGAAGCTGCTGCCGCCGCCACCGCCGCCGGTGCTACCGCCTCCACCACCACCGCCGCTCGGGTGGTGCGGTGCCTGCGCCGATGTCGGCGCTACCGAGGACGTCGTCGTGGTCTGCGGGCCCGACTCACCCGGTGTGCTCAGCGACGAGAACTTCGGGCTGAACCCGCTCGCCGCCTTCTGTAGGTCACTCGCTGCCGTGCCGAGCGCGGAGTTGATGCTGTTCACCTGGCTGGTGATGGCGCCCTCGTTGTCCGACACGGCGCTCTCGGCTGCGGACGACATCTCGGCGGCCGTCGGGTGTGGCGGGGTCGTGCCGACGGCCTTCAGGTTGCTCCGGTAGTCGGTCAGCACCTGCTCGAACAGCTTCTCCAGCGAGTTCTTGCCGTCGGTCAGCGTCTTGGCGGCCTCGGTCAGCGCACTGGCGCCCGAGGTGAGCGCCGAGTGCCCGGAAGTGCCGGCGCTGGTGAACCTGCTCATGTAGCCCTTGAACGCGTCCGCCGTGTCGCCCGTCCAGGTCGACAGGTCGGACACCGCCGTGCCGACCGCCTTGTTGCAGCCGTCCGCGGCGCCCGCCGCCTTCGTCAGGTCGTCGGCCAGGCTGGTGATCGACCCCGGATCGGCCGTGTACACCGGCTTCGCGGCGTCGGCCACGTCCGCACCGGCCCCACCGGGCAGGTCAGCCACGTCATCTCTCGCGGTCACGAAACGATCCCCCGTCAGACCTGCTGTGTGGTGAACGACGTCTTGTTGTCCTGCTCGGTACCGGTGCTGTTGGTCAGGTTCGCGTCCAGCGCGCGCTCGATGGCGCCGACCAGCGACTCGGCCTTCGCATACTCCGAACGCATCGACGAACACAGCGCACCGGCCGCCTGCGCGACGGCGGCCGAGTTGGCCAGGGTGCCGAACATGCCGGCGGCCACGCTGGTCGGAATGCCGTCCCCGACACTGCCGAACTTGCCGGCCTCGGCACCGATCACCTGCCGTGCCTGGCCGATGTCAGCCGCGTTGTAACTAGACGCTCCCACTCCAGCCCCCTAACCCGATGTTCCTCTGACGCCCGCCGACCGGTCCCGGTTCCGGTCACACCTGGCCGAGTAACTCCCACACCGCGGCCGCGACCGCCCGGTTGTCCGCCGGGGTGACCGTGGCCCACACCCGACCATCGGCACTGGGCTGGGTCAGGTAGAGGTACCGACCGCGTTGCGTGTCGTGGAAGGCCACCACCCGATCGGCCCGCCGCATGGTCCGCCCGCCGGCCCGCTGCACGCCGAACTGGCCGCGCCCGACCATGCCGGTGAACATCCTGGACATGATCTGGGCCTTGCCCAGCGGCACGTCCAGTTCGGTCAGCTCCACGACCAGCGACTTCGGGTCACCGCCCGCCGCCTGGTCGGCGGAGCGCAGCACGTCCAGCGGCACACTCGTGGACAGGCCACGACCTGCCGGGCACTCGCCGGCGATGGACACGGCGGCCTCGACGAACGACGTGTCCCTGGCCGGGATCAGCCACACCTCATCCCGGTCCACGACGCCGAGCAGGGCGTCCCGGCCGGACTGCGCCGCCAGCCCCTTGATCTCCCTGTCGGTCCAGATCCAGCCGTCCACCGACTGCTCCGGGTAGGCCAGCAGGGCCAGCCGATCGGCCAGTTCGGAGTCCACCCGACCCCGGTCGGCCAGACCACGCTCGGCCAGTCCGGCCCACGCCGTGGCCACCAGTTCGGCCCGCTGGTTGCGGGTCACACCGGGACTCGGCACGTCCAGGACCACGTGCCGGCGCGGGAACCGCTGGGCCTCCCACACCACGTCGAACTCCAGCGCGGACAGCACAACGCTGCTGGGCAGACCCACTGCTGGGCGCTACTTCGCATCGTCGGGGCCAAAGGCCCCGGAGTCGCCGCCGAGCACCGGCGGCACCACCATCCGGCCGTCGCCGAACATGTCGTCCGGCTCCGTGTCGTACCGATTGGAGTGCACGGCCTCGTCCTCCGGCCTGCTGCCGCCCACCGCCGGTTCCAGCACCGTCGACGGGAGTTCGGCGGTGGTACCGAGCCGCGCACTCACGCCGGCCTCGGCCGCCTCCTCGCCCTCCAGTTCGGCCAGCGCGCGGGCAGCCTGCGACCGGGCGTCATCACCTTCCGACTCGCCATCGGCCCCGCTGAACTCACGGCTGCGCACCAGTTCGTCCGGTCGGGCTGCCGCTCCGCCGATGCCGGCGCCCACCGTGCCGCCGACGATCGCGGAACCGATTGCCGCGTCCTCGACGACCGAACCGGCCACCGCGCCTGCCACCGACTGGGTCCCGGCCACGCCGGACGCGACCGCACCGGGAGCCGGGGCACCGACGGAACTGACCGGCCCGGGCGCCAACGGACCAGTGGCTCCGCCACCGCCCACCGGGGTACCGGCAGTGCCGCCACCCGGCACACCACCACCGCCGGGCACGCCGGGCATCCCCGGCATGCCAGGTAGACCGGGCAGGCTGCCCGCGCCACCAGCAGACCCGCCGGGCAGGCCGGCTGCCACGCCAGGTGCGCCGGGCAGACCGGGTCCACCCGGCAGGCCGCCACCACCGGGCGTACCGACCCCGGGCAGGCCGGGCACACCTGGTTGGCCGGGGAAGCCAGGCAGGCCGGGCGTGCCACCACCGCCACCTCCGACCCCGGGCAGACCGGGCACGCCACCGCTACCGCCACCGACAGGTGCGGCACCGGGCGGGGGCGGCGCGAAGCCGGACACCGTCGTGGTCTGGCCGATGCTCGGGTCGACCGGCTTCGGCGTCAACGTGTACCCGGGCGGCTGCGGCAGCGGCTGGTGCGTGGTCAGGCCGGAGCGCGAACTCGTCGTGTACGTCGTCATCGTGTCGATGGCCTGCTGGCGGGCCTGGCCGGTCCTGGCCACTTCCTGCGCGTAGTCGTTCTCGTGGCCGGTGAGCAGCGAGGCGGCCGTGTTCAGGAAGTTGGTCCGGGTCGGCCCCTGCAGCGTGCTCGGGTGCGGCACGGCGTTCTTCGCGGCGGCGAACGCGTCGCCCTGGGCGTTCACCCCGGCCGCGTTCGCGCCACTGGCCGCGCCGGCCGACGCCGAGTAGGCGGCGGACGCCGTGGTCATCTCCTGGGCCAGTTCGGACGCCTGGCTCTGCCAGTTCACCCCGATCGCCTGCAACTGGTCGTGCAGCGTCGTGTCGATCTGCTGCAGGTTGCCCGCGATGGTGGACAGCGCGTCGGCGGCCTGCTGGATGCCGGACGTGCCCGGCCCGGAGTTCAACTGCCGGACAGCGGCCGCCAACTGGTCGTTGGACATGCCCTCCCAGCGGATCTCGTCCACCGTGCCGGTGCCGGATCCGCCGGTGCCGAACATGTCCTGCGCCGCCTTCTGGACCAGGTGCTCCACCGAGTTGGCGATGTCGGCGAGAAGTCCGTCTGCCATGGTCTGCCCCTTACTTGCGGCTCGTGGCGGTGGCCAGCACCGCGTCGGCGACCTGTTCGGTCCTGGCACACGACTGGGCGGTGGTCGTGCCCCTGGTCGGCTGGCCGAGGTCGACCACGAACATCTGGCCGTTGGCCACGCTGACCGCCGTGCTGCAGCCGGCCAGCAGGTCGGGCGCCTTCAGCGTGATGTCCAGGGCGGGGAAGCCACCCACCGACACCTGTTGGACGTTGTCGGCAAGGTTCTGGTTCAGGTACAGCGCGATGCCCTCCGCGGTGTCCACGGCGATGTTGTACTCGGCACCAGGCGTGCCGTCGGCGAACCGGAAGTTGCAGGTCGGGCTGTTGTTCTCCAGCTGGGCGGGCAACCCCTTGACGCCCTTGGCCACCTTGAGCGTCCTCTGCTGCGGCCCGGTGAGCAGCGTGCACGGGTCGACACCGGTCAGCGGGATGTCGGCCGGCCGGGGCGGCAGCGAGACGGAGCCGGCACCGTTGGTGGGCGCCTGGTAGGTCGATGGGCGCGCGGCCGGCTGCCCGGCCGCTGTCGCCGAGCCGGTCTGCGTCGTCGTGCACCCCGCCAGCGTCATCATGATCAACACCGTTCCCGCGACGACCAGCGGCCGCTCAGCCACCGGCACCGGTCTGGCCGAACGCGTCCGCGATCTGCTGGTCGGAGTAGCCGTACTGCTTGGCGGACGTGATCAGGTTGTCCACCAGGTTCTGCAGGCTCTGCAGGTACTGCTCGACCCGGACCGTGTACGAGTCGGCGCCGCCGGCCAGCCGGTCGTTCCAGGCCTGGGCCGCCTGCACGCTGATCTGGTCCTCGCCCGGCGCCATGACCTGCAGCATCGGCAGGTTGCTCCGGATCTGCTGACCCTCGGTGTCCAGCGCGTCCTGGATGATCCTGGCGGCCTTGAGCACATTGTCGCGGTTGACCGTGATGTTCGCCGCCTGCGGGACGGTCGTCTCGGCGCCCAGTCCGGCACCTGTCGACGCGGTCAGCACAGCGGTGTCCAGAACGCTGTCGCCGGCCGCCGCGCGTGGCTTGTCAGTCGCCATGGTGGCAGACCCCCGTACGTCCCGTAGCCGTTCGGTTTCCCGCAGTTCGCTTTCCTCTGTGCAGATTACAGGCGAACAGCGCCTTCGGTGGCCGATAGCGCGATGTCGGTGCGGTAGTGCGAACCGGGCAACCGCACGCCTGCCACCCGCCGGTAGGCGTCCTCCCGGGCGGCGGCCAGATCGTCGCCCTGCCCCACGACGGCCAGCACCCGGCCACCGGCCGACACGATCGCCCCGTCGTCCCGGCGCCGAGTACCGGCGTGCAGCACGCCCTCGGCGTCCGATCCGGTGATCACGTCACCCGTCCTCGGCTTGCCCGGATAGCCGTCGGCCGCGACCACCACGGTCACGGCCGCACCGGACTGCCAGCGCAGCGGCGGGTGCTCGGCCAGTTTGCCGGTGGCGGCCGCGAGCAGCAGGCCGGCCAGCGGGGTGTCCAGCAGCGCCAGCACCGACTCGGTCTCCGGGTCGCCGAACCGGCAGTTGAACTCGATCACCTGCGGGCCGGTCTCGGTGAGCACCAGGCCCGCGTAGAGCAGGCCGCTGAACGGTGCGCCCCGGTCGGCCAGTTCGTCGGCCACCGGCTGCACGACCGCGGCCAGCACGTCGTCCACCAGGTCCTTCGGCGCCCACGGCAGCGGGGCGTAGGCACCCATGCCGCCGGTGTTGGGCCCCGCGTCGCCGTCGCCGACCCGCTTGAAGTCCTGCGCCGGCAGCAGCGGCACCACGGTGCGCTCGTGCACGACGCAGAACAGCGACACCTCGGGACCGTCCAGGAACGACTCCAGCAGCACGGGGTGACCGCCGTCCAGCAGCATGATCGCGTGCGCGCGGGCGGCGTCCAGGTCGGTGGTCACCACGACGCCCTTGCCGGCCGCGAGGCCGTCGTCCTTGACCACGTAGGTGGGGCCGAACCTGGCCAGCGCCGCGTCCAGCCGGGCCGGGTTGTCCACGATCTCGCTGCGCGCCGTGGGCACCCCGGCAGCCGACATCACGTCCTTGGCGAACGCCTTGGAGCCCTCGATCCTGGCCGCTTCCCTGGACGGCCCGAAGCACGGCACGCCTGCCGCCCTGACCCCGTCGGCCACCCCGGCCACCAGCGGCGCCTCCGGGCCGACGACGACCAGATCTGCGCCGAACGCCGTGGCCAGCGCGGCCACCGACGCCTGGTCGGTCGGGTCGACGGCTCGCTGTTCGGCCAGCGCCGCGGTGCCGGCGTTGCCGGGCGCGCACACCAGCGCCGTCACCTCCGGATCCCGGGACAGCGCCAGCAGGATCGCGTGTTCACGGGCGCCAGACCCGATTACCAGTACCCGCACGGCTCAAGAGAGTAGTTGGGCAGCGCGGGCGGCCTAAACCAGCCGCTTGTCGAGGTAGCACCACCGCCAGGTCTCACCGGGCTCGAAGGACCGCATCACCGGGTGGTCGGTGTCCTGGTGATGGGTGGTCGCGTGCTTGTAGGGGCTGGAGTCGCAGCAGCCGACATGGCCGCAGGTCAGGCAGAGCCGCAGGTGCACCCAGACCTCATTGCCCTGGTCGAGGCACTCCTGGCAGCCTTCGGTGAGCGCGTCCACATCGTGGGCGGGCAGCGTCACCACGTGTTCACAGTCGCTATTGGCACGGGTCACGTCATGATTATCCCGAATCAGCCGGTCGGGTGACACGGGGACGAGGTGTGCGGGTGCCGGGACTGGAACCACTGCTGCTGGTGATCGGGTCGTTGGCGGTCGCCGGCCTGGCCGCGAAGTTCGGCAGGTCGTCGCCACTGGTGCTGGTCGTCGTCGGCCTGGGCGTGTCCTACATACCGGGTATGCCCGACTTCCAGATCCAGCCGGACCTGGTCCTGGTGCTGTTCCTGCCACCGCTGGTGTACTCGGCCGCGCTGGACAGTTCGTACCTGGGTTTCCGGGCCAAGCTGCGGCCGATCGCGTTGCTGGCCGTGGTGCTCGTCCTGGTCACCACCGTCGTCGTCGGTTTCGTGGCGCACTGGCTGGTGCCCGGCCTGCCGTTGGCCTCGGCGCTGGTGCTGGGTGCCGTCGTGTCGCCGCCGGACGCGGTGGCCGCTGCGTCCATCGGCCGCAAGCTCGGCCTGCCGCGCCGCGTGATGACGGTGCTGTCCGGCGAGAGCCTGGTCAACGACGCCACCGCGCTGACAGTGTTCAAGGTCGCGATCGCAGCCGCCATCGGCACGGCGACGTCCTGGGGCGCCGGCATCCTCACGTTCTTCGTCGCGTCCGTCGGCGGTGTGCTGGTCGGTTTCATCCTCGGCTGGATCGTGCACCAGATCCGGCTGCGGCTGGCCGACGACGTGGTGGAGAGCGCGCTGGGCATCGTCGTACCGTTCGCGTGCTACCTGCTGGCCGAGGCCGTGCACGGGTCCGGCGTGCTGGCCGTGGTGACAGCCGGCCTGTACCTGGGGCACTTCGCGCCGTACGCCGGCTTCGCCACCCGGCTGCAGGAAACCGTCGTGTGGCGGTCGTTCGACGTGCTGCTGGAATCCCTGGTGTTCGCGTTGATCGGGTTGAACTTCCGGTACGTGTTCAGCCAGGCCGCCGCCGGCGGGCACCCGGCGGCGTCGCTGGTGTGGCCGATCATCGCCGTGCTGCTGGCCACCATGCTGGTCCGGCTGGTCTGGGTGTTCCCGACCACCAACCTGCCCCGCTGGCTACGCGGCCGTGCCCATCGGGACGAGGAGAAACGCTCGTGGCGGGGCATCGCCGTGATCGCCTGGTCCGGCATGCGCGGGGTGGTGTCACTGGCCGCTGCCGCCGCCGTGCCCGAGGCGGTGCCGGGCCGGGATGTCGTGCTGCTGCTGGCTTTCACCGTCACCGTCGGCACGCTGCTGATCCAGGGCACGACACTGCCGCTGCTGATCCGTGTCCTCGGCGTGCACGGCACCGAGGAGGCCACCGACGCACTCGCCGAGGCCCAGGCCGCGCACGATGCGGCGATGGCGGCCGTCACCAGACTCGACGAACTGGCGGCCGACGACGCGACCTACACGCCGAACGAGGTCATCGACCGGCTGCGCGAACTGGCCGAGCGGCGCGGCAACGCGGCCTGGGAACGGTTGGGGCGTCAGGAACTGGAGAGTCCGACGGCGTCGTTCCGCAGACTGCGCCTGGAAACCCTGGCTGCCGAACGCGCCGTCTACGTGGCGGCACGGGACAACGGCGAGATCGACGACGAGGTGCTCCGCAGGGTGCTGCGCGAACTGGACCTGGAACAGGCCCGGCTGGTGACGAGGGACTAGCTCGGACCCAGCGGGTCGTGCCGGACGATGGTCTGGTCCCGACCCGGGCCGACGCCGATCACCGAGATCCGCGCGCCGGACAACTCCTCCAGCCGGTGCACGTAGTTCTGTGCGGCCACCGGGAGTTGGTCGAACGTCCTGCACTCACTGACGTCCTCGAACCAGCCGGGCAGTTCCTCGTAGATCGGCGTCGCATGGTGCACGTCGGTCTGCGTCATCGGCATGTCGTCCACCCGGAAGCCGTCCACCTCGTAGGCGACGCACACGGGCACGGTTTCCAAGCCGGACAACACGTCCAGCTTGGTCAGGAAGTAGTCGGTGATGCCGTTGACCCTGCTCGCGTAGCGGGCGATCACGGCGTCGAACCAGCCCGTCCGCCTGGACCGGCCGGTGGTCACGCCGAACTCGCCACCCGCCTTGCGCAGCCGCTCGCCCATCTCGTCCTGCAGTTCCGTGGGGAACGGACCGGAACCCACGCGGGTCGTGTACGCCTTCAGGATGCCGAGCACCGCGTTGATCCGGCCCGGTCCGATGCCGGCACCGGAGCACGCGCCGCCCGACGTCGGGCTGGACGACGTGACGAACGGGTAGGTGCCGTGGTCGACGTCCAGCATGGTGCCCTGCGAGCCTTCCAGCAGGATCGTCTCGCCGCGCTCCAGCGCCTGGTTGAGCAGCAGCCGGGTGTCCGCGATCCGGTCGGTGATCTTCTCGGCCTGGGCGAGCACGCCGTCGACCACCTGCTCGGGGTCCAGCGCCTTGCGGTTGTAGACCTTGACCAGGATCTGGTTCTTCAGGTCCAGCGCCGCCTCCACCTTCTGGCGGAAGATCTTCTCGTCCAGCACGTCCTGGAACCGCACCCCGACCCTGGCGATCTTGTCCTGGTAGCAGGGACCGATGCCGCGACCGGTCGTGCCGATCTTGGACTTGCCGAGGTACCGCTCGGTGACCTTGTCGATGGCCACGTGGTACGGCATGATCAAGTGCGCGTCCGCGGAGATCATCAGGCCTGCGGTGTCCACGCCCCGCTCCTCCAGGCCCGCCAGTTCGGACAGCAGCGCGCCGGGATCGACCACGACGCCGTTGCCGATCACGTTGGTCACGCCGGGGGTGAGGATGCCCGAGGGCAGCAGGTGCAGCGCGAAGTGCTGGCCGTCCGGCATGACCACGGTGTGACCCGCGTTGTTGCCGCCCTGGTAGCGGACCACCCACTGCACGCGGTTGCCGAGCAGGTCGGTCGCCTTGCCCTTCCCTTCGTCACCCCACTGGGCGCCGATGACCACGATGGCCGGCATGTGACACTCCCGAAGGATCTCGAAAAGACGGCGTTGTGCCCGATGTGGGCGGGTGCGCAGCCACGAGAGTAGACCAGGAGCGATGCGTGCGAGCGATGGTGCTGGCCTGCGGGCGTGCCGCGAGCGTTGCGCCCGGCGTACCCGTGCACACGGTGCCCGCCCGGCCCGGCAAGGACGATGTGGACCCACTGCTGACCGATGTGGACCGGATCGTCGTGCTCGGTGACGACGCCGACCTCGCAGCGGTGGTGCTGCGGCTGTTGCGCACCGAGCGACTGGCCGACATCGCGGTGGCGCTGGTGGCGGGCGAGGCCGCTGTGACGGCTGCTTTGGCTGGGCAGCCTCGTGCTGTGCCGTTGGTCCGGGACGCGGTCGGCGGTGTGCTGGTCGGGCTGGGCACCATCGAACCGGTCCGCGGCATGGCCTACTGCGACGACACCCGTGTGCTCAACGGCGACGCGAGGGCGATCCGTGTCACGGCGTGCGCGGAGGGTGTCCAGGTCACCGTCGTGCGGCGGCTGCGCAGGCAGCAGACCGTGCGCGGCCGGGCGTTCGAAATTGGTTGCGACCCGGCCACGGTGGTCAGCGACGGTGTGCCGCACGATCGACCGATGAAGCGTTGGCACTGGTACCGGCACACCGAGGACCTGCTGCGCTTCTAACCCAGGCCCAGCAAGGCGGGTGCCGTCGGGTCGGACTCGACGAGGAACGTGCCGCAGCGCTCGAACTCCTCTGCGTCGCCGATCGCGCCCGCCGCCCTGGTCAGCGCGGCGAGTGCGCGCAGGAAGCCCTGGTTGGGCGCGTGGCTGAACGGGATGGGGCCGAAGCCCTTCCAGCCGGCGCGGCGGAGTTGGTCGAGGCCGCGGTGGTAGCCGGTGCGGGCGTAGGCGTACGCGGCCACCGGTTCACCGGCGTCCAGGGCCCGTTCGGCCAACGCGGCCCAGGCCGCGCTGAACTCCGGGTAGGCGGCTGCGACTTCGGTGGGGTCGGTGCCGGCGTCCAGCGCGGCCTGAGCCTCGGGCCGAGCGGGCAGTCGGGTGGGGGGTGGGCCGCCGAGCAGATTGCTGTCGAACGTCATGACGACATCCTGCCGGACGGCCCTCAGCCGATCACCGACAGCACGATCCCGGACAGGGCGAGCAGCATGGCGGCGACAATCACGGCGGCAATGAGGCGCTTGGGCAACACGGCGGTCGACCCTGCCGTCGGAGCGGGCCGGCTGACAAGCCAACCCACACCATCGTTGGACCCTCGATCGGGCGAGTCGGCCACCCGCGGCCGACTCGAGCATGCAGGTAGTCGACTCGCCCGCGCAGACAGACGACTCGCCGGTGGGCGGACGACTCGCCCCCGCCAGCAGACGACTCGCCCTCGCCGGCGGACGACTCGACCGCGCCAATGGACGACTCGTCCAACCCTGCGGCCGACTCGGCCGCGCCAGCAGACGACTTGTCATCTCCGGCGGTCGGCTCGCCCGCGCCAGCGCTCGACTCGCGCTCACCAGCGGACGACTCGCGCTATTGGGCGGTCGACTCGCCCGCGCAGGGGAACGAACCGCCCTCTCCGGAGGGCATCTCGCCTCCGCAGGCGGTCGACTCGCCCTCACCGGCGGTCGATTCGTCCGCGCCAACGGACGATTCGCCCTCTCTCACAGTCGGCTCGCTCGGCCCGCGCCAGCGGTCGACCCGCCTGCGGCAGCGGTCGACTCGCCCGGCGTCCGGTTGGGTCAGCCGGCCAGCATGCGGCCGGAGGACCTCAGGTCCTCGCAGGCCTTGGCGACCCGGGTGGCCATGCCCTGCTCGGCGGCCTTGAGGTAGCTGCGCGGGTCGTAGGCCTTCTTGTTGCCCACCTCGCCGTCCACCTTGAGCACGCCGTCGTAGTTGGCGAACATGTGGCCCACGATCGGCCGGGTGAAGGCGTACTGCGCGTCGGTGTCCACGTTCATCTTCACGACGCCGTACGACACCGCGGCCGCGATCTCCTCGGGCAGCGAGCCGGAACCGCCGTGGAACACCAGGTCCAGCGGCTTGCTGCCGGCCGGCAGGCCAAGCTGCTCGCTGACCACGTCCTGGCCCTGCTTCAGGATTTCCGGGCGCAGCTTGACGTTGCCCGGCTTGTACACGCCGTGCACGTTGCCGAACGTGGCCGCCAACAGGTACCGGCCCTTCTCGCCGGTGCCCAGCGCGGCGACCGTCTTCAGATAGTCCTCTGGCGTCGTGTACAGCTTGTCGTTGATCTCGTTGGCGACGCCGTCCTCCTCGCCGCCGACGACACCCACCTCGATCTCCAGGATGATGTTCGCCCTGGCGGCCAGATCCAGCAGCTCGGCCGCGATGGTCAGGTTCTCGTCGATCGGCACGGCCGAGCCGTCCCACATGTGCGACTGGAACAGCGGCGGCAGGCCCGCGTCGACCCGCTCCTGGCTGATCGCGATCAGCGGCCGGACATACGTGTCCAGCTTGTCCTTGGGGCAGTGGTCGGTGTGCAGCGCAACGTTCACCGGGTACTTGTCGGCCACCACGTGCGCGAACTCGGCGAGTGCGCTGGCACCCGTGACCATGTCCTTGACCTTGGTGCCGGACGCGAACTCGGCACCGCCGGTGGAGACCTGGACGATCCCGTCACTCTCCGCCTCGGCGAAGCCGCGGAGGGCGGCGTTCAACGTCTCCGACGACGTCACGTTGATGGCCGGGTAGGCAAAGCCGTTCGCCTTGGCCCTGTCCAGCATCTCTTGGTAGATCTCGGGGCTCGCGATAGGCATCCGGTCGTCCTCCTGACAGAAAAATCTGGTCCCCACCGTCGCGTGCATCGTAGTGAGCGGACCAGCGGGTCCGGTGCGTCACCCGGCGCCGCGGTGATGATCTAGGTCTGGCGCGACAGCCTGTGACCGAGCTAACTTGGGAGGATGGCGATTGCGCGACTCAATGGTGAGGTCATCGCGGAGAGCACGGAAACCGTGGTTCTCCAAGGGCTTCACTACTTTCCGGCCCAGTCCGTCCGGGTCGAGATGTTCCGGCCGAACAGTGCTCGGGACGACGGGCACTACTACTCGGTGATCGTGCAGGGCAAGGCGACCCCTGACTGTGCGTGCTACCTGACCGGTCCGACCATCCCGGATCCCAGGATCGACCAGCATGTCGCGTTCTTCGGCCCGGTACAGGTCGAGGAGTAGCCCAAACCCGCTAACTTCGGGGCATGACGAAACTCGGCCTGACCGATCTCGACGTGTTCCCACTCTGCCTCGGCGCCAATGTCTTCGGCTGGACCGCTGACCGCGACCAGTCGTTCTCAGTGCTGGACAGCTACGCCTCGGCAGGCGGCAACTTCGTGGACACCGCTGACGTCTACCCGGCCTGGGTGCCTGGCAACTCCGGCGGCGAGTCCGAGGTGATCATCGGCGAGTGGCTGGCCGCCCGGGGCAACCGCGATGCCGTCGTGGTGGCCACCAAGGGCAGCAGGCTGGCCCCGAACACGGGCCTGACCGCGAAGGCGATCCACGGTGCCGCCGACGCGTCGCTGCGCAGGCTGGGCGTGGACATGATCGACCTCTACTACGCGCACTACGACGACGAGGACACCCCGGTCCAGGAGACCGTGGCCGCCTACGACGACCTGGTGAGGGCCGGCAAGGTGCGCTACGTGGCCACGTCCAACATGAGCCCTGGCCGGATCGCCGAGTCGTTGGCGTTCGCCGACCAGGAGGGCCTGACCAGGTACGTCGCGGTGCAGCCGCAGTACAACCTGGTGGAGCGCGCGTCGTTCGAGGGTGAACTCGCCGACCTGGCCGAGCGGGAGCGGCTGGCCGTCCTGCCCTACTACGGCCTGGCCAGGGGATTCCTCACCGGCAAGTACCGCCCGGGCGGTGCCTCCGTGGACAGCCCGAGGGCGGGCGGCGCCGCCAAGTACCTGGACGAGCGCGGCCTGCGGGTGCTCGGCGTGCTGGACGAGGTCGCCGCCGCACACGGCATGACGGTGGCCGCCGTGGCACTGGGCTGGCTGTTGTCCCGGCCGACGGTGGTGGCGCCGATCGCCAGCGCGCGCAACACGGAGCAGTTGGCCGACCTGCTGCCGGTGGCCACCCTGTCGTTGACGCCTGCCGAGCTCACCGCTCTGGACAAGGCTTCCAACTGACCAGTAGCTTACTAGCGGTAAGTTGGGCTACCGTACAGAGCATGAGCGCGGTGGATCTGATCCGGGGCAAGCGCAGCATGCGAGGCAAGGTCGTCCTGATCACCGGTGCCGCACGCGGCATCGGGGCCGGGGTGGCGCGGCGGTTGGCCGCCGAGGGCGCCATCCTGGCCCTGGTCGGCCTGGAAGGCGACGAGTTGCGAGCGGTCGCCGCCGAGTGCGGCCCGGACGCGACGGCCTGGGAGGCCGACGTCACCGACTGGGACGCGCTGGGCAAGGCCGTGACCGGCGTGATCGCCAGGTACGGGCGGATCGACGTGCTGATGGCCAACGCCGGTATCGCGGCCGCCGGGTTCATCCGGTCCATCGATCCCGCCGCGTTCGAGCGGGTGATCGAGGTCGACCTGCTCGGCGTCTGGCGCACGGTCCGGACCTGCCTGCCGCACCTGATCGAGTCGAAGGGCTACTGCCTGATCGTCTCGTCCATGGCGGCCGTCGCGCACATCCCTGGCAACGCGCCGTACAACGCGGCGAAAGCCGGTGTCGAGGCGTTCGGCAACACGCTGCGTGCCGAGGTGAAACATCTTGGTGTCGATGTGGGTGTCGCCCATCCGACGTGGATCTCCACCGACATGGTGAACAGCGCGGACGAGCACCCGGTGTTCGGCCCGCTGCGCAAGACGATGCCGGCCGCGGTCGGCAGGACCTATCCGCTGTCGGTCGCGGTGGACGCGTTCGACGACGGCATCGGCCGGCGGGCCCGCGCCATCCACATCCCGGCACAGTTGGTGCTGGTCAAGGCGATTCGCGCGCTGCTGCCCCGGCTCATCGAGCAGGGTGCGCGGCGGATCGTGCCGAACGCGGACCGGGCCGCCCTGGCCGATGTGGCGAAGCGTGGTGCTGCCGCGTCGGCACCCGTCGGTCCCGGTGGGGCCGCCGCCATGCCACGCCAGGACGCCGACCACTGAGACAAGAGCTCCGATGGCTGACTCCGCGCACCCGCGCCCACCCGGTACGGTTTCGGGGTGGGAGGGGATGTGGCCGAGCAGCATGACGGGCAAGGCGGAGTGCGCAGCGTCGAACAGACGTTGGGGCACCTGCGCGCGATCGACACCGGCGGCGATCCGGTAGGGGCCGCGCCACCTGCCCCGATGACGCTGGAGGACCTGTACCGCACGCATCGGATGCGGCTGGTCCGGCTGGCGCTGCTGCTGGTGGACGAACCGGCCACCGCCGAGGACGTCGTGCAGGAGGCGTTCGCCGGGCTGCACCGCAACTGGGGCGGCCTGCGGGACGCGTCCGCCGCGATCGGCTACCTGCGCACCGCAGTGGTCAACGGGTCACGCAGCGTGTTGCGCCGCCGCAAGACCGCCCGCGACTACACGCCGCCACACGTGGCCAACGCCCGCTCGGCGGAGAGCCTCGCCATGCTGACCGCTGAGCACCAGGCGGTGGTCAGCGCGCTGTCCCAACTGCCGCCCCGCCAGCGCGAGGTGCTGGTGCTGCGCTACTACGGAAACCTGACCGAGGCCGAGATCGCGGACGCCGCTGGCATCTCCAAGGGCACGGTCAAGTCGACGGCGAGCAGGGCGCTGGAAGCCCTGCAGAAGATCATGGCCGGCACTCCCTGAGCCTGCGTAACGCAGCGTGATTGCCTGATTGGTATAGACCAGGGTGGCCGCTATGGCGCAAGATCTGAGCCGTGGGCACCGCACGACAGTTACTGGCCGTCGACGTCGGCGGCACCGAGATCAAGGCGACCGTGCTCGGCGCGAGCCCGGCCGGTGACCTCACGGTGCTCACCCGCGCCCGCAGATCGACCCCACGCGGCGCCGACGGCACTGCCACAGCTCAGGCAGTGGTCGGTGCGGTGGCGGGTCTGGCCACCGAGTTCGCCGACCGGCCGATCGCCGCTGTCGGTGTCGTGGTGCCCGGTGTGGTGCACGATGGCGTCGGGATCTACTCGGCCAATCTCGGCTGGCGGAACTTCCCCTTCGGCACGGCGCTGACCGACGCCGTCGGCCTGCCGGTCGCGTTCGGCCACGACGTGGGTGCCGGCGGCCTGGCCGAACAGCGGATGGGTGCGGCACGCGGGTGTCGGGACGTGGTGGTCATGCCGATCGGAACGGGCATCGCGAGCGCGCTGATCATGGACGGCGCGCTGCGCACCAGCGGCGGCTACGCGGGCGAGATCGGCCACGTCGACGTCGGCCACGGCGAGCAGTGCGGCTGCGGCGCGATCGGCTGCCTGGAAGCAGTGGCGTCCTCGGCCGCGATCGCCCGCAGGTACTCGGCGAAGGCCGGCCGCCAGGTGCGCGGTGCGGCCGAGGTGCTGGTCGCGGTCGCCGACGGTGATCCGGTGGCGGTCAGCGTGTGGGACAACGCGTTGGACGCGCTGGCCAGAGGGGTCAGGGTGCTGGCGACGCTGATCGGCCCCGAGGTCGTCGTGCTGGGCGGTGGTCTCGCGATGGCCGGTGAGCTGCTGGTCAAGCCGGTGGCCGACCGGCTCGCCGCACTCCTCACCTTCCAGCGCATGCCCGAACTGCGACTGGCCGAACTGGGCGACGAAGCCGGCAGCCTCGGCGCCGGCCTGCTCGCCATGGACCTGATCGAGGGGGCACGGTGACCACGACTTCCACGCCGACGCTGCTGCGCGGCGGCCGGATCGTCACCAGTACGGGGGTGCTGGACGACGGCTGGCTGACCGTTAGGGACGACGCGATCGAGCAGGTCGGCACCGGCCTGCCCGAGCACGACCACAGCCACGACCCGGACGCGCCGGTGCTGGACCTGGCTGGCGCCTGGGTGCTGCCCGGTTTCGTGGACATGCACTGCCACGGCGGCGGGGGCGCCGCTTACACCGAGAACGACCCGGAACGCCTGGCCACGGCGGTGGCGGCGCACCGCAGGCACGGCACGACGACCACCATGGCCAGCCTGGTGTCCGGCCCGATCCCGGCCCTGGTCGAGCAGATCTCCTCGCTGCGCGAACTGGTCTCCGACGGCCTGTTCGCCGGCATCCACCTGGAGGGCCCGTTCATCTCGGCGGCCCGCTGCGGTGCGCACGACCCTGCCTTCCTACGGGCGCCGGACCGGAGTTCCGTCGACGCGCTGCTGGCCGCCGGTCAGGGCACCATCCGGATGGTCACCCTCGCGCCGGAACTGGACGGCGCCATCGACGCCGTCCGCCGGTTCACCGATGCGGGCGTGATCGTCGCCGTCGGCCACACCGACGCCACGCTGGCCCAGGTGCTGCCGGCCGTGGACGCCGGAGCGACCGTGGCAACGCACCTGTTCAACGGCATGCGGCCGCTGCACCACCGCGAGCCGGGGCCGATCGGCGCGCTGCTGGACGACGAGCGGGTCACCGTCGAACTCATCTGCGATCTCGTGCACCTGCACCCGACGGTGGTGCGGATGGCCGCCCGGCACGCCGGCGCCGGCCGGACCGTGCTGGTCACCGACGCGATGGCGGCAGCGGGCGTCGGTGACGGCGTCTACCAGGTCGGCGGCCTGCGGGTCACCGTGCGGGACGGGGTGCCGACGCTGGACGGCGGCGGTGCGCTCGCCGCCAGCACGCTGACCCTGGACGCCGCCGTGCGCAACTTCGTGCAGGGCTGCGGGATGACCATGGTGGAGGCGGCGGCGGCGGTGTCCGGCCAGCCTGCGGCGCTGCTCGGCCAGCAGGGCTCGATCGGCGCCGTCGCACCTGGTGCCCGCGCTGATCTCGTGCTGCTGGACGAAGGCCTGCACACCACCGGCGTGATGCACCGGGGTGCCTGGGTCGCCTGAGCGGTAGTTTCGACCTGTGAGCGATCAGCCGGACCCGGAGAAGCTGCTGGCCGAGGCGCTGCGGGCACAGGCGGTCCGGGCCCCGAGGGCGGAGCCGCCACCGGACAGCGACCCGGTGCTGAAGCTGCTGTCCGGCACCGACGCCCAGCACGGCCTGCTGTCCGGCCGCGCGTCGGACACGGTCGGCGTGCCCCCGGTACCGCACTACACGGCCCAGTTGCCGCGCTCGCCCACACCGCTGTCCGCGTGGTGGATCGTGCTGCTCGCGGTGCTGCTCGGCCTGGCCGCAGGCGCCGTCGTCGGCCTGGTGAGTGTGCTCTGACCTCACCTGTACGGTTGGCCGCGTGACGTCGCTCGCCCTCGCCCACACCGCGGTGCTCGGCCTCAAATGGCTCGATCCGAACTACCTGGTGGGCTCGCTGGGGGCCTGGGTGGTGCCGATCATCGCCATCATCATCTTCGCCGAGTGCGGGATCCTGATCGGCTTCTTCCTGCCCGGCGACACCGTGTTGTTCCCGCTCGGCCTTTTCATCGCGCACGGCACGGTGCACACGCCACTGTGGCTGGCCTGCGTGGTGATGAGCGCGTGCGCCGTGATCGGCAACATGGTCGGATACGGCGTCGGCTACGTCATAGGCCCGAAGCTGTTCAACAAACCGGACTCCCGGCTGTTCCGGCGCGAGCACGTGGACCGGACCCACCTGTTCTTCGAGCGCTACGGCGTCGCCGCCATCCTGCTCGGCAGGTTCGTGCCGATCATCCGCACGTTCGTCACGGCGGTGGCCGGCGTGGCCAGGATGGCGCCGGGGAGGTACTTCACGGTCAGCCTCATCGGCGGCGTCGTGTGGGCGTCCGGTGTGCTGATCGCCGGCTACTACCTCGGCCAGATCGACTTCATCGCAGGCCACATCGACCTGATCCTGGTGCTGATCGTGGTGGTGTCGGTGATCCCGGTGGTCATCGAGTGGGCACGGCACAGGACCGTGTCCCGCCAGCCCTAGTCCATCGAGAACATCGAGCCGGGGTTGAACAGGTCCTCCGGGTCCATGGCCGCCTTCAGTGCCCGGTGCACCCGCATCGCGACCGGCCCGATCTCGGTCTCCAGCCACTCCCGCTTGATCTTGCCGATGCCGTGTTCGCCGGTCACCGTGCCGCCCAGCGACAGCCCGACGGCCAGGATCTCGTCGAACGCCCGCTTCGCCCGCGCCTTCTCGTCCTCCGACGTGGGGTCGTAGACGATCGTCGGGTGCATGTTGCCGTCGCCGGCATGGCCGACCACGGCGATCCGCAGGCCGACGTCGTCGCTGATCCGGTGGCAGCCCGCGATCAGGTCGGCGATCTTGGTCCTCGGCACGCACACGTCGTCGGTCAGCCAGGTGCCGTACTGCTCCAGCGCGAGCAGCACCACCCGCCTGGCCTGCAACAGCATCCGGCCCTCGGCCAGGTCGTCGGTCGCGTAGGTCATCGAGGCACCGGCGTCGGTGCAGATCCGCTCGATCATCTCCAGTTCGCGGGTGGCAGGCTCGCCGCCCAGGTCGGACTGGCACAGCAGCAGCGCGGCACAGCCACCGGCGGGGCCCAGTTCGGTCTTCAGGTAGGTCTCGGACGCCTTGATCGAGCTGGCGTCCATGATCTCCATCAGCGACGGCACGACACCCTCGCGGACCACCTTGCTGACGGCCGCACCAGCCGATTCGGTGTCGTCGAACGTGGCGACCAGCGTGCACGGTGCCTGCGGCAGCGGCCGCAGCGCCAGGGTGGCCGACGTGATCACGCCGAGCGTGCCCTCGCTGCCCACGAACAGCTTGGTCAGGTCGTAGCCCGCCACGCCCTTCACGGTCCGCCGCCCGGTGTGCAGCAGTTCACCGTCGGCCAGCACGACGTCCAGGCCGAGCACCGAGTCGGTGGTGACGCCGTACTTCACGCAGCACAGGCCGCCCGCGTTGGTGGACAGGTTGCCGCCGATGGTGCACCAGTCGTAGCTGGACGGGTCGGGCGGATAGAACAGCCCGTGCTTCTCCACGGCGGTCCGGAAGTCCAGGTTCACGACCCCGGGCTGCACGACGGCCAGCCGGTTGTCCGGATCGATCTCCAGGATCTCGTTCATCCGGGAGGTGACCAGCACCACACAACCGTCGATCGCGTTGGCGGCGCCGGACAGGCCGCTGCCGGCGCCTCTCGGCACGATCGGCACGTGCGCCTGTGCGCAGGCACGGACCACCGCCTGCACCTGCTCGGTGTTGCCGGGCAGCACGACGGCCAGCGGCGAGCCGTTCGGTGCCAGCGGCATCATGTCCCTGCTGTAGCTGGCTGTGACGTCGGCATCAGTGAGCACCGCGTCCGCGCCAAGCTCGGCGATCAGCCGTTCGGTGAGACCACGCTGTCCATCCATCTTTCCGACGCTAGTCGGCGTCGAGGCGCGAGGCGAGCAGCTGCGCGATGTGCTCACCGTGCCGGCCGGCGAGTTCGGCCAGCTGGGTGCGGCAGGAGAAGCCGTCGGCGAGCAGCCGGGTGCCCGGTTGCGCGGCCCGGACGGCGGGCAGCAGTGCCGTCTCGGCGACCGCGACCGACACGTCGTAGTGGCCGCGTTCGGCGCCGAAGTTCCCGGCCAGCCCGCAGCAGCCGCCGACCGTTTTCACGTCCGCACCGGCGTTTTCCAGCAGCGTCCGGTCGGTCGACCAGCCGAGCACGGCGTGCTGGTGGCAGTGCGGCTGTGCCAGCGCGTGGATCCCGGCCAGCGACGGCGGCGTCCACTGTGGACGATCGGCGAGCAGTTCCGCCAACGTCCGCACGGCGCCCGCGACCTCGGCTACGCCGGGCCGGTCACCGAGCAGGTGGCCCGCGTCGCCCCGGAAAACCGCGTTACAGGACGGCTCCAGCGCGACGATCGGGATGCCCTTTCGGGCCGGTTCGGCCAACGCGTCGACGGACCGGCGCAGCACCCGGCGGGCGGTGTCCAACTGGCCGGTGGACACCCAGGTGAGGCCACAGCACAGCGGCCGATCCGGGATGCGGACGGCAAATCCGGCATCCTCCAGCACCCGCACGGCCGCGATGCCGACGTCGGGCGTGAACAGGTCGGTGAACGTGTCCACCCACAGCAGTACCGGATCACCGGTGGCCCGTGGGTGATCGGCGAACCAGGACCGGAACGTGCGATCGGCCAATGTGGGCAGCGCCCGCCGCTGGTCGACGCCGGCCAGCCGCTTGCCCAGCCGGGCCGGACCGGGCGCTGCCAGCAGTCGATTGGCCAGCCGGGGCATTCGAGCCGCCAGCCGGGCCCAGTACGGCAGCCAGCCCAGTGCGTAGTGCGCGGCAGGGCGCGGTCGGTGCCGATAGGCCTGGTAGAGCGCTTCCGCCTTGTAGGTGGCCATGTCGACGCCGGTCGGGCAGTCGCTGGCGCAGCCCTTGCAGGACAGGCACAGGTCCAGTGCCTCGCGCACCTCCGGCGAGCGCCAGCCGTCGCGCACCAGTCCGCCGTTGACCATCTCCTGCAGCACCCTGGCCCGGCCCCGGGTGCTGTCCTTCTCGTCGCCGGTGGCCAGGTAGGACGGGCACATCACACCGCCGGACGCCGTGTTGTCGGCCCGGCACTTGGCCACCCCGGTGCAGCGGTGCACGGCCGCCGAGAAGTCGCCGCCGTCCTCGGCGTAGTGCAACGCCAGGTTCCGGCGCACCGGTGGCGCGGCCGGTATCCGCAGGTCGGCGTCCATCGGCCGGGGCGCCACCAGCACCCCGGGGTTCAGCACGTTGTCCGGGTCGAACACGGCCTTGACCTCGGCGAACGCGTTCAACGCCTCGGGCGAGTACATCAGCGGCAGCAGCGCACCGCGGGCCCTGCCGTCGCCGTGCTCACCGGACAGCGAACCGCCGTACCCGGCGACGAGTTTCGCCGCGTCGGTGACGAACTCCCGGAACACGGCGACCCCGCCGGGCCTGTCCAGCGGAAACGAGATCCTGATGTGCACGCAGCCGTCGCCGAAGTGGCCGTACGGGGTGCCGATCAGGCCGCGATCGGCCAGCAGCGCCTCGAACTCCCGCAGGTAGGCGCCCAGCCGGTCCGGTGGCACCGCCGCGTCCTCCCAGCCGGCATGCCCACCGACCGACCTGGCAGCCAGCCCGGCGCCGTCCTCCCTGATCAGCCACAGCGCGGCGGCCTCGGCCGGGTCGGTAACCACCTTGCTGGCCAGCGCCCCGGCGGCGCCGATCACGTCGGCGGTAGCAGCACCGGCAGCGTCCAGTTCGGCGAACAGCCAGCCTCCGCCTGCCGGCAGATCGGGCACCGCGGCCGCGCCACGCTGCTGCCGGACGACGTCGACCATCCGCCCGTCCATGCCCTCCAGCGTGATCGGCCCGAACGGCACCAGCGCGGGTGCCGCGTCGGCGGCGGACGCCATGTCCGGGTAGCCGAGCACCAGCAGCACCGTGTGTTCGGGCGGTGCCACCAGGTCGACCGTGGCCCGCAGCAACACGCCGCAGGTGCCCTCGGTGCCGACCAGCGCGGCCGGCAGGTGGTTGCCGTGCTCGGGCAGCAGGTGTTCCAGCGAGTAGCCGGACACCTGCCTGCGGAAACGGCCGAGTTCGGTGCGGATCACACCGAGGTTCCGCTGTACCACGGCGTGCAGCGCCGCCACCGTCGGCGAGGCGGCCGAGGCCATGCCCGGTCGGGCGGCCAGTCGCTCGCCGGTGCCGGTGACCAGGTCCAACTCGCGCACGTTGTCGGCGCTCCGGCCGTAGGCCAGCGCCCGCGAGCCGCAGGCGTTGTTGCCGAGCATCCCGCCGATCGTGCACCGGCTGTGCGTCGAGGGGTCCGGGCCGAAGCGCAGGCCGTGCGGCAAGGCGGCACGTTGTAGGTGGTCGAGCACCACACCCGGCTGGACACTGGCGGTACGGGCATCCGGATCAAGGTGCTCGATCCGATTCAGATGGCGGGAGAAGTCCAGCACGACGCCGGCACCGACGGCGTTGCCCGCGATGGAGGTACCGGCACCCCGTGCGGTCAGCGACACGCCCAGTGAGCGGCACACCGAGAGGGTGGCCTCGACATCGTCGGTCGAACGTGGGAACACCACAGCCGCCGGCACCACGCGGTAGAGCGACGCATCACCCGAGTACTCGGCCCGCCGCCGCGCCGAGACGTCCACCTCGGTCACCCCGACTGCCTGCAATCTCGCTGCCAGTTCGCCATCGTCCATGATCCCCAGACAAGCACTTGACGAGCGTCACAGGCCAGTTTCGTTGCGGGAATAGACCGACCAGGTAGATGCTTGTACAGAACAACTACTTGTTTGAGGAAACCAAGCAGAGGAGCGGACGGTGACAGAAACTCAGTCGACACCGGCACCGCAGGTGACCCAGGATCAGTACGACCGCGCCGAGGCGGTCGTCGACCAGATCGTGCGATTCGCCCGTCTGATGAAACGCAGCAGCGCGCGGTTCGCTTCCCAGCAGAAGGACGGAATCGAACAAGCCGCGTACTTCCTGCTGGCGGTGCTGGCCACCGAAGGGCCGCAGCGCACGACCGCGCTCGCCGAGGCTGTGCATTCCGACACATCCACGGTCAGCCGCCAGGTCGGCGCACTGGTTCGGCACGGCCTGGTCGAGCGTCAGGCCGACCCGGCCGACGGCAGGGCATGCCTGCTCGCCGCCACGCCGACCGGACTGACGCACTTCGAGCACCAGCGCACGGCACGGACGGAGCAGATCGCCGATGTTCTCGGCCACTGGACGTCAGACGACCTCCATACAGTGGCGAAGCTGCTCGAACGCCTGAACACGGACTTCGAGTCCTACGAACTGATCAACACCGGCGCCACGGGCGCCAGCACTACGAAGGGGGGATCCCGATGACCACCAGCAAAGCCACCGGAGACGCGCTCGGCACCACGGCGAGCGCCGCGCCGGCACGCTCGGGTACGGCACCCTCGGGGGGACTGACTCACCGCCAGATTCTGACCATTCTGGGCGGCCTGCTGCTCGGCATGTTCCTGGCGGCGCTGGACCAGACGATCGTCAGCACCTCGATGCCGAGGATCGCCGACGACCTGCACGGCCTGTCCATCCAGGCGTGGGTGACCACGGCGTACCTGATCACGTCGACGATCACCACACCGCTGTACGGCAAGCTTTCCGACATCTACGGCCGCAAGCCGTTCTATCTTGCCGCGATCACGATCTTCATCGTCGGTTCGGCGGCCAGCTCGTTCGCCACGTCGATGTACGAACTCGCCGCGTTCCGTGCCTTCCAGGGCCTGGGCGCCGGTGGTCTGATGTCGCTGGCCTTCACCATCCTCGGTGACATCGTGTCGCCGCGTGAGCGGGCCAAGTACCAGGGTTACTTCCTGGCCGTCTTCGGTCTGTCCAGCGTGCTGGGCCCGGTGGTCGGTGGCGCGCTGTCCGGTGCGAACTCCATCCTGGGCATCACCGGCTGGCGCTGGGTGTTCCTGGTGAACGTCCCGATCGGCCTGATCGCACTGGTCGTCGTGGCCAAGGTGCTGAACGTTCCGCACCAGGCCCGCAACCAGCGGATCGACTGGTGGGGTGCACTGACCCTGGTGATCGGCATCGTGCCGTTGCTGGTGATCGCCGAACAGGGCCAGCAGTGGGGATGGCTCTCCGGTAGGTCGATCCTGTTCTACGCGATCGGCGCGATCGGCATCATCTCGTTCATCGTGACCGAGAAGCTGATGGGCGACAGTGCGCTCATCCCGCTGCGGCTGTTCAGGAGCAGGGTGTTCAGCACGGTCATCATCGCCGGCGTCGTCGTCGGTGCAGCGATGTTCGGTGCCATCACGCTGATCCCGCAGTACCTGCAGATCGTGCGTGGCGCCTCGCCGACCCTGTCCGGGTTGGAGATGCTGCCGCTGATGGTGGGCCTGATGGCGTCGTCCATCATGTCCGGCCAGATCACGTCCCGCACCGGGCGGTACAAGATCTTCCCGATCATCGGCACGTTCTTCATCATCGGCGGTTCGCTGCTGTTCACCACTGTGGGCGCGGACACCCCGATCTGGCAGCCGATGCTGTTCATGGTCGCGCTCGGCTTCGGTGTCGGTAACTGCATGCAGACGCTGACCCTGGCCGCGCAGAACGCCGTGGGTGTTCAGGACATGGGTGTGTCGACGGCGTCTGCCACGTTCTTCCGGCAGATCGGCGGCACGCTGGGTGTCGCGGTGTTCCTGTCCATCCTGTTCAGCTCGGTGGGCGGCAAGATCACCAGCGCGATCCAGGGCGCGGGCGCCTCGTTCAAGGCGGCCGTTTCCGACCCCGCGGTCATCCACAACCCGGTCAACGCGCCGGTGTTCAGCGTGCTGCAGGGTCACGGCACCGGTGCGCTGCTCCAGGACGCGTCGTTCCTGCAGCGGGTGGACGCCCGCCTGGCCCACCCGTTCCTGGTCGGCTTCTCCAACTCCATCGACCTGGTGTTCATCGGCGTCGCGGCGCTCGGTGTGATCGGCCTGATCGTGACCTTCATGATCAAGGAGATCCCGCTGCGCACCATGTCCGGCCTGCAGGCGATGGCCGAGGGCGAAGGCGGCACCCCGGTGCTGCCCGAGGAGAACAACGGCCCGTCGCTGGACGAGGAACTGGACGCGCTGGAAGCGTTCGACCAGCCAGAACTGGTCGGCGCCGGTAGGCACGCCATGGCCAACGGTCAGCCGGCACCGCTGAACGGTGCGGCGCGCAACGGTGCGGCAGGACTGCACGACACCATCGGCGGCACCCCGGTGACCGGGCAGATCCGGCGCACCGACGGCTCACCGGCCGCCGACGCCGTGCTCACCCTGATCAACCATGGCGGCCAACAGGTCGCCAGGGGAACATCCGATGTGGACGGTCGCTACCAGCTCATCGCCCCGCTGGACGGGATGTACGTGCTGATCGCGTCGTCTGCGGGTCACCAGCCGCAGGCATCCACGCTGCGTGCGGTCGGCGAGCCGGTGACGATGGACGTGCTGCTGACCGGCACCGCGCGGGCAACCGGCGTGGTCCGGGCAGGCGACGAGGTCGTCCCAGGCGCGACCGTGACGCTGACCGACCCGCGAGGTGAGGTCGTCGGCTCGGTGAGCACCGGCGTGGACGGCACCTACCAGTTCACCGATCTGCTGGGCGGCAGCTACACGCTGGTCGTCGCGGCAGGCGGGTACCGCCCGTACGCCGCGTCGCTCGCGGTGCCGGACAGCGGTGACGCGGTGACCGAGGTGCTGTTGTCGGGTGCCGCGAAGCTGACCGGCACGGCAACCGGCGGCCCGGACAAGCGCCCGATCCGCGACGCCAGGGTCACCCTGGTCGACGCGGGCGGCAACGTGGTCGGCATGACGACCACGGACGACACCGGCGGCTACACCTTCGGCAACCTGCCGGAGGGCGAGTACACGGTGATCGCCAGCGGCTACCCGCCGGTGAGCGGCCACTACCAGATCGGTGCCGGCGAGGACGGCGTGCACGACGTGGTGCTGTCCCACAGCGACATCTGAC
>DASXYT010000089.1:0-4961 GCA_036502345.1 Pseudonocardiaceae bacterium | reverse complement strand
ATCAAGGAGAACTCGATGAAGACGACCGTCACCTCGATCGAGATGTTCAACAAGTTCCTCGACGAGGGTCGGGCCGGTGACAACGCGGCGCTGCTGCTGCGTGGCATCAAGCGCGAGCAGGTCGAGCGCGGCATGGTCGTCATCAAGCCGGGCACCACCACGCCGCACACCGAGTTCGAGGGCCGTGTCTACATCCTGTCGAAGGACGAGGGTGGCCGGCACACGCCGTTCTTCAACAACTACCGTCCGCAGTTCTACTTCCGGACGACCGACGTGACCGGCGTGGTGACCCTCCCCGAGGGCACCGAGATGGTCATGCCCGGTGACACCACCGAGATGACGGTCAAGCTGATCCAGCCGATCGCCATGGACGAGGGTCTGCGGTTCGCCATCCGTGAGGGTGGCCGTACCGTCGGCGCCGGCCAGGTGACCAAGGTCAGCAAGTAGGACCTCTGGAGGGTCTGTTGACCCCCCAATTTGGAAGCCGTACTTCGGTATGGCATCCTTAACAGGTTGCTCGTTGCGGGGCGGCCGGCAGATAACGCCTGATGGCGTGTCGGCCGCCCTGGCACGAGTGGCCTGCGCAGTAGGTTGGCCCGCTGTTCTGGATGGATAGGAACCGGAAGCCGACCACAGCGCATGGGTCGAAGGACCCGATATCAGCGACCGGAGTCTTGAGGTCCGGTGCGCGCAGCGGGCGCGACACGCCCGACCGCGTGGACCGGAGACAGGCTCCACCGAGCAATTGACCTGTGTGAATAGGCGAGCGAAGCGATGCCCGTCGGCGATGTCACCGACGGACTGGGCTACGCGGGAGGAACGAGCAGCCACCATGGCGGGACAGAAGATCCGCATTCGCCTCAAGGCGTACGACCATGAGGCGATTGACGCGTCGGCGCGAAAGATCGTCGAGACCGTGACGCGCACCGGTGCTCGGGTGGTCGGTCCGGTACCGCTACCCACCGAGAAGAACGTGTACTGCGTCATCCGCTCGCCGCACAAGTACAAGGACTCGCGGGAGCACTTCGAGATGCGCACGCACAAGCGCTTGATCGACATCCTCGACCCGACGCCGAAGACGGTTGACGCGCTGATGCGCATCGACCTGCCGGCCAGCGTCGACGTCAACATCCAGTAAGCGTTCGGGCTGCTGAGGCGGAGAGTTACGAGAGCTATGTCTGACAGGCAGATGAAGGGGATCCTGGGCACCAAGCTCGGTATGACCCAGGTCTTCGACGAGACCAACCGGATCGTTCCGGTGACCGTCGTCAAGGCCGGGCCGTGCGTGGTGACCCAGGTGCGTACCCAGGAGAAGGACGGCTACCAGTCCGTGCAGTTGGCCTTCGGCGCGATTGACCCGCGCAAGGTCAACAAGCCCGAGACCGGCCACTTCAACAAGGCGAGCGTCACCCCGAGGCGTGTGCTGGCCGAGCTGCGGACCACCGACGCCGGCGAGTACGAGGTGGGCCAGGAGATCACGGCCTCCGACGTGTTCGAGGGCGGCGCCGTGGTTGACGTCACCGGAACCAGCAAGGGCAAGGGCAACGCGGGCGTCATGAAGCGCCACGGCTTCCACGGCCTCGGCGCAGGACACGGCGTGCAGCGCAAGCACCGCTCGCCGGGTTCGATCGGCGCGTGTGCGACGCCCGGCAGGGTGTTCAAGGGCGTGAAGATGGCCGGTCGGATGGGCCACGTCCGCGTGACCACCCAGAACCTGACCGTGCACCGGGTGGACGCCGAGAGCGGCCTGCTGCTGATCAAGGGAGCGATCCCTGGTCCCAAGGGCAGCCTGGTGTTCGTCAAGAGCGCAGTGAAGGGCGGTGAGTGAACATGGCGGAGAGCACCGAGGCCGTTGAAGACACAGCGACCGACACCGCTGAGGACGTACGCGTCATCGACGTGTACACCCCGTCCGGTGAGACCGACGGCACCGTCGAACTGCCGACCGCGATCTTCGGCCAGCAGGCCAACATCGCGCTGATGCACCAGGTGGTCGTCGCCCAGCAGGCAGCGGCCCGCCAGGGCACCCACTCCACCAAGACCCGTGGCGACGTCCGCGGTGGTGGCCGCAAGCCCTACCGGCAGAAGGGCACCGGTCGCGCCCGTCAGGGTTCGACCAGGGCGCCGCAGTTCACCGGTGGTGGCGTCTCGCACGGCCCGCACCCGAGGGACTACTCGCAGCGGACCCCCAAGAAGATGAAGGCCGCCGCTCTGCGTGGCGCTCTCTCCGACCGGGCCCGCAACGACAGGGTGCACGTGCTGACCATGATCACCGACAGCGAAGGGCCGTCCACCAAGGTGGCCCGCGCGGCGTTGGCGAACCTGGTCGAGACCCGCAAGGCGTTGGTCGTGCTGACCCACGGCGACGATCTCGGCCTGCGCAGCGTGCGCAACCTGGCCGAGGTGCACGTCCTCACGGTCGACCAGCTGAACACCTATGACGTGCTGGTGAACGACGACATCGTGTTCACCCGGGATGCCTTCGACGCGCTGATCGCCGGTCCGGCCCGTGGCCGTTCCGCGAAGGCCGTCGCGAGCTCCAGTGAGGTTGAGGAGAGCGAGCTGTGATCCCCGATCCGCGCGACATCCTGATCGCACCGGTGGTTTCCGAGAAGTCCTACGGCTTGCTCGAAGAGAGCAAGTACACGTTCCTGGTCGACCCCAGGGCCAACAAGACCGCGATCAAGATCGCGGTGGAGAAGGTCTTCGGCGTCAAGGTCGTGAGCGTCAACACGCTCAACCGCCAGGGCAAGCGTAAGCGCACCCGCAACGGCTACGGGAAGCGCAAGGACACCAAGCGAGCCATCGTGACCCTGTCCGCCGAGAGCAAGCCGATCGAGATCTTCGGCGGCCCCGCCGCGTAAGGGACGAGAATCACAATGGGCATCCGCAAGTACAAGCCGACCACGCCTGGGCGTCGCGGCTCCAGCGTCTCCGACTTCGCCGAGATCACTCGGTCGACGCCGGAGAAGTCCTTGCTGCGTCCGCTGCACGGCAAGGGCGGCCGCAACGCGCACGGACGGATCACCACCCGACACCAGGGCGGTGGCCACAAGCGTGCCTACCGGCTGATCGACTTCCGCCGGTCGGACAAGGACGGCATCCCGGCCAAGGTCGCGCACATCGAGTACGACCCGAACCGCACGGCGCGCATCGCGCTGCTGCACTACGTGGACGGCGAGAAGCGCTACATCGTCGCGCCGGGCAAGCTGCGCCAGGGCGACAAGGTGGAGAGCGGCGCTCGCGCCGACATCAAGCCGGGCAACAACCTGCCGCTGCGCAACATCCCGACCGGCACCCTGGTGCACGCGATCGAGCTGCGGCCCGGTGGCGGCGCGAAGATCGCCAGGTCCGCCGGCGCCAGCGTGCAGCTGGTCGCCAAGGACGGCCCCTACGCGCAGCTGCGGATGCCGTCCGGCGAGGTCCGCAACGTCGACGTGCGGTGCAGGGCGACGGTCGGCGAGGTCGGTAACTCCGACCACGCCAACATCAACTGGGGCAAGGCCGGTCGTATGCGGTGGAAGGGCAGGCGCCCGACCGTTCGTGGTGTGGCCATGAACCCGGTCGACCACCCGCACGGTGGTGGTGAGGGCAAGACGTCCGGTGGTCGCCACCCGGTGAACCCGGCCGGTAAGCCCGAGGGCAGGACCCGCCGCCGCAAGGAAAGCGACAGGCTCATCGTCCGGCGTCGTCGCACCGGTAAGAAGCGCTGAGCAGGGAGGGAGTGAAGGATGCCACGTAGTCTCAAAAAGGGTCCATTCGTCGACGACCACCTGCTCAAGAAGGTGGACGTGCTGAATGAGGCCAACAAGAAGACGGTCATCAAGACCTGGTCTCGACGGTCCACCATCATCCCGGACATGTTGGGGCACACGATCGCCGTGCACGACGGTCGCAAGCACGTTCCCGTGTTCGTGACCGAGGCCATGGTGGGGCACAAGCTGGGCGAGTTCGCCCCGACGCGCACCTTCAAGGGCCACATCAAGGACGACAGGAAGTCGCGCCGCCGCTAGGCCGGCTGTGACACGAACCAGTACAAAGGGGTAGCAGTTATGGCTAACGACGCCGCAGGCGCGGAGGAGCTTCCGCGCGCAGTGGCGCGCGCCCGCTACGTCCACATGACGCCGATGAAACTGCGTCGAGTGGTCGACCTGATCCGGGGCCGCAGTGCCCGGGAGGCCCTGGCCGTGCTCCAGTTCGCGCCGCAGGCCGCCAGCGGTCCGGTGGCGAAGGTGCTCGCCAGTGCGATGGCCAACGCCGAGAACAACCTCGAACTCGACCCGGAGACCCTGTGGATCTCCACCGCGTTCGTGGACGAGGGGCCGACCCTGAAGCGGTTCCGGCCGAGGGCGCAGGGGCGCACGTATCGCATCCGTAAGCGGACCAGCCACATCACCATCGAGCTGGAGTCGCTGCCCGTGTCCGTCGAGGACAAGGGCGGCCGCGGCCGCGGTACCAGCAGGACGCAGTCGGCGTCCAAGGGCCGTGCGAGTCAGAAGGAAGGGGCCCGCTAGTGGGTCAGAAGATCAGCCCGCACGGCTTCCGTCTTGGTATCACCACCGACTGGAAGTCGCGCTGGTACGCGGACAAGCAGTACGCGGAGTACGTCGCTGAGGACGTCAAGATCCGCAGGCTGCTGTCCAAGGGCATGGAGCGCGCAGGGATCTCCAAGGTCGAGATCGAGCGGACGCGGGAGCGGGTGCGGGTGGACATCCACACCGCCCGCCCAGGCATCGTGATCGGTCGCCGTGGCGCGGAGGCGGACCGGATTCGGGCTGAGCTGGAGAAGCTCACGAAGAAGCAGGTCCAGCTCAACATCCTCGAGGTGAAGAACCCGGAGTCGGACGCACAGCTCGTCGCGCAGAGCGTGGCCGAGCAGTTGTCCAACCGTGTTGCCTTCCGTCGTGCGATGCGCAAGGCGATCCAGACGGCGATGCGTTCGCCGCAGGTCAAGGGCATCA